>JAJQGK010000058.1 GCA_021200555.1 Clostridiales bacterium | reverse complement strand
CGGATGAGGTCAGTCCCGCATCGGCAAGAGCTATTGTTTTTGCGCTTTCAAGTCCGATTTGATCGGTTGTCGTGGAGGCGGCGAATGATCCGATTGCGCCTATTCCCAGGAAAGCCAAAAGCAGTGTAAGTGCGCATACCACACATATGGCAGCTTTCGATTTTTTGAATGTTTTGTTTTTTGTTGTCATTTTTTTCACTTCCTTATTTTTTTAGCTGTCAAAATCACTTTTTTCTGTGAGTCGTGTCTGACCTGCTTTGTGTCTTCAGAATATCATGCAAACATTAAAGCTTTATTAGCCGAACATTAAATTTTCATTAGATTACTTAATCCCATTCGCAGTCATAATCCAAAACCGCTCCGGTCAGCCCGTCAATTTCGACTTCGTATTCCATACCGCCGTAACAAAACTCAATTTCATATACAACGCGTCCATCATCATAATCAAGCTTTGCCTTTTGAAATGTTACGTCCGAAACTGTAAGTCCCGCTCTTTCGGTTGCAATTTTTTTTGCGCTGTCAATACCAATCAGATTTAATGCTGTTGTTGTTTCCCGAACCGTAGTGGTTACGGGTGATGCGGTTGTTGTTTCCGGACCGGTTGCTTTTTCCGCCGCAGCCGCAGATGAAGTGGATGCCGCCTGCGATGTTGCGGCTGCCGATGCGGTTGAAGCTTCACGGGCTGTAGTCGTTTCGGCCGCTGTTGCGGGAACCTCCGCAGCTGTTGTCGTTTCCGAAGTGGTTGTTTCCGCAGCGGTTGTGGTTTCCGTTGCAGAGCCGGACTCCCACGAAATTATATCCGCAGTCTTTTTAAGTATTGTTCCGTCAGACGCCTTGATCACATATTCATATTCCGCATTACTTGTGGTAAACTCGATTTCATAAACAAATCGTCCTCCCTCGAAGTCAAACTCGTAATGAATACTTTGTATGTCATCGGATGTGACTCCGGCGTCATTATATGCAATTTCATATGCGCCTTCCGTTCCTATGGCGGTGCTTTCCGCAATCGTCCCTGCTGCATACACTGTAATCAAACCAAGACCGAAAACTATTACCAGCATACACAAAACTGTTACAACAGCCCTTTTCGGCGTCTCAAACAGTTTTTTTACTCTATTCATACGGTTCACTTCCTTTTGTAGATTTTTATCTTAAATATACGGCATCAGGTTAACGCCGACAATTTGCCTATTTTTCATTAGCGCATCTTAATTATAACCTGCTTCCATTAAAGTTTTATTAGTATTTTTATGTTTTATTTTTTCCGAATTGTCTGAAAAAATAC
The DNA here is from genome assembly GCA_021200555.1 of Clostridiales bacterium. Classification (GTDB taxonomy): domain Bacteria; phylum Bacillota; class Clostridia; order Oscillospirales; family Acutalibacteraceae; genus UBA1081. The sequence continues at coordinate 58,980 of JAJQGK010000058.1, read as the reverse complement.
AGGTAAATGTGCTTCCGCTGCCGATTTTGCTTTCCACCAGAACCCTTCCTCCGTGAAATTCCGCAATTCCCTGAACCATGGACAATCCCAATCCGGAGCCTTCTCCGCTGTGAGATGAATCCGCCTGATAAAAGCGTGTCCAGATTTTATCAAGATCCTCTTCCTTTATGCCTATTCCGTCATCTTTAACCGATAAAAGTATATTTCCGTCTTTTCTTTCAAGGGACACAAACGTATGGCCGTTTTCGTTTCCGTAACGGTAAGCGTTTCCTATAAGGTTCGCCAAAAGCCTTGCAAGAAGCTCATAATTGCCGGTTATTTTAACATTGTCCTCAACTTCCCATGTAAGCTCAATGTTATGCTGTCTTATCAGTGACATATCGCCGCACACAGAGGTTACAAGCTCCGAAAAATCAACTGTTTCCATGGGGTATTTATCGCTTTTTGTTTCAAGCCTTGTAAAGTCAAGCATATCGTTTATCAGCTTGGACATTTTCCTGCCTTGACGCTGAATAAGGAAAATCGCATCCTCATACTCTTCTGCCGTTCTCTCTTTTTCAAGCGTCATCTCACACTGAGCCATAATAACCGTCATGGGTGTTCTGAGTTCATGAGACGCATCGGACGTAAACTGCCGTTCCGCTTTAAACGCCTTATCCAGACGCTCAAACATCCTGTTAAAATCGTCCGCCAGTCGGTGCAGCTCATCGTTACCATTGCCAATGTCAATTCTTTTTTCAAGATCGCCGCCCTGTTCTATTTCCTTCACGGAGTCGGAAATTTTGCTAATTGGCCGAAGCGCCCGCCGAGCGACAAGGTATCCGCCTAAAATCGCAACGATTAAAACTCCGGGCATAATTATAAGGAAGGTTCGGGAAATGCTTGTCATTTGAAGACCGCCCTGCTCCTCGGATACAACTCCCCTGAGCCAAAGCCCTTCCAATCCGTCCGCAGTCAGCATACGGTCAAAGACATAATACACCGTATCTCCGACCGTAACTCTCTGCACATCAGAATCCGAAAAATCAAGCTCAGATGTAGAGGTTGCGATTGGATTTTCTCCGTAAAGAAATGTTCCGTCATAAAGATAAAGAGATGTATAAACCTGATTTACCTCGTCCAAAAAGTCGTCGTCAATCTCAAGAAAACCGTCTCCGTATGAAAGGAAATCGTCCACATCACTTTCAAGATCCACATTATCAATGCTGCTGAAATATTCTACTTCGTCAACATTATCTTCAACCGTTTCAATAAGGTTGTCTCTGATGGTTTTTTGGACAATCTGATTGCTTACCGCAAGCGCCATTACATATGCGACAGAAACGATAATTATAAGCGCCGCAGAAAACCAAAGGGTTATTTTTAAACGAATAGAAAGATTTTTCATGTACAAAACACTTCTTTTTTATTTAATCGATGGTTGCTTAAATAAATATTTGATTAGTCCGCTTTAATGACGTATCCTCTTCCCCTGACGGTATAAATAAGCTTTTTGTCGTGTCCGTCGTCTATCTTTTTACGCAGGTAGCTTATATAAACATCCACAACGTTTGTGCCGCCCTCATAATCGAAGTTCCATATATGATTTTCTATCTTCTCCCTTGAAAGCACAACTCCGCTGTTAAGCATAAGATACTCCAGCAAGGAGTATTCCTTGGAGGACAATGGAATTTCAATTCCGCCCCGCTTTACCGTTTTTGACGAGCAGTTCATGGTTAAGTCGCCTACGGTAATAATATTTTCGGCAACTCCGAAGGAGGTTCGCGTCAGCGCTCTTATCCTCGCAGTCAATTCCTCAAAGGAAAAGGGTTTTACAAGATAGTCGTTTGCGCCGCTGTCCAATCCCTTAACTCTGTCAGCTATGGAATCCCTGGCTGTAAGGAAAAGCACCGGCGTTGTTTTTTTGGCGTTTCTCAAGGCTTTAAGAACCTGATATCCGTCCGCCTTAGGCATCATTATATCAAGAATGATTATATCGTAATCCGTATAATCCAGGACGGAAATTGCCTCCTCGCCGTCAAAAAAGCTGTCCACGCTGTAGCCCTCGCTTGTAAGCTTATCGGTTATTATTTTATTTAAATCGTGTTCATCCTCGGCAAAAAGTATTCTCATTTTGAAACGGCTCCTTTCGATATTGTAAATTTCGGATATTTTCGGAATTTATTGTACCGCATATTCATTAGAACAGCATTAAAATACCGTAAAACCAAAAAACCGCAAGCCACAACCGGGTTTGCAGTCAATTTGGAGCTGTTAGCCGGATTTGAACCGGCGACCTCATCCTTACCAAGGATGCGCTCTACCGTCTGAGCTATAACAGCATATTCATTTAAGTAACGAACATATTATACACATTGGCAATCCTTTTGTCAATATCAAATTTCAATTTTTCCGATTATTTTATCTCATAAAAAGCATATGATCGGTACAATACAGATACAAAAAAGCGGAGCCAATAAGCCCCGCCCTTATCTTTTTAATTTACGGCAGGATATTTCCCGCACTCATGTAAATTGCATACCACTCTTCCCTTGTTAGGGTTAAATCCGCCGCTTTCAGGCACTCTGCGACTCTCTCCTTTTTAAGGGTGCCGGTTATTCCCTGCATTTTCGCCGGATGGCTTATATTCCACGACATAACGACGGTGGTTTTTGAGACGCCGTGAGCCTCCGCAATCTCCTCAAGCTTGTCGTTAAGCTCCTTGTAATCGGGATTGTCAATAAAAGTTCCCGCTCCGAATCCATGCTGGAAGGGCGACCATGTTTGGATGGTGATATTATTCATGCGGCAGTACTCAATAATTCCGCTTCCTCTTTCAACGGCGGACTCATTAAACATATTGACGTTAAGTCCCGACTGTATCATGGGACAATGGGCAATGCTCAGCTGCATTTGATTGGCGACAATGGGAACATTGAGATTTCTTCTCAAATATTCCATTTGCCAGACGTTTTCATTGGAAACGCCGAAATATCTCACTTTTCCGCTTGATTTTAAGCTGTCAAACGCCTCGCAAACCTCTTCCGGCTCCATAAAAGTATCCGGTCTGTGCAGCAGAAGAACGTCAATATAATCTGTGTTTAACCGTTTAAGGCTGCCCTCAACGGCGGAAATTATATAATCCCTTGAAAAGTCAAATTTTACGCCGGGAACTATACCGCACTTAGTTTGGATAATCATTTTTTCACGCACGGCGGGAGACATATGAACAGCCTCCGCAAAGATTTTTTCGGCTTCTCCCTTTCCGTAAATATCGGCATGGTCGAAAAAGTTTCCGCCGTTTTCCATGGCGGTACGGATAAATTCCTCCGCAGTTCTGACATCCGTATTTCTGTTAAGCCTCCAAAAGCCCACTGCAACGGGAGGCACTTCAAGATCCGAGCAGCCGAGTCTGATTTTTCTCATATAGACAACACTCCAAATACATAATCAAATTTACAGTTTTTTCATACTTAGTATTGTACCATTATGAGTAAATTATTGCAATGCACTCTTTGAAAAACTTGATAATTTTTTTGAGTATTCTGACAAAGGCGTTAAACAGATCCGTCAGCCCCGAGCTTTCCACAATATCGGCAAATTTTCCGTTTAAGTCGATATCCGGCACGGACGGAAAATCCACCGCCGTATAAGGCTCGGACTCGTCATATTCAACCGGATCTCCGTTCATAACGGTAAAATCAAGAGTTCTGATGCCTATAGGCGTATAGGAACCGCCCGCCATAAATGAAATCGATACAGCAATCCTTGTCAGGCTCTCCTCGGGAATTTCTCCCGTAAATTTTATTTCAGCGGACTGTCCCGCCTTCAGCACCTTTTCATTGAAATCTTCAAATTCTATATCTATTCCCTGCACGGTTATGTCATAAATTCTCACTGTGGAAGACGCCGTTGTATTGATGATAATAATTGCGTTGTCAAGAGATGAAATATATCCCTCTGTGCTGTTGTTGAATTTTGCAAAAACGGTTTGCGAATGACTTGTGGCGGCGTGGAACTGAGGATAATCCGCACTGTCATAAACACTTGTCAACGGATTTGCGCTGAGCAGCTGTTTGACAACAAAGCTCATGGTGTAATCATCATACAGCTCCATTCCGTGGAACAAGCCGTCAACGAACCATGTATTGTCCGGCAGCCAGCACTCTGACGCATCTATCTCCATAGAGGGTGAAAGATGGTTATGGCCGGGATTATCGCAATTTCCGCCGGTGCAGATATACCCGTCATTAAATCTGCAGCCGTAAGGAGCGCATTTTGCTCCGCATGTATCCGCAACTCTTATTATTGCGTCGGAATTTTCCTGAAGTCCCGTAACGGAGGGCATTCCGCTTCCCGTAAGAATTGAAATATTCACTCCGGCATTAAGAGCCGCCTGAAGGTTTTCTTCGTAATTCGCCATTATATTTTTATGGAACCATGTAGTTGAGGCGATGAGCTCCGCACTGTCCTCCGCATCAAGCATTTGAACTGCATCGTCGAAATAATCAGCGGGGATAAAGTCCCAAATACTGCCCCAATATCCTATTATTTCATAAATATAAGGAAGAAGTGCGGCAATTAAATCATCGAGGAAGCCAAGCTTATTTGCGGCAAAAATCCAATGATAATCCGTTTCCCATTCCATACCGTATTCAAGGAAATAGAAAAGAGTCTCCTCATCAAAGGACACATTGCCCGTCATTATATCATAGGCAAGAGCTGCGCCGCCCATGGCAGGCATACACATAACGCAGTTGTTCACATAGCCCTCCGTACCGTGCAGGCTTAAGTATGTTCCCGTAACCTGACCGCCGTGGCTTATACATAAAATATTAACCTTTCCGCAGTCTGTCGTATTAACAATGTCAAGGATAAGCTCGTTCAGTCTCTCTGCGTTCTCCACCGCACCCATTCTGAAATCGCAGTTGAAGTTGTAAATCATATCATCGGATACTTTATCCTGAATATAGGCCATTACGTCCTGTTCGTTTTTGTACTCGTCGTCAAGCTCCGACCAACGGCAGGCGTCGGCAGTATTCGGAATAAGAACGTCGACGTCGTATTTGCTTGAGCCGTCGGGATTGCATTTCATATATTCAAGCATATTGACAAGCTCGTCTCCGACAACCTTTGCAAGATAATTGTAATCACCCAACGTCATAAGTCCTGCTCCGGCGGCAAGCTCAGCTGCCTTCTCTTCAATGGTTGCGAAAACCATATCAAAGTCAAGCCCCCAGATTTTAGTATAGGAGCCGTCCTCATTATTAAGCTTCAGATCCGAAGAGCTGTAGCCCGGAACAATTATAACCGGATATTCGTTTAGCTTTTCGATATTGTAATCGTATGCGGCAAAAGCGGGGAAAGCCATTGTCACAACAAGAACAACGGACAAAATAATTGAAATAATTCTCTTCATAAAGTAAAAACCTCCCGAAATTATGTCTGAATTGTACAATAATTTCGAGAGGATTGCAATACGAATATGGATTTTTAATAGTAAATTAAAAATAAAGACATAAAATCTTCAAAGTCTTAACACATTTTCATAAATCTGCGATTTGGTTTATTCATAAAAATTTTTAACCGGCATAAATATAATATGAAAATTTATCATTGGACGCAACCGTAATCATAATTCGTGAAGATGAGGCTACAATGGGATTGACAATATTTGTAAAGTCGGAATTTGACAAAGCCTTTGTAACGCTTCCGTCGGCTGTTGTTCCGTAAATCAAAACGGGAGATACCGACTCAACATATCCTCTCAGTACAAACACATCATCGGACGCTTTAAAAAGGTCGGCTTTAAAATTGCCTGCGTTGTCGTAGCCCAAAGCCGCTTCCGTATCGCTGTCTATGGAATAGATTGTATTTGAAGTGACAATATATATGTAGCCGTTTGAAATCAGCACATCGTCTCTCGATACACCCTCAAAGGTTTTAATCGTTTCCGAAGTATCGGCGGACAGGTTATATAAGCCTACGAAAACATTTTCGCTGTCGTCAACGGAAACATATAAAACGCCCTCATCTGTATATTCAATCCAATAGCCCAGAACATCGGACACAAGAAGTACGTTATCCGTGTTATTGCCGCTGCCGCCGCTTCTGAGCAAATCGACTCTTTCATCATCCTCTGAATAATGTCTGCCGGAAAAGAACAGCGTCTGACTGTAAGCCGCATTTACCGCCGTGTCGTTAAGTATTGAATAATCGGCTCTTTTTGTTCCGTCAAGCCCCACCGTTCTGTTTGCCTCGGAAAGAAGTCTGACGGTTGAGCAATCGTCATAATAGAATGTAAAGGGCTCTTCATATATTTTTTCGTTGCTGTAGAAATCATCCTCCGTAGTGTCCACAAGAAGAAGACAGCTGTCCGAAGACGCTCCCGTATAACCTTCCCCGAAGTTCGTAAGTCTGAAGAAAGCGTAGGAGTATAAATTGTATTCGCCATCCGTGCCTGTGTAAAGACCGTAGCCGGCGATATTGTCGCCGTCCTTATAATATGTGACGTCGGCGGTGATATTTTCCTCGCTCATAACAGCGGTTACCGTATATGTACCGGAAGCTGCGGTTTCAGTAAAGGTGTTTGCCGAGCTGTCATACATATAAAAAACAACGGTACCGTCCTCTGCCATGGTATAGTAAAGGTTATCGATATTTGTTTCAAGGTATGGTACGCTTAAAGACGAAGATGAAGATGCAGACGCCGAGGATTTATAATCATCTTCGGTCAACGCCGATGAATTGTCGTCTGTCGAAGCTTCCTCGGAACCGATATTGCTTAAATCAATAACGCCGCTGAAAGAAAGCACAGCAAAGACGCACACCACCGCAAGAACCACAAGAACTATCGTAAGCTTTTTTTTATTATCCAAAATTGCATACCTCCTGTTTAAACATATGCAAGATATATTATATACAAAAAAATCCCGTATGTCAACTTAAATCCCAATTCATCCCGTCAAATAAAAGCGCTAAAACACAGTTTAAATTTGCTATTGTTTTTATCGATGTTTAATGTTATGATGTAAATGATGTTTTCAAGTAAGCACTGATTAAATCGAGTGCGACGAGTTTCACGAATTTTTTGCAAGACAAGGAACAAAGTGCAAGGAATACTGACGTATTGTGAGCATTTGTGACGATGTATTGCGGAAAATCAGCAAGCAGACGGCGTGCTCAGCCGGCAAGCGTGATTTAATCAGTGGTTACTTAGGAAAGGACTGCAATATGACATTAAAGGACAAAAAATTTATACCGTATTACATAGCCGGCGGAGTACTCGTGCTTATCGCCGTGCTTTGCGTTGTTATAATCTCGGCAAGCCCGAAAAATGAACCGGAAGAAACAACCGAACCTGAGTCAACGACATTGTTTATGAACGGCGAGGTACCTTATTACGAGGATGTAGCGGCAAGCGCATACGATAAAGAGGACTTCACCATGACGGATGAGGGGCGGATTGTTTATTCCAATGCAAGCGTAAGATACACCACAGGCATTGACGTCTCCTCTCATCAGGGGACAATCGACTGGGAAAAAGTTGCAGCGGACGGAATTGAATTTGCCATTATACGAATAGGCTACAGGGGCTACGGCGCTGCGGGAAATATATGCGAGGACGAATACAGCGAGGAAAACATAAAAAATGCTTCCGCCGCAGGCTTAAAGGTGGGCGTTTACTTTTACTCACAGGCCGTAAACACCGATGAAGCCCTGGAAGAAGCGGAATTTGTGCTCGACATCATAGAGAATTATGATATTGAATATCCTGTCGTATTCGATTGGGAAAACGAGCCGGATATTGCTATGAGAACGGATAATGTAACGGGGGATGAATTAACCGACTGCGCAGTGAGCTTTTGCAATGCGGTAAAGACCGCCGGCTACACCCCCGCAATTTATCTTAATCTGAACAACGCCTACAATCAATACGATTTGAGCAAAATAAAGCAATACTGCATTTGGTACGCTCAGCATGAAGGAGAACAGCCTGAAATGTACTACAGCTACACCATTTGGCAATACTCGGATACGGGCACTGTAGACGGAATTTCAGGCAATGTTGATTTAAATATATCCTTTTCGGATTTTGCTTAAGTTTATTTAAGACAACCGAAAATATCAGGCTTCGTCTCCGCCGTCGCCGGAATCACCGGTGTCGCCGCTGTCGGAGCCGTTTCCGTTTTGGTCGCTGTTTCCTGAGTCTCCCGTGTCGCCGGAATCGTCGGAATTTCCGGAATCATCTGAATTACCCGTATCTCCGTTGTCGTAATTCGGGCTTTCGGGATCGTCGCTGTCACTGTTATTCTGACTGTCGCCGTTGTCGGAATTATCATCCGAACCGCCGTTATTGCCGGTATCATCGCCGTTGTCACTATTGTTGTTGTCCGCAGCTGCTGCCGTTGTGGCTGCTGAGGTAACTGCGGCAGATGTGGTTGAAGCCGTAGTAGCGGTATTTGAGCTGCTGTTGCCGTTGCCGCTATCGCTGTCGTCATTATCGTCATCATCGCCGATATCGGTGTTTATGGTTCCAACCGCATCGGGTTCCGTTACGGTTTCCATTCCGTTGCTGCCGTTTTCATCGATGGTTTCGTCCTCATCTTCATTGGAAGCAATAAGTACGCTGCCCGTAACCGTTTCACCCTCAACAACACTGTCGTCTTTGCTTGACGCATAGTAAAGCGCCGCAGCAACCGCAAGGATTATAACAAGGATTGCAATCGGGATAAAGCTTGATATTTTTTTCTTGGGCTTTTTGCTGTTCCCCGGTTTTTCATCATCAGAAACGGTTTCGTTATCGGCAACAAGCTCTGACTCGTCTATAGGCTCCTGAGCATCAAAATTTCCCGGCTCATTTTCTTCGATTGCAGGTTCGTATTCATCATCAAACGAGGGTGCGCCCACCGCAGCAAACGTATTGTCGGAATCAGCGGAAAGCTTTACCAGCACGACAGAGCAGTCGGATGCTCCCGAATTTTTGGCAAGACATCCGAAAAGATCACGCAGCATGGTTTTTAAATCCGCTCCGGAATCGAATATGGAGACAATTGCATCATAATCAAGGTTGGCGGACGCCTCCTCGCCGATAAGAGCAAACATATCGCCGTCTCTTACGGCGTCGATGAACTGAAATCCCCTTCCGCCGTCTTCATCCGAAAGAGCAATTTCAAAAAGCTCGCCGTCGGAAAACCTCAATATGTGACAGCCGCCGGTTTTTGCCGCCGCAACGCAGTCGTCAAACACACACAGAGCGCCGATTGAGAGCTTGCTGTCCTTAATATTGCATTTTGTCACCACAGCGTCCATATCGTCAAAATATTTATCTATCACAGATTGGGCGTTGTACTTGTTTTCACGGATGTCCCCCGAATAATCATTAAACGCTGAGGCGGCGCCGGCAGCAAAACCCTTTCTGTTGCCTGAAGCCACAATGCCCACAAAGGGAGGCTCAGCCGATCGTGCGCCTTTAAAGCCCTTATCTGCATTTTCCAGCGGAACAACATGTCCGTTGATATTAATATTGTCGCCGTTGAAGCCCCTTACAAGCCGGCTTCTTGTGATTGCCACGGATTCAGCACGTATTACAGCCATTTTTCTCACCTTTCAAGTTTACTTACCCGAACTTTCTCTTCCTGCAAAGCCATTATCCATTATATCAAATATATTGCGCATAATTTAGCTTAAAACGGGTATAACGATGGATAGGTAAAAACCTTCTCCGTATTATTTTAACATCATTCTTTTATACAGTCAATATTTATATCGTTGAAAATTATGCTTCCGGTGACTGTATATTGCCAACCGTCACATATTATTTTACGACGATATTTATAAGCTTGCCTTTAATGTAAAATTCTTTTACTATGGATTTGCCCTCAACGGCCTTAATAATTGACTCTTCGGCTTTGGCAAGAGCTATTGCGTCCTCCGATGAAATATCTGCGTCAATATTTATCCTTGCTTTGATTTTGCCGTTGACCTGCACTGCAATTTCAACGGTTGCATCCTTGCATTTTTCCTCGTCAAAGGTCGGCCAGCTCTGATCCGTCACCGTACCGCCGAAGCTCATTTTCTCCCATATTTCCTCTGTGATATGAGGCGCAAAGGGATTTAACAGAAGAATGAAGGTTTTAAGCTCACCCTTTGTAACCGAGCCTGCGTCGTATATACGGTTCAAAAGCGTCATCATGGCTGCGATGGCGGTATTGTACTTCATCTGCTCAATATCCTCAGACACTTTTTTGACGGTTTTATGCATTGCAGAGGAAAGATTTTCAGAGTATTCATCTCCGTCCTTGACCATTTCAAGAAGGTTCCATGTTCTGTCGATAAACCTCTTGCAGCCCTTAACGCTGTTCTCGCTCCACGGAGCAGCCTGCTCATAATCGCCCATAAAGAGAACGTATGTTCTGAGAACGTCAGCGCCGTAAACCTTAACAACCTCGTTGGGATCTATAACATTGCCCCTTGATTTACTCATTTTTACGCCGTCCGCGCCTAAGATAAGTCCCTGGGCGGTTCTCTTCGCATAGGGCTCCTCATTGGGAACAACGCCTATATCATATAAAAATCTGTACCAAAATCTGGAATAAATTACATGGCGTGTAACGTGCTCCATACCGCCGTTGTACCAATCAACAGGCATCCAATATTTCATTTTATCGGGATCCGCCAACGCTTTACTATTGTGGGGATCCACATAACGCAGATAATACCATGACGAACCTGCCCACTGGGGCATTGTATCCGTTTCACGCTTTGCATCGCCGCCGCATTTCGGGCATTTGCAATTTACAAAGCTGTCTATTTTTGCAAGAGGGCTTTCTCCGTCCGAACCGGGTTCAAAATTCTCTATGTCGGGAAGTTTCAAGGGAAGCTCCTCATAGGGAACTGCAACCAGTCCGCATTTCGGGCAGTGAACTATGGGGATAGGCTCGCCCCAATATCTTTGACGGTTAAATGCCCAATCCTTCATTTTGTACTGGACGCCGCCTTCGCCGATGCCTTTATCCTGAAGATAATCGATAATCTTGGCTATGGAGTCTTTTTTGTTTGTCATACCGTTAAGGAAATCGGAATTGACCATTTCACCATCGCCGGTATAAGCCTCCTTGGAAATATCTCCGCCCTTGATAACCTCGATTATATCTATACCGAACTTCTTCGCAAAGTCGTAGTCTCTTTGGTCGTGAGCCGGAACTGCCATAATTGCTCCGGTACCGTAGCCCATCATTACGTAATCGGAAATATATACGGGAATTTCCTTTCCGTTCATGGGATTTACGGCTGTTAATCCGTCAAGCTTTACGCCTGTTTTATCCTTTACAAGCTGAGTACGCTCAAACTCCGTCTTTCTGCTGCACAGCTCCCGATAGGACTCAACCTCGTCCATGTTGGCAATCTTATCCTTGTATTTATCGATAATCGGATGTTCGGGAGCTATAACCATAAATGTTACGCCGAAAAGAGTATCGGGGCGGGTGGTATAAATTTTCAGCTTTTCATCTATATCCTTTATGCTGAAATTAACAAATGCTCCCCTTGATTTGCCGATCCAGTTCATCTGCTGAAGCTTAATATTGGGGAGATAATCCACCTTTTCAAGTCCGTCAAGAAGCTTATCCGCATATTCGGTAATACGAAGATACCAAACATCCTTGGACTTTTGAATAACATCGCTGTGGCAGATGTCGCATTTTCCGCCTTGAGAATCCTCGTTTGAAAGTACAACCTTGCATGACGGGCAGTAGTTTACAAGGGTCTTGTCTCTGAATGCAAGACCGTTTTCAAACATCTTAAGGAAAATCCACTGCGTCCACTTATAGTAGCCCTCTTCCGTAGTATCTATAACTCTGTCCCAGTCAAAAGAGAAGCCTACCTTTTTAAGCTGATCGGTGAATTTGGCTATATTCATATCCGTTACCTTACGGGGATGGATGCCCGTTTTGATAGCGTAATTTTCCGTAGGCAGACCGAATGCGTCAAAGCCTATGGGGAAAAGCACATTGTAGCCCTCAAGCCGTCTCTTTCTGGACACGACTTCAAGACCGGTATACGCTTTGATATGACCTACGTGCATACCTGCGCCGCTGGGATAAGGAAACTCCACAAGGCAATAATATTTCGGCTTTGAATAATCGTCAACCGCCTTAAATACCTTGCTCTCCTCCCATTTTCGCTGCCATTTTTCTTCAACAGACTTAAAATCATAATTCATAAATAAAAATCTCCTTATGCCTCAATCGGTCAAAACTTCCGAAATATCCATAATCGCCGCATCGGACCAAAGCCTTTCAAGGCTGTAATATTCTCTGTCTTCGGGAGTAAAAATGTGAACGACAACATCGCTGTAATCAAGCAAAATCCATCCCGTGGCTCTGCCTTCGATATTACGGGGCTCCGCTCCTATTTTGCTAATTGTCTCTTCAACCTCTTCGGAAAGGGAGCGTACATGGGTGCTTGATGTACCGCTTGCTATTATAAAATAATCCGCAATAACTGTCAATTCCGAAATTTTAATTATTTTTACATTTTCAGCTTTTTTCTCATCAAGAACCTTTACTATTTCCTTAACAAGATTTAATGACTCCATTTATATCAGACCTTTCTTTTTACTTATATATTCAACCGTATCATTATAGGCGTCTATGGTGTCCGGATGAATTGCGCTTTGCTTTTCAGCCAATTCGATAATCGTAAAGCTCAATCCTTCAAGCATGGCATCCTCAAGGGAAATTTCCGCCTTTTCACGCATAATATCCACGCCGTCATAATCTCTGTCCGCCGAAATAAAATCCGCAATAAACAGTATCTTGTCGCTCAGGGTCATATTTTTTCTGCCCGTAGTGTGGTACCTTACCGCTGAGATTATTTCACCGTCGTCTATTTTCAGCTCGTTTTTTATGTATTCCGCTCCCACTACTGCGTGCCAGAGTTTTTTAGCATTTTTTTCAAGAGGCGTCAATTCAATTGCATATTTTTCGCAAAGAGAAAATATTTCATCTTTTTCGGCTTCTTTTAATATATCATGCAGAAGACCGGCAAGATACATTTTCTCACTGTCGCCTCCGTATTTTTCGGCAAGATGCTTTGCGGATTTTGCAACCTCAAGGGAGTGGCGGAGCCTGTACTCCGACAACCGCTGCGTTAAAATATCCACATATTTTTTATATTCATTGTTGTCCATAAAGCTTGTTTTCCTTTATATAATTTATAACCTCGCCGCACAAAATATCGGAACAGTCCTCTCCCGAAAGCAGCCGCTGTCTCACAAGCGTTGAGCTTAATTCATAGGGCGGTTTGTCAAGGATTATCACCTTGCCGCTTATCTCATTTTCCGCATATTCACGCATCTTCGCCGCTGTTTCGCCGCTGTCCCTTGAAACTGCGCAAATTGTGCACATCTCCGAAATTTTGTCGGGCTTGTACCATGAGCCGAAGGACAGCAGCATATCCGATCCCATGAACAAAAACAGCTCGGCGTTATGATACTCCTTCCTGATTTCGGACAAGGTATCCACGGTGTAGCTTTTCCCTCCGCGCTTTATTTCCATATCCGTAACGGAAAACACGGGATCGGAAAAGGCAAGCCTGCACATATTTATTCTGTGAACGGGGTCTATATTGCCGTTGTCGCTTTTCTGCGGGGAAATATTTGACGGAATAATTAAAATTTTATCTGTTCCAAGCTGACGCTGCATATACTGCGCCATTTTTAAATGACCCAAATGAGGAGGATTAAAGCTTCCGCCGTAAATTCCTATTTTCATCTTCCTGCCTTTGCGGCTGCCGCAGCCTTTCTTTGTGCCGCCATTTTTCTCTGCTTTTTAGAGATAACGGCAGGCTTTTTATCATTTGAAAAACGGGATTTTTTTACTTTTTTAGCCGCAGCCTTTTTCTTTTCATTTTTATGAAGCTCGGGATTAAAGCGGTAAAGCACTACCACGCCGCCTATAACCTGAATTACATCAGCGTTTAATTTTGCTGCGATTTCATCCGCCGCCTGACGGGGCGTTACGGGCGACGTATCAAGGAGAACCTTGAACTTTATCAATTCCCTTGTATTAAGAGCACCGTCAACCTGGCTTATAAAAGCGTCGGAAATTCCTCCCTTGCCCATTTGGAACAACGGATCCAAGGAGTTTGCTTTTGCTCGGTATTCGGCTCTTTCTTTTCCTGTCATAATTTTAACATTATCCTTTCAATAGGGAGTATATAATATTTTCATCAAATCAGAGTTTTTCACTTTCGGCCCATTTTTGCAGCTCACACACAAATAATCTTAAGGCGTTTCCCCTGTGACTTACCGCATCTTTTTCACTGTCGGTCAGTTGAGCAAAGCTTTTGTCCCCAACCATAAAAATGGGATCGTATCCAAACCCGCCGCAGCCTAACGGCTCATAGCCTATTTTTCCTTCGCATTTGCCCTCGGCGTTAATCTCTCTGCCGTCCGGGAAAACACAGCATACGGCGCTGACAAATCTTGCGGTTCGGTCCTCGTCTGCGACATCCTTCATCTCGTCGAGAATTACCTGCATTTTATGGGAATACGGCGTATCGTGACCGCCGGCATACCTTGCGGAAAAGACTCCCGGTCTGCCGTCAAGCGCATCTATGCAAAGTCCGGAGTCGTCTGCGATACAGGGAAGTCCCGTTTCGCCGCACCCGCAGGCGGCTTTGATTTTGGCGTTTTCGGCAAAGGTCAAGCCCGTCTCCTCGGGATCGGAAATATCCATGCCTATGTCGGATGCGATAACGGCTTCAATTCCCAGGGGCTCTAAAATTCGTTTAAGCTCCGAAAGCTTTTTTCTGTTATGGGTTGCAATTAAAAATTTCACAGGATATCGCCCTTTCCGAAAGCGTTAGAGATAGAATTTATCGATCGAACCAAAGAGTGAATCGTCGTCGGCGCTCTCTCTACTATCGGACGGAGTGATATTTTCGGTAACCGTTTTTTCTTCCGGCTCGGAGGAGGCGTCCTTCTGTCCCTGTTCAGGCTCGTAAACGCCTCCCTGAACTGCCGGCTTATCTCCTTCGGAACGTTCTCCCGAGGCAGTATTTTCATTGTCGTCAGTCCCGTCTGATACGCCGCCGTATCCACTGCTTTCGCCGATGTCCATAATTTCTTCAAAAAGCTCTTTGACCGCTTGCTCTGCCTCGCTTGTATCGGTGAGTTCGACTTTTTCAAGTGGCTGTTCATATACGGGTAACACCTCATTTTCTATTTCTTTATAGTTTTCCGGCAAATCATTAAACAGGCTCTCCGCAAACATTTTCGGATTAAAGGGCTGCAAGTCGTCTATGCCCTCTCCCACGCCTATAAATTTTACCGGTATTTTCAATTCGTTCTTTATTGCAAGCACCACGCCGCCTCTTGCCGTTCCGTCAAGCTTTGTAAGGACGATACCCGTAATTTCTGCGGCATTCATAAATTCCCTCGCCTGATTTACGGCATTCTGACCCGTAGTGGCGTCAAGAACGAGAAGAACCTCTCTGTCCGAATAGGGCAGCTCTCTGTCGATAACCCTATAGATTTTTTTTAGCTCCTCCATAAGGTTTTTCTTGTTGTGGAGCCTGCCTGCCGTATCGCAAATAAGGATATCCGCCATTCTCGCCTTGCCTGCGGCTATGGTATCGAAAATAACGGCTGCCGGGTCTGCGCCTTCGTTATGCTTGATTATTTCAACTCCGGCACGCTCGGCCCAAATATCAAGCTGATCTATCGCCGCAGCTCTGAAGGTGTCCGCCGCGCCCATGATCACCCTTTTGCCCTGAGCCTTATACATACTTGCCATTTTGCCTATGGTAGTGGTTTTTCCAACTCCGTTTACGCCGATTACAAGGATAATGGAGGGCTGGGTTATAAGCCCCATATCCTCTCCGCCGTCAAGCATTTCGGCAACTATATTTTTAATTTCGTCCTTAACCTGTTTTGTGGATTTAAGCTTTTCCTTTTTTACCCTATCCTTAAGCTCTTCGGTTATTTCAACGGCAGTCTGAACACCCACGTCGCTCATAACAAGGATTTCCTCAAGCTCCGCAAAAAGATTGTCGTCAAAGGAATCGTAAGACTCCATTATTTCATCTATGGCGCCTGCCATCTTATTTCTTGTCTTTTTCAGACCGAAGTTGAATTTTTTAAATATACTTGCCATTTTAATCTCCAATCTGCGTTAATTTTATTCAAGTCCCAAATCCTCAGCCATCTGAGCGGTTTTAAGCTGCAATAGCTTGGAAACTCCGTGCTCCTGCATGGTTACGCCGTAGAGCATATCCGCTTCCTCCATGGTTCCCCGCCTGTGAGTAATAAGGATAAATTGAATTTTATCGGTCATTCCTTTAAGATACCTGGCATATCTCAAAACATTTACATCGTCAAGAGCCGCTTCCACCTCGTCAAAAATACAAAACGGAGAGGGCGTCACTTTTAAAATCGCAAGAAGCAGCGCAATGGCGCACAAGCCCTTTTCGCCGCCCGAAAGCAAGGTCATGCTTTTTACGTTTTTGCCCGGGGGCTGAGCCTTAATCTCAATTCCGCATTCAAGGATGTTGCTTTCATCCTCAAGAATAAGCTCCGCCTTTCCGCCGCCGAACAGCTCTGTAAAGGTCTGCGTAAAATTTTTGTTGATTTCCTCAAATCTCTCCCGAAACTGAACAGCCATTTTATCCGTTAAGGAGTATATCAGCTTATTCAGCTCGTCCTTTGACTTTTCAACGTCGTCAACCTGTTCACGCATAAACTCGTACCGTTCGGAAACCTCTTTGTACTCCTCTACTGCGCCTACGTTTACGTTTCCCAGAGATTTTATTTTATTTCTGACTTCTCCCAAACGCTTTTTTGCGTCCGAAACGGAGTCGATTTTTATGTTAAGCTCCTGCGCCTCACGCCTTGATAATTTGTATTCCTCGAAAAGCTTTGTCTGAGTGTCCTCCTGCTCCTTGAGAAGGGAGTTTTTCTTTTCCTCAATTCTTACAAGCTCGGCGGACAGTCTCTCTTTTTCCTCATTTTTTTGTCTTTCGGCCGTTCTTAACTCACCGGACTGTTTTTCGGATAAATTGCGTTTTTGAGCAAGGTCTTGAATATCGCCTTCATATTTTTCGATTTGACTGCGTATTTCATCGGATCTGCCGTTAAGCTCGTCTATCCGCAGCTTAAGCCGAACGTTTTTTTCCTTTGCGGCTTGAATTTCTCCATTAAGTCTCTCAATTCTGCCGGACTGCGAATTTTTGCGTTCCGTAAGCTCCGAAATATGGGATTTCAGATTTTCGATATCACGGACGGCGGAGACAATTTCAACGTTTATATCGGAAATTCTTCCGTTTATTTTTTCACGCTCTTCGGCAAATTCCCGACGGTTCTCTGCCAAAGAGTCAAGCTGCTTCTGACATTCCTCGATTTGAATTTCCGACGCTTTGGCGTTGTTCTCCGCTTCGTCCCGTATCTGCTCAAGCTGCGTAATCCGCTCCTCCGATGACAGGGACTCATCCGACAGCGCTTTTAAGGCGTCCTGTGCTATTTTAAGCCTGCCCCGTTCAAGGGAAAGATTGCTTTCGGCTTTGATTTTATCCTCCTGTGTTCTGAGAAGATCGCCTTTTACACCCTCAAGAGCTGCGTTATCGGCGTTATAATCCTCTTTGAGCTTTTTATCCTCCCGTTTCATCTCTTCAAGCTTTTCCGAGTCGGCTTTAATTTCGTCTTTAAGCCTTGCAATTTCGTTGGAACGGGACAAAAAGCCCGAATGCCGTATTTGCGAGCCGCCGGTCATCGATCCGCCGGCGTTTATAACCTGTCCGTCAAGAGTGACAATTTTAAAACGGTTGGAATATTTTTTTGCTATTGCTATGGCATCGTCAATGTTTTCGGCAATAACGGTTCTTCCCAAAAGAGATTTTACTATATTTTCATACTGTCTGTCAAATTTAACTATATCGGAGGCTGCGCTTATGTAGCCGGAGCAATTTTCAAGACCGCTTTCCTCAAGCGTTCTGCCCCTTACAGCCGTCATCGGAAGAAACGTAGCTCTGCCGGCATTGCTGTTTTTAAGGTGGTACATCGCTTTTTTTGCGCTGTCCTCATTTTCGGTGACGATATTTTGGATGGCGGCTCCCAACGCCGTTTCAATTGCAAGAGAATACTCATCGGGAGCGTTGATAATTTGAGATACGGTTCCCCTTATGCCCTTGAGAACGCCGTTTGACGCAGCTTTTATAACGGACTTTACGCTGCCCTGGTAACCCTCCATATTTTTTTCCATTTCAAGGAGCATATTAACTCGGTTTTGTTTTTGGATGAGGTCAAGCTCCGCCTTGTCCGTGCTGAATTTATGCTGCTCAACCTTTACAGCCTTTGAGCTTACCTTTATCATATACCCTGAAACGGCATTTGTAAAGGCTGAGATTTTTTCATCCAGCATTTTTATTTCGGCTTCAATGCGAATTATCTCGGTTTTCAGGTCGGAAATTTCGATTTTTTTATTCTCCGCTTCCCCGCTGACGGATATTTTCCGCTTTTGGATTTCCTCAATCGAAGAACCGGCGGAGGTGGATTTTATTTGTTCCGACGACAAATTTTTTGTGAGGAATGAGATTTTATCGGCTAATTTTACGTAATCCTCGGAAACATCGCTGTCACGCTCTTTCAGGCTGTTAATCTCACCGGCAAGAGAGTCCGTCTCTGAATTTTTCTTATCAATAAAGGCTTGCTTTTCGGATATTGATTTTTCCGATTGAGCAATCTGTTCATCGATTTGAGAAGAGGATAAGCTTTCCTGCGATATTTCCGACTCGAACCGCTGAATAGACTCATTGTTATGCTCGATTGAGTTTTTATTTACGGCAACAAGAGAATCGGATGATGACGCCTCTTCCTCAAGCTCGGATTTGCAGCGTCTTAATTCGTCGATTTTGATATTTATTTCCCGAATTGCCTCCGCCGCCTCTTCAGACGACTTAATAATTTCATTAAGCTCGTTTTCGGTTTCGTTGTAATGGACGCTTGCAACCGTGTACTTATTGCTCTGCTCACGGATAAGCTCCGACGATCTGTCGAGAATATCAAGCCAAAGGCCTATTTCAAGCTCTTTTTTTTCGGAGGCTAAAACAAGAAATTTTTGAGCCTTTTCGCTTTGCTTTTTAAGAGGCCCCACTCGCTCCTCAAGCCCCGTTAAAATATCTCTGAGCCTTAAAAGATTTTCCTCCGCCTGAGAAAGACGCTTTTGAGCGTCCGCCCTGCGGTAGCGGTAATGGGAAATTCCCGCCGCCTCCTCAAACATTTCACGCCTGTCCTCGGATTTGGCGGACACCATATCCTCAATTCTGCCTTGGCTTACCATGGAATAGCCGTCTCTGCCCAGTCCGGTATCCATAAACAGCTCATGGATATCCTTAAGTCTGACGGTTTCGCCGTTGATTTTATATTCACTTTCACCGGAGCGGTAGTAGCGGCGTGTCACGGCAACCTGATCGCTGTCCGTCCTAAGCTGCCTGTCGCTGTTGTCAAGGCAGAGAGTTACCTCGGCAAAGCCCCGTGCGCTGCGGGTGTTCGTGCCGCTGAAAACAACGTCCTCCATTTTGGTTCCTCTCAGGGATTTTGTGGACTGCTCGCCCAAAACCCATCTGACAGCATCGGAGATATTGCTTTTACCCGACCCGTTTGGTCCGACTACAGCGGTCATACCCTTTCCAAATTCAAGCTTAGTCTTATCGGGAAAGGATTTAAACCCCTGCATTTCAAGTGATTTTAAATACATAATTGTCCTCTTTAATTTATCTTCTCTATGTAAAATTCATATTTTTTCAAGTCGGGCGAGCCTTTTACCAAGGCATTTACGCCTATTGTTTTTAAAGCTTCTATGTTTCGCTTCTTCTGTCCCACCGCTTTTGAGATTTCCGAGGGAGCCACATAAATTACCGCTTTACCGTTTATTCCCTTTTCGGAAATATAATTTTTAAACATATCCATATAAATTTTGCTTTCGCACATCTCACGGAAAGCCGGATGGTATGCTCCCGCAAGGTAGCCCTCTTCAACGCCGCCGCCGGAGTGAAGTCCCACTCTTATCACATTGATACCGGCTTTATTGAACATTTGGATTAATTTGCTGCAAAGATTAACAGCTTCGTCAAGGCTTTGCGGCTTATATATTCCCTGTGTGTAAAGATTACCCAAAGCGGTATTTTTAAGTACGACGGTGGGATATATTCTGACTGTTTCCGGTTTAAGGTTTATGATTTTTTCGGCGGTTTTTACAGACGCTTCATCACTGTCCCCGTAAAGCCCCGTCATCATCTGAAGTCCGAGTTCAAATCCGTACTCCTTTATAAGTCGGGACGCCTTTTCCACATCCGCTGCCGTATGTCCTCTTTCATTCATTTCAAGAACTTTGTCGGACATGCTTTGAGCGCCCAGCTCAATTGCCGTAACGCCGTATTTTTTAAGTATGCAAAGGATATCTTCGTCTATGGCATCCGGTCTTGTGGAGCATCTTATGCCTTTAAAAAATCCGTCCTGAACGTATTTGTACGCCGTTTTTAACAGCGTTGTCATATAATCCCTGTCAACAGCCGTAAAGCTGCCTCCGAAAAAAGCTATTTCACTGTTTTTTCGATCGTATTCACCCTGTACCGCAATTTGAACGGCGTTATCTATATCGGCTTCGGTTAAAGGCGACGCAACGCCCGAAATTGTCCTTTGATTGCAAAACGAACAGGTATGGGGACAGCCCAAATGAGGGACAAACAAAGCGACGTTTATGTGCTTCAAAGCTTTATACCCATAAGTCTCAGCGCTTCCTTCGCCGCCATTTGCTCCGCTTTCTTTTTACTGTGTCCCTGTCCCACGCCGATAACGTTGCTGTTGAGATGAACCTCTACGGTAAATGTTTTGTCGTGATCCGGTCCCGACTCTCCCGCCATAAAATACTCAAGAATCTCGCCGTGATTTTTTTGTATTATCTCCTGAAGAGCAGATTTGTAATCGTCAATTTCATTGTCCTCTACGGCGGCGTTTGCAATAAAGCCCAAAACAAATTTTTTTGCCTCGTCAAAGCCGGCGTCAAGGTAAATTGCGGCTATAAGGGCTTCAAAGGCATCCGCCAGAATTGACGGTCTGTTTCTGCCTCCGGAGTGGATTTCTCCCCTGCCCAAATTGAGAAATTCGCCTAATTTGATTGTCTGAGCGAAACGGTACAGGGATTTTTCGCATACCATTGACGCTCTCAGCTTTGTAAGCTGTCCTTCGGGCATTTCAGGGTGATTTTTGAAAAAATACTCCGCCGTTATCATACCTAAAACAGAGTCGCCCAAAAATTCCAGCCGCTCGTTGAATTTCACTTTATTCTGCATTTCATTTGCATAGGACGAATGAGTGAGAGCCGTATTCAAAAGCTCTTTATCCTTAAATTCGTAGCCTATAATCTGTTCAAAAACACTCATTGCCGTTTACTGTGCAGATTTTCCGCACACTCCTTTCACCGGTACTGAATTAAAAAAAGTTATATGTTATCGCCGTCAATTATTTGGCGTAAGCGTTCAAGGCTTCGTTCGGCAAGCATGGAATAACGCTCCTTTTTATCCCTTATCTTCTCATTTAAAGGGGGAAGAAGACCGAATGCTGCGCCCATGGGCTGGAAATTGCTTATGTACTCATCGCTGATATACCTTGCCATTGCGCCTATCATGGTTTCGGGAGGCAGCACAACGGTATCTCTGCCGCATATTCTGTCGGCTGCGTTTATTCCCGCCATAATTCCCGATGAGGCGGACTCCATATAGCCCTCTACTCCCGTAATCTGACCTGCGAAAAATACAGACGGTCTGTTTTTTACGGAATAATCTCCGTTTAAAATTTTCGGAGAATTGAGGAACGTGTTTCTGTGCATAACGCCGTATCGGACAAATTCCGCATTATGCAAAGCGGGAATCATTGAAAACACACGCCTTTGTTCCGGAAACGTAAGATTTGTCTGAAATCCCACAAGGTTATACATGGTGCCCTCTCTGTTTTCCCGTCTGAGCTGGAGAACAGCCCAAGGTCTGTGTCCCGTGGCGGGATCCGTAAGTCCAACGGGCTTCAGCGGACCGAAACGAATGGTATCCTGTCCTCTTTTTGCCATTACTTCAATAGGCATACATCCCTCGTATACGCCGTGCTTTTTGTCAAACTCATGGAGCTTTGCGGTTTGAGCGTTTACAAGCTCTCTGTGAAAGCTCTCATACTCGTCCTTGTTCATCGGGCAGTTGATGTAATCGTCATCGCCGCCTCTGTCATATCTGGATTGAGTAAAAGCACTTGTCATATCAATGCTGTCAAACTCCACAACGGGAGCCGCCGCATCGTAAAAGCTTAAAAAAGAATTTCCGGTAAGTCTTTGGATTGCCTCGGCAAGAGCGTCCGAAACAAGGGGTCCCGCCGCAATTACGACAGCGTCATAATCGGAGGGAATTTCCGTAATCTCCCGTCTGACAACGGTTATATTTTCGTTTTTTTCAATTTCCGCCGTCACGAGAGAGGAAAAAATATCTCTGTCAACCGCCAGTGCTCCTCCCGCCGGAACCGAGGACCGTTTTGCGCATTTTACCGTAACCGAGTCCAAAAGCTCCATTTCAGCCTTTAACAGTCCCGATGCGGAGTTCGTTCTCATGGCTTTAAAGGAATTTGAGCATACAAGCTCACACAGATTTTCCGACTTATGAGCCGGAGAAAATCTCACGGGCTTCATTTCAAAAAGATCTGTTTTTATTCCTCTTTTTGCCAGCTGAAATGCGCTTTCAACTCCTGCAAATCCGCCGCCTATAACTGCCGCCTTACTCATCCGATTCTTCCGTTTCGGCGGACTTTTTTGCTCTTGTGATTTTCCTCTCGTAGCCGCAGCCTTCCTTGTGACATTTTAAAACGCCGCCTCTTGCCTTAAAAAGAGTGCTTCCGCAATTGGGGCATTTTTCCTCCGTAGGCGCATCCCATGTCATAAAATTGCATTGGGGATAATTGCCGCAGCCGTAAAATACAAAGCCCTTCTTTGATTTTTTCCCGATAACCTCTCCGCCGCATACCGGACATATGCCGTTTGTATGCTCCACATACGGTTTTGTGTTTTTGCATTCAGGATAACCCGGACAAGCGAGGAATTTGCCGTATCTGCTCACTTTAATGACCATATTCCGTCCGCATTTTTCACAGACGATATCGGTTTTATCCTCTTCGAGCTGGATTTTTATTCCCGCCATATTTGCTTTTGCTTTTTCAAGGGTTGCATCAAAATCATCGTAAAAGCTGTGGAGCATGGCGATATAATCCATTTTTCCGGCTTCGACCTCATCAAGGTTCGACTCCATTCCTGCGGTGAATTTTGTATTGACGATTTTCGGGAACTGCTCCTTGAGCAGCTGAGTTGTTGCCGTTCCCAGCTCTGTGGGCTTTAGCTGCTTTTGCTCTCTGACCACATATTCCCTTGAGGTTATTGTTGATATAATGGAAGCGTATGTGCTGGGTCTTCCCACGCCCGTCTCCTCAAGCATTTTAATAAGCGACGCCTCGGTATATCTTGCGGGGGGCTGGGTAAAATGCTGTTCCGGAAGCAATCCTCTGAGTTTTAATTCGTCTCCGTCCTTCATCGGGGGCGTATTGTTCTCTGTTTCGTCCTCATTTTCACTTGAATTTTGATACAATACGGTATAGCCGTCAAATTTTACCGAGTAGCCGCTTGAGGTAAATGTGCAGTATCTGTCCGGCATACTCTCCTTGGACGCTCTGATTTCCACCTTTACGGTGTCCTGAACGCAATTTGCCATAAGACTGGATATAAACCTTTTCCATATAAGGTTATACAGCTTATATTGATCCGAGGTCAATGCACCTTTTGCTCTGTCGGGAGTAAGCTCCGGAACGGTGGGACGGATAGCTTCATGTCCGTCCTGGGTTCTGTTTTTTGTTTTGAAGTACCGAGGCTTTTCCGGAAGATATTTTTCCCCGTAGGTCTCCCTGATATAAGCGTTTCCCGCCTCTCTTGACTCTTCCGAAATTCTCAGGGAATCCGTTCTCATGTAGGTAATAAGACCTATTGAGCCGTAGCCCGGCACGTCTATGCCCTCGTAAAGCTCCTGAGCAACCTTCATGGTTCGCTTTGAAGTAAAGCCCAACTTATGAGAGGCGTCCTGCTGCAGCGTTGAGGTTGTAAAAGGAGGGGAGGGCTGCCTTTTTCTTACGCCTTTTTTTACGCCGACAACCTTGAATAAAGCACCGTCAAGCAATGTCATATATTCGTCGGTCTGTTCCTTGTTTTTTAGCTCGACCTTGCCCTTTTCATCGCCGATGAAATTTGCCTTAAATACCTTTCTTGAAGGCGGTGCCGTCAGCTTTGCCGTAATCGACCAATATTCCTCGGGATTAAAGGAGGCTATTTCCTCTTCTCTGTCAACGATAAGGCGGACAGCCACGCTCTGCACTCTGCCGGCTGAAAGTCCCCTTCTGATTTTTTGCGATATGAACGGGCTTAAACGATAACCCACAATTCTGTCAAGAATACGTCTTGCCTGCTGGGCGTTTACAAGGTCCATATCTATTTTTGACGGATTTTCCATACCGTGCTGAACGCTTGTTTTATTGATTTCGTTGAACTTCACTCTCTTTGTCTTATCGATATCAAGACCGAGCAGCGTCGCAAGGTGCCATGAAATCGCCTCTCCCTCTCTGTCAGGGTCGGTTGCAAGGTAAACCTCATCGCTTTCCTTTGCAAGGGCGGTAAGCTCCTTTACAAGCTTTTCCTTGCCTTTTATCACCGTGTATTTCGGAGCAAAATCATGCTCCACATCTACGCTGAGCTTGGATGCGTAGAGATCTCTGACATGACCCATCGACGCCTTGACCTCATATCCGCTTCCCAAATATTTTTTAATTGTGCCCGCCTTCGTAGGAGACTCAACTATAACTAATTTTGACATATCATCAATCCTATATAATGAATTTATTAAAATAAAATTACCGATAAAATTAACGATTTTTAATTTGCAACAGCGTATCTTTTTCCGCTGTGCATTTCCGTTGCCTTGTAAATTTCAAGCTCCGTCAACGCCGAAAGAACATCCTGAACCGGCATTTTTGTTTTCATAACAAGCTCGTCTGCGGTCATCGGTTCGGCTGTCATGGCAGCGAAAAGCTTTTTTGCATTATCCGAAGCGTAATCGGGTAATTGTATCTGTTTCTCTTCCTTTTTCGGCGGGTTCTGGGAATTTACCTGTTCTTCATCTGCGGATGCCCGCTTGTTTTTCACAGTCTTTGTTTTTTCCAAATTCGATTTTTCGGAACCGTTTCTTTTTACCTTCTCTTTATTGTTTTCGGCATACGCCTGATTATTCCATGTAAGCTGGTTCACCGGCTTAGGCTTTGCATATCGCCTTACCGGCGACTCCAAAGGTTTGTAAATATCGGAGGATTTACCCTTTTCGCTGCTCGGCTCAAAATAGTTGTCAAGAACGTCCATTGCGGAAAAAACCGGTCTTGCGCCGTCTCGTATAAGGCGGTTTGCGCCCAATGTACGCTTTCCCGTAACATCTCCCGGAACGGCGAAAACATCTCTGCCCTGTTCCAGCGCAAAATTTGCGGTTATGAGAGATCCGCTTCTCTCCCCCGCTTCTACAACAACAGTTCCGAGGCTCATTCCCGCAATAAGTCTGTTGCGGACGGGAAAGGTTTGTTTTGTCGGCGGAGAAAAAGGAGTGTACTCGCTGACTACGGCGCCGTTTTTGGATATAACCTTACGCAAATCTTCATTTACCTTCAAATAGGAATGACCCAATCCGCAGCCTAACACCGCAACGGTTTTGCCGCCCGCATTGACCGCTCCCCTATGGGATGCGCTGTCTATTCCCACAGCGCCGCCGCTGACAACAACAACGCCTGCCTGAGCAAGCTCATACGCAAGATTTTCCGCAACACGGATACCGTATTCTGAGGCATTTCTCGTTCCGACTATGCTCACAGTAATCTCGGATTTGAGAACGGAAGGATCTCCCCAAACGTAAAGCACCGAGGGAAAGCCGTAAATTTCACGGAGAAGAGGAGGATAGCAATCATCCTCATAGGTTACAATGCTCCAGCCGTTATCCTTGCAGTCCTTCATAATTTTGTAGGATTGCGACGGACTGAATTCAGTCAAACGATTAGCCGTTTTTACGCTTATGACCCCGCTTTGCAGCCATTCGGCCCGTCCCGCTTCGTAGAGCTTCTCGGGATTTCCGAAAAACATCAGAATGTCGTCCGTTCTGGCTCCTGCACCTAAGGTCATCTGGAGCCAAATCCAATATTCGGGAGGACACTTCATCTGACCATCTCCCACATAATTATGCTCGCCGCCGCTCCTGCGTTAAGCGATTCGGCTCTGCCCCGCATAGGTATGGTAATTCTGCCGCCGCATGCCTTTATCGTTTTATCCGTAAGACCGTTTCCCTCGTTGCCTATAACGGCGACAAGTCCGCCCGATTTATCGATTTCCGTAACCGGGAGGGCATTTTTATCGGGAACGGCAGCATATGTTTTCATGCCTTTTTCGGAACATTTCATAAGAAATTCCGGCAGGTTTTCCGTCCGAATAACGTCAAGCCTCAAAAGAGAGCCCATGGCGGCTCTTTGAGCCTTTGGGTTGTAAATATCGCAGCCGCCGCTGACAATAAGACCGTCCAGTCCCAGCGCCTCGGCAGTTCTCGCAGCTGCGCCCAAATTGCCCGGAGTTTGTATTTCCTCAAAAGCAGCATATATACCATTGTAATTTATTTTATCAATATTATGATTTTTGTCAAGTGTTTTGCATATACAAAAAACGCCTTGGGGAGATTTTGTGTCGGAAAGCTTTTCCGAAATCTCCTCGGTAATCAAAAAGCTCTCCCGTGCGGCATCCGAAATTTCTTTTATCTCGGTTTCGTATTTCCCCATTGCCCTTTCGGTTACGAAGAGCGATACGACGCCAATCCCCGACTGTACCGCATCACGGCAAAGTCTTACGCCCTCAATGAAAAAAAGCCCCGTTTCGGTTCTTTCATCCCTGTCGGTGCGAAGTTTTACAGCCTTTTTTACATTGTCATTGTTTCTGCTTGTGAGTACATTCATCATTATTATACCATACCGCCGTTGCTTAATTAAATCGGTGCTTACTAAACGGAAAAAGGGAATGCACAGCGCATTCCCCGAAATATTCCGTATTTATTTAAGAGCAGCCTTAGCCTGTTCCGTAAGGGCAGTAAATGCCGCAGGGTCGGAAATTGCAATCTCGGAAAGCATTTTGCGGTTAAGCGTAATTCCGGCTTTGTTAAGACCGTTCATAAAGGTTGAGTAATTCATTCCGTTAATCTTGCAGGCAGCGGAAATTCTCGTAATCCAAAGACGGCGGAAATCTCTTTTCTTCTGTTTTCTGCCTATATAAGCGTAATTGCCCGACTTCATAACCGCCTGCTTAGCGGTTTTGAAAAGTCTTGACTTTGAGCCGTAATAGCCTTTAGCTAACTTTAAAACTTTATTTCTTCTCTTGCGAGTCATGGTAGCGCCTTTTATACGTGCCATTTTAAGTTACCTCCTGTTATTCGCTATATTATTTGTAAGGGATGAGCTGTTTAATCTGCTTTACGTTTGTTTTATCGGCAACGGTGGTCTTACGCAGATTTCTCTTTCTCTTTGTGCTTTTCTTGTTAAGGATGTGTGACTTATAGGCGTGAGCACGGATGGGCTTACCGTTTTTAGAAAGCTTAAAACGCTTTTTGGCGCCGCTGTTGGTTTTAATTTTAGGCATTTTATATTCCTCCTGTGTATTATTTACTGATTGATTATTTGGACGGTTTTGCCGCAAGGAACATAAGCATCATACGCCTCTCCAGCTTGGCGGGCTTTTCAATGTTGCCTGTCTCCGTACACATATCGGCAAATTTAGCCATAATCTCAAGTCCTCTTTCCGGGTGAGCCATTTCTCTTCCTCTGAAACGGATCGAGACTTTGACTTTGTTGCCCTGTTTTAGGAACTTATTGGCATGATTAGCCTTTGTTTCCAGGTCATGCGTATCGATATTAAGCGAAAGCTGAACCTCCTTGACATCTATCTGATGCTGATTCTTTTTCGCTTCCTTCTCACGCTTCTGCTGCTCAAATCTGTATTTTCCGTAGTCCATGATTTTGCATACGGGCGGTTTTGCCTGAGGAGCAATCTTAACCAAGTCAAGATTTTTCTGAGAAGCGAGTCTGAGGGCATCCTGAGAAGACATAATTCCCAGCTGTTCTCCGCTGTCGGAAACTATGCGAAGCTCCCTGTCGCGGATTTCTTCATTGATCTGCATTTCCTTTGTAGCGATGGTAGAGCACCTCCAAATAAAATAAACAAGTGCGGACACAGCAATCCGCACTCATACCAATTCGTTCGGTGAAAGAATATACCCCACTGCAACTATTGACCCTACAGGAACCTTATCCGCAAGGTGAGTACGGAATAACCGTCTTCTTTGTTTTACATGCTGTATTATAATACTGAAATTTTGCTTTGTCAAGAGCTTTGCGAATATTTTTTCAAAAAGCGGCTGAGGCAAACTCCGATAAAAACACCCGCAGCCGATGAGTGAAATATAGGCGTGACGGATTAATAGAGCTTCATAATTGCATTTTCGATTTCCGACGCTACTCCTTCCACGCTTCCGTCCGCGTTAATCACTGCGATATTTTCCCTGTCCCCAAGCATTTCTATTACGTTGAAAAACCGTTTTCTTATGCTTGTAAGGTAGGTTATGTTCTCGTAAATTTCGATTTCATCGGGAGATCTGCCGACATTTATCCTCTCCATACTTTTTTCGGGTGCAAGATCCAAAAAAACACACAAATCCGGTTTTCTTATATCAGAGCATCCGATATTAAGGCTTTTAAGCCAATTCATCCCCACATCCACGCCCTGATATGCGAGGGTGGAATAATAATATCTGTCGGATATTACGGTGCGTCCCATATTTAAATTCAAATTTATTCCGTCTTTTTCGTTTAAATTATGATCTATCCTGTCCGCAGTGAAGAGCAGAGCAAGCTGGCTTTTGCTGCATTTTCTCGCTCCGGAAAGAGCCTCGCGGCACATTTTTCCGTACTCCCCGCCGGTGGGCTCGGCCTGTATCACAGCGTCAATTCCCTTTGACGCCAGCTTTTCTGCGATGATTTTCGTCTGAGTTGTTTTTCCTGAGCCGTCAAGACCATCGATTACAATAAATTTACCCTGCATGATTCTTCTCCGTTTTTTTTGCAAATTCTTATTTCAATTTATTATTTGAGTTTATACAGTTCTTCACTTAAATTGTAAAGCTCCTCCATATTCAGCTTTTCCGCACGAATATTTTCGGGGAGATTTGCATTTTTAATCGCAGAAAGGACTTTATCCTTTGACATTCCCAATCCTGCGGATATTCCGTTTAAAGCCGTTTTCCGCCTTTGAGCGAAAGCCGCCTTAACCATGGCGAAGAAAAATTTTTCGTCCGTCATATCAAACTCCGGTTTTTCCCTTATATTAAGGCGTATAACTTCGCTGTCAACCTTGGGAGAGGGCATAAAGCACTCCTTCGGCACTCCGAAAAGCTCCTCCGCTTCGGCGTAATACCTTACCGCCACGGAAACGGCGCCGGCGTTTCTTGTTCCCACGGGAGCGCAAAGCCGCTCGCCCGCTTCCTTTTGAACCATAACCGTTACGGATTTAAAAGGAAAACGGCCTTCCAACAGAAGCATAATTATCGGAGACGTTATATAATACGGTAAATTTGCGCAGACGCAGATATTCTCACAATCCGAGAAGCAGTCCTTCAGCAGCTTTTCAAGGTCGATTTTCATCACATCCGCATTTATAACCTCAATGTTTTCAAAATCGGAAAGAGTGTCCTCAAGAATGGGTATAAGGCGTGCGTCAAGCTCCAAAGCCGTAACCTTTTTTGCCCTTTTTCCCAGCTCCTGAGTCAGAACGCCTATTCCCGCTCCGATTTCAAGAACTCCGGAATTTTCATCAACGCCGCACATTTCCGCCATCATCGGGCAAATTTCCGGATTCGTTATAAAATTCTGTCCGAGAGCCTTTGAAAAAGAAAAGCCGTGCTTTGACATTATTTTTTTTATTGTCGCCGCATCCGTCAAGCAATACATGGAATTTTTTCCTTTCAATCAATGTAAAATTCAGCCGAAATTCAAGCGGCTGTTTATCCATCACCCAGCTTTTCCGCAAATCGTTGCTGTCTTATATCCTTGCCGGCGAAGGACAAAATCCTATATTCGCCGATAATTCGGGAGGTTATTCTCCTTGTGTATTTTTCATCAAGGTTTGAAATTTGCAAATTGGTGCTTATTATTGTGGGCTTTGACGTCAAAAGCCTCGTATTTACGATATTGTTAAGCGTGGAGATTGTAAAATTGGTGGTAAATTCGGCTCCCAAATCGTCAAGAATAAGCAAGTCGCAGTCCAAAAGCATTTTTTCCGTGGTTCCCTCCGGGTCGTTCGAACGCCCGAAATGCTCTCTTTCCACATTTCCGAAAAGATTTTGCACGGAGCCGTATATTACGCCGTAGCCCTTTTTCAGAACCTCTCCCGCTATAGCCAGCGAAAGATGCGTTTTGCCCAAGCCCGTCTCCCCCGTCATACAAATGCTGTCGGAAGAGAGGTCGAATGACTCTGCGTAGCCTTTGCAATAGGAAAATACCCGGCTCATTAAATCGTAAATTCTGCTGTCGCCGTTGTAATATGACAGCTTAAAATCCTCAAATGTGGACACCGTCAGCGGCGAGCTTTTGCAAAGCTGCTCATAGGACAGCTGCTTTAAAAGCTCCAAATGACATTTACAGAGCTTGCCCTTGTGAAATCCCGTATCATTGCAAATCGAGCAGAAATATTTCGGTTCAAGGTAATCCTCCGGCAGAGAATTAAGCTTGAGCAGCCGTTTGATTTCATCCTGCGCCTGTAAATTTTCAATCCGTAATTTTTCTATGTATTTTTGTGCATCGGTACCCATGCCGATAACCTTAATCAGACCGTAGGCGGATTTTTTCATTTTATCCTCAAGCATAATCAGCTCCGGACACTTGGATGCGAAATCATCGTGTCTTTTTTCCGCATCATCCTCCGCTTGGCGTTTTCTGCGGTCAATTTCATCGGACGCAAGCCTGAGCAATTTTTCATTGTATGCCATAAATTATTGTCCTCTCTTTGTCTTTGTGGGATCCAACATAAGGCTGTGTTTCAGCGCAAGCTCAATATCATAAGACGGAGGCGGCAGCTGTTCGTCCGCCCGGTTTACTCTTCCGTTTGAATTATTTTTACTCTTGTTTTCCTTCTTTTGGCGTTTTGCGTTAAGAGCCTCGGCATATTCCCGTTCGGCATTTTCAACATCCTCTGTTGTCTTATAATTTTTTTCATGCCATGCACGCAAAATACCGTTCATGTAGCTGAAGCTTATATTTCCTTTTTTTTCGACCGCTCTCTCATAAGCGAGATAAATCATATCCGTACCGAAGCCGTAATCGTTTATCCAGACCTCAAGAAATTCCGACTGTTTAACGGTGGGTCTGGGATTTTCCATTCCCGTCATCTGCTTCAGCTCGTTCCACGCCTTATCCGAATTTTCAAGCCTTGCGATTTTTGCGGATGCAAGCTCAAAGGTATTGATTTCGTTTTCGGCCCAGCTCTCCCCTATTTTCATTATGTAGCTTAAAGAGTTTTGCTTGCCGATATTTTTGGCGTAAGCGCAAATCATAACGATAACCTCAGTTGGAAGTCCGTAATAATCATGAAGCATAAGCAGGCTCGACTGCCCGTCATAGCCCATTGTTCTGCCGAAAAGCCTTTGAATTTCGCCGAACATATCCCTGATTTCCTCGGATTGAGCCATTCTGTCTGAAATATCTTTAATTGAGGGCTTTACAACGGGTATATGCTCCTTCTTTTTGGTTGTCTCTGCGGGAGTATCGATAACAGACCGGTCGGCTTGCTTTTCTTTTTCATAATCTGTATTATCATTATCATTGTTGTCATTTTGTTTCTCATCAAGGTCGATTCCAAAGGGGGAAATCTGCCCTCTGTCGGAAAAATTTTGTTGTCCGCCGTCATCCTTAATTATGATCCCCGCCTCCATCCAATAAAGCATGGCGTCGTCTATTTCATCGGTCGGAATACCGGTATCTCTGGAAATTCTCGCAATGTCTCCGCCCTCCGAAGGTTTTCTGAACAGCCACAAAAGCACCTTCAGCTGAGCTTTGCCTGCCATGCGAAGATGCTTGTCCGCTATTTCCGCCGGCAAAACAAATACCGACGAATAAGAATTTGGATTTATTTTATACATGATTAAGTCCTGCCTGTGGAGCCGAAGCCGCCCTCTCCCCGCTGTGTATCGTCAAGCTCGTCACATTCCTCGGTGCCCATAAGGCTTACCGGCAATATAACAAGCTGAGCGATGCGTTCGCCGGGTTCTACGGTATACGGAGTATCGAACTGGTTTACAAGCCCCACGATAATCTCTCCCCGATAATCGCTGTCAACAACGCCCACGCAGTTTGCGGGAGCAAGTCCGTGATTTACGGAAAGACCGCTTCTTGCAAAAATAAACGCACCGTAATCCGGCGAGGGAAGGGCTATGGCTATGCCGGTATGAAATTTAAAACAACAATGAGGCTCCACGGTAACGGCATTGTCGAGGCAGGCGTAAAGATCCATTCCTGCGCTGCCGGGCGTCGCCCTTTTCGGCAAAACCGCATTTTCACAAAGTCTTTTTATTTTCAGAGAGTCCATTTTATACCTCGCTCCTGCCGTTCTTTTTAAGCTTTGCAATCTCACGCTTAAGTATATCTCTTTCCGACTTTGCCTGAGCCGCATCTGCAAGGTACTCCTTCAGCTGAACCTTAAGGGCTTCATTTTCGGTTTGAAGCTTTTTTACGCTGTCGGCGTATTCGAGAATTGCCAGCGCCTCCGCCTGACCGGGGGCAATAAGGGCTCTTCTCATCATGGATGTGATCTTCGTATCTATTTCTTCCGCAAGCCCGACTGCATAATTTACGTCTTCATCCGTCATTATGTTGTACGGAACGCCGGCTATGGTAACTCTTATTTTCTTCATTTCCATGAGTATATTTCTCTCCTTTAAGCGTCCGTCAGCCCGTTTTCGGATGTCATTTTAAAGACGCTCGCATTTATTATATATTCTTTCATAAAAAACTTCAACACCAAATTAGAAATTTATCCGGATAAAATTGCGGGCAAAAAATAAAAATCCGTAAAAAAACGGTTGACATTTAGGTAAAATATGCTATAATTTAGGTGAATGGTTACAGCTTACAGATTATACTTATAAAACGGAGGTAATTTTATGAAGAGATCATTCACAAAATATATTTCAGTGGTTCTTGTGCTCATGATGGCGTTCACCGCCGCATTTGCGTGCATGGCTTCCGCTGAAACAACAGTAGTAAAAGACGATTCCTCACTCAATTCCGTTGACACGGCAAGCGACACAATCACAAGCATTGCAGGCGCAAGAGATATTTTCCTTGTGCTTGATGTATCCGGCAGCATGTCCGGCACTCCTATCACAAAGCTTAAGGAAGCTGCAAAGGAATTTTGCGCAATTATGCTTGACGACACCACCGCTCAGAACCGTATAGTTATCATTACTTACGGCACTACCGTTACGACTTATTCGTTCTCAACAGATTATGCCGAGCTGGCAAACATAATCGACAGCCTTGAAGCAAAGGGCAGCACGGATATGTATGACGCTCTTATGGCTGTCAAGGAAATCAACGAGAATTACGGCAACGCCAACGCCACAAAGCATGTTGTTGTTATGGCGGACGGACTTCCCAACGAAGGCGCAACCCTCTCCAGCGGAAAGTACACCTCCAAGGACAGCTCAATGTACTATAAGTACGGCAACGCTGTATACTCAACGGCTGCCGGAATGTGGGAAGATTATCTTATCTATTCAATCGGCTTTTTCCACAGTCTCAGCGGCACTCAGCTGACTTACGGCAAAACTCTTATGAAGGACATCCAGAATGCTCTTTATCTTGAGGTATACGATCCCGACCAAATCAGAGATGCGTTCTTTGACATTGCAGAGGATATTACTACTCCTTCAACAAGCGCAAACGATGCAACCACAGCTGCTCCTGCCACAACAGCTGCTGCCGACGATAACACCACAACAACGGCTCCCACAACGGCAGAACCCGCGACTGCATCCACAACAGCGGCAGCTACAACAAATACTTCAATCCCCAAGACCGGTGAAACAGCCGTAGGAGTTGCGGCAGCTGCACTTGTTCTTGCTGCAGGCATCGTATTTGTGGCGGTTAAGAAGAAAGACTGATAGGCTAAGTCTAAGTTTGTTTAAGTAGAAATTATTTACACTATGCCCGGCGGGAAACTGCCGGGTGTTTTTCTGCGTAAACATTTGGAAAGCCGGCAAGAAAAAACATCTGTTTCCGGCAAAGGCAATCCTTTTGCTTATTGCTTTTCACAACACTTTGCGGGAATATACTTGAATTTTCTGTCGTTTGCTTCCAAATTTGCAAATAAAAAATAAATGTATACGGCGGCTTTGATTTTTTCAACAAGCAGAATTTAAGCCTAATTTCAAGATAAAATGATAGTATTAATCCGAATTATGAAAACATTAAACAAAAAACCTTAAAATAACCGTGCATTTCTTTTTTATTTTATACTTGTACTTTGTAACGCCTTTGTGATATACTATATAAGTATTGTTATGCATATTTGAAACAGGAGAATTAATTTATATGGAACATTATAACGCTGTGATAATAGGCGCAGGTCCCGCGGGAATATTCACCGCACTTGAAATATATCGAAAAAAATCGCCTGAATTTAAGGTTCTCATCGTTGATGAGGGAATGGACATAAACAAAAGGGCTTGTCCCGCAAGAAGCAAGGGCGAATGCGTCCGCTGCAACCCGTGCAACATTATGAGCGGCTGGGCAGGCGCAGGTGCATTTTCGGACGGCAAGCTTTCCCTTTCGGAGGAAGTGGGAGGCAACCTCACAGATTATCTGCCCGTCAACGAGGTTCGGGAGCTTATAAATTATGCAGATTCAATCTACCTTGATTTCGGCGCTCCCAAGGAGGTTTTCGGACTTTCGGACAAGAAGGCGGACGACATTGCATATGAGTGTTCAAAGCACAATATAAAGCTGATACGTTGTCCCGTAAGACACATGGGAACGGAATATTCCTACGACGTTCTTAAAGCGATGTACGATTATCTTGAGACTATGCCCGGCTTCACCTTTAAAAGCGGAACTCACGCCGACCCGATAATCAAGGACAATAAGGCTGTGGGAGCCGTTCTCTCGTCAAAAAACGGAGCAGCCCAAGAGGTTTCCGCAGATTTTGTGGTTGCGGCTCCCGGCAGAGGCGGTGCAGGATGGCTTAACGGAATAGCGAAGCAAAGTAATATCCAAATTACAAATAACGAGGTTGACATAGGCGTAAGAGTTGAATGTCCCAATTCGGTTATGGATCACTTGACAAAACATCTTTACGAAGCAAAAATGGTTTATTACTCGGATACTTTTGAAAACAAGGTCCGCACGTTTTGTATGAATCCCGGAGGAATTGTCAGCGAAGAGCATTACAACGCAGGCTTTAACAACACATTCAAGGACAGTATTGCGGTTGTAAACGGCCACAGCTATGCGGATGAAGGCTCGCACACGGAAAATACCAATTTCGCCCTGCTTGTTTCCACAAGATTTACTCAGCCCTTTGATCAGCCCATAGAGTACGGCAGATACATAGCTCAGCTGGGAAATATGCTCACCGGCGGCGGCGTTATAGTTCAGAGGCTGGGCGATTTATTGCTGGGCAGAAGGACGGACGAATCAAGATTGAGAAAATCCACCACCCGTCCCACTCTTACCACCGCAATTCCCGGAGACCTTTCATTTGTACTTCCCCACAGACATCTTACAAGCATAATCGAAGCGATTAAAGCCTTTGACAAGGTTGCGCCCGGACTGTATTCCAAGAACACTCTTCTTTACGGCGTTGAGGTTAAATTTTACTCGTCAAAGGTTAAGGTAAACGAGAGCTTTGAAACAGCCGTAGAGGGGCTTTACGCCATAGGCGACGGCGCAGGAATTACAAGAGGACTTATGCAGGCTTCCGTTACCGGCGTTGTTGTGGCAAGGAGCATCTGCGAAAAGATTTGATTTTAAGGAAATCGTATAAATATGAACGAGCTTGCCGAGAAAGCAGTTAAGCTGCTTACAGAAAAAAATCTCATACTTGCAACAGCCGAGTCCTGCACGGGAGGGCTTATAGCGAAAACAATCACCGACGTCAGCGGAGCGTCCCAAATTTTTCAATGCGGGATTGTCGCCTATGCAAACAGCATTAAGCGGTCGGTTTTAGGCGTAAAAAACGAAACGCTAAAAAAATACGGAGCCGTAAGCGAAGAAACCGTTCGGGAAATGTCTCAAGGGGCAATAAGAATATCCGGCGCAGACGTTTCAATAGCCGTAAGCGGCATTGCGGGTCCGTCATCGGACGATACGAATAAGCCCGTAGGACTTATATGGATTGCTGTAAACTGCAAAGGGAATATAACGGTTAAGCGGCTTGACAACAGCTTCTCCGAAAATGTCAGGGAAAGCAACCGTAATTCAGCGTTAACGGAGAGCTTATCTCTTCTCAACGCCGTAATTTCGGATCAGTAAAGGCGGTGCAAAAAAAATGGATAACAATGAAATTAACGAAAATTTAAAAAATACCGAAGATACCGTAAATGACACGGAGGATATAAAAAACGGACAGCGCAGACCGGTGCCCGTGGCGTCCTCCGGCAGAAATACAGGCAATTCCGTTCATGTGGCATCCGCTTCTAAAGAGGACGGAAAAACCGCCGCCGACAACCGCACCGTAGGCTCGGAAGAGCTTTTCGCTTCGGCATACAAGGAACAAAAGCAGATAAGCGAAGCGATGAAAAATTCCGCAAGCACGGCAAAGTCAACCGCAAATACCGCCGCCGTACACGACAAGACAGCGGAAAGCGCAAGGGACAATAAATATAAAATTTTGTTCGTTTTCCTTTCCATACTTATTGTTGTTATATTTGCGGTATCCTGTCTTTCCCTTTTCATAGGCGGCCGAAGCGAAGAAATAACGGGTTCTGTATCCGTAAGCTCATTGTCGGCTGAAGATGCGGTTAGTCTTACTCTTTCTTCTCCTTTCAGCTATGAACAGACCTACAATGTGGATTTTCCGGAAGGTATTCAGGAGAAATATAAGGCGCTTTACGCTCAGAACACGGATTTCGTAGGCTGGCTCAGTCTTCCCGGCACGTCAATAGACACTCCCGTATATCAGACCACCGACAACTCATATTATCTCAAGCATGATAATTTTGACACATACACAAAGTACGGCGTTCCTTTTATGGATTATGAGAACGGAGTTGCAACCTTAAGCAGAAACACCGTTATTTACGGTCACAATTTTGACAACGACCTGATTTTCGATGAAATTCACAATTACGAGGACGTAGAGTATTACAAGCAGTATCCCGTGATAGAATTTAACACAATCTACAGTGATTATAAATGGAAGGTTATAGCCGCATTCAGAACGAACGGCGACTCTACCGGCGATAATGACTATTTGTTCTATTACATCGCAACATCCATGGGCGACAACAGCTTTATGGATTTCTACGATGAGATTATGCAGAGAAGCTACATAGACACAGGCGTAGACGTCCAATCGGACGATAAAATTCTTACCCTTTCCACATGCACATATTTCTTTGACAAAAACGGCTCTCTTGAAAATGCCCGTTTCGTTCTTGTGGCAAGGCTTGTAAGAGAAGGTGAAAGCGAAGAGGTTGACACCTCCAACGCAGTACAGAGAGATGAGGACGAAATCCGTTATCCCCAGCTTTATTACGATGTATTCGGCGGAACAAACCCATACAAAAACGCATCCAAATGGTATGCATCAAGTGATTAAATCGGCAGTTGTTTAGCTGATTGGGAAGAGAAAATCCAATGTAAAGGCAGATGAAAGATATGGCTGAAAACGACAGCAAAAATGACATAAATACGGCTGATTGGGATGACGATTTTGACGCCGTATCTGAGGATCTCAAGGCATTAACCGCCAAATACGGCTTATCATCGGAGCTTCCGACAGAGACAAAAAAGCCGAAAAACACCCCTACCCAGACAGCCGCGCCGCCTGTTTATTCAAACCACAGAGCTGTAACTCCAAAAAACAACACTCCCGCAAGAACACCGGGAGTAAGATATACTTCAAGCGGAGGTGTGCCGTCAATAAGCTTGGTTTATGACGACAACGCTCCCAAGGGGCCCGAAGGACGCAGAGTAATTTATGCGGAAGCGGAGGGTGAAACCATTGCCGAAAAGAGGAGACGCAATGCGGCAGCCCGCCAAAAAACCGAAAAGGGCTCCGTAGGCTTCGGTTCGCAGCCCTATGTTAAGCATGTGGCAAGCAGTGAAAGCGCCATAAAAAAAGACGACCCTACGGTTTTTACAAGAGCATATGCCGTAACAAGGCACAGCGGTAATGAGCAAAACGCCGACTCCAACGGTCAAAAAGAGGAAAATCATACAATTTCTCAAAGCGAGAGCAAGCTTGTGGCGGCAAACCCCGCTAAGGCGGAAAGTACCGTATCGGAAGACTCAGCGGCGGAAAGCAGACAGCACCGGCACTACGAAACCACAACAAAAGACAAATTCAGGAATTTTTTCAAATCCTTTATTCCATGGAAGGGCGATCCGGGCAAGGAGATTGTCAGAAAGATTATAATGGATTTGTCGGCAATTCTTGTGCTTGTATGCTTCGGCTACTTCATAAATAATTATGTAGAGCATCAAAATCAGTTAAAAAACAGAGACAGTCTTAAGGAGCTTGCTTCGGAAAGCACCACGGACGACGATCTTGAAGCTCAGTGGGCGGCAATCAAGGCGAAATATCCCGATGTGGATTTTCCCGACGGCATGAATATAAAATATGCCGAGCTGTACGCTCAAAATCAAGACCTTGTGGGCTGGCTTACGATAAGCGGCACAAACATTGACACTCCGATAGTTCACAATCCCGAAGATGCCACAAACGGAGCGGACGAGGACTTTTACCTCCATCATAATTTTTATCAGAATTACGACAAATACGGCAACGCCTATCTTGACAAGTATAATACAGGACTGAGTCTTGATAAAAACAATGTGATTTACGGTCACAATATGACTGACGGTCTGTCCTTTGCCAAGCTTGAAAAATACTACACGATAGACGGCTTTGCGGAGTCTCCCATTATCCAATACAGCACGCTGTTCAACGATTATTACTTTAAAATTTATGCCGTTATAATCACAAACGGCGATATATCCGGCGACAACGGTTATCTTTTCAATTACACAACCGTCAATTTTACAAGCACGGAAAGCTTCACCACATTTATTGAGGCATTGGATGAGAGAAAGCTTTACGATACCGGCGTTGACATCAATGAGGACGACACTCTTATTACGCTGTCCACCTGTTCCTATGAAATCGAAGATAACGGCAGGCTTGCTGTTATCGGAAGAATGGTGCGAACGGGTGAAAGCACTGCGGTTGACACTTCCTTGGCTGTGGAAAACACAGAGATAAGATACCCCCAGATATGGTACGATGAGCACAACATGACAAATCCCTATGTTGACGCCTATCAATGGTCGCAATAAAAAGAGTCTGCCAAAAAATTAATTTAAAGCTTTTCATATTTTCTGTCAGGAGAGGAAAAACACATGAAAATAAAATCGATCGTATTCGGTGACGATCTCGATCCTTCATTTCCCAAAATCGAATCGGTTA
Organism: Clostridiales bacterium; assembly: GCA_021200555.1. Lineage (GTDB taxonomy): Bacteria > Bacillota > Clostridia > Oscillospirales > Acutalibacteraceae > UBA1081. The sequence continues at coordinate 19,126 of JAJQGK010000058.1, read as the reverse complement.
TAACCAATTCATTTGCGGCAATCACCGGAAATGATACCGAATATCCGTCTGTATACAGCTCTGTTCAGGGCGGTATGCAGGAAATAGCAAGAGCATTGAAAACAAGCACAATAATTGCGGTTTTTGCCGATGAACGCATGTACCAGGAGACTAAACGGTGCATTTGCACGTCATTTCACTTTGACATGATTCACAATGAAAGAGTGCTTGAAAAGCTCAAAAGCCTTAACAACAGCGAAAGATACATGATGCACGCTCTTATGCCTAAAAACGCCACGCCGTTCCCGTTAAGCGACGGACTTTATTCCGGCTTTGCCATAAGATCCAAGTCCCAATGCATATTTTTCCTTCCGTTATCCGAGGACAGAACCTTCATAACGATGAAAAAGTATGTTTTTCCGTACATACAAAGGCTTTACGGCACTGCGCTTCCCAATTTCAGCAGATTTGAAACCGCATATGCGGCGGACACGCTCGAAAGACAACTGCTTTTATCGGATGTTCAAATAGCAATAGCTAACACACCCGTATGCAAATATATAGCCCATGCGTCAAAGCAGATAGAATGCTTTAACGACCATATTTCCTATGCCCCCTACGACAAAAAGCACGAGGACAGAGATATATCAAAGCTCTCCGCCGTTTTGGCTGCGGAGTACTACGAATGTCAGTTCGGCGCATCGATTGTTGAGGGCGACAGGGATCTTGAGGGCAATTTCACTGCCACAATAACCATTTCCAACAGAGAAACGGCGACGATAAGAACGCTTTCATCAATTCCCGATGAGACTCACGAGGATTTTATGACTACGGTAGTCACGGAATTTTTTATGATGCTTGCGGCGGAGCTTGCTCATGCTCCCGAAATACCGAAGGAGGAGCTTAAAAGCGTAAAGCCCTCCCCTGCAATTCATGCTGCAAGAATTGTAATTTATGCTATCCTGTTTGCGGCGGCGTTTTTCCTGACCTATGCGGCAACGTCATTATCTGATTTATCCATATTCGGTTAGCGTTTAAATATTATGAAGCGTTTCAATTCCAGAGTCATAGCGATTGTTTTAAAGATTTTGGCGGTTATCCCCTTTTCTGTTCTGATAATAATGGCTGCGGTCAATTCGGATTATGAATTTAAAACGGTAAAAGCGGGAGACGTAGACGGCGACGGACTTATTTCAAACACCGATATTACTTACATATTGAGCCTTGCGTCAGACCTGCTTTCCGACACATCGCTGCCTGCGTCAACATCGGCAGTTATCGATATTGACGGAGACGGGAAAATTACGGCATATGACGCTCATCTTTTAGGCGAAAGCAGAGAAGACGGAAATGTGGTTATACTAAGCTCGGATGACGCCGAAGCCCAAGCTGCGGAGGCGCTTGTAAACAGCATCTCGTTAAGCCGGTCCCAGTCCGCAGTTGACGGAGCGGTAGCCGTTTCCGGCGAAATAACCGATTACAGCATTATCAGCAATGATAAGATGTATATTTATCCGGATCTTTCTCAGGTTATGGAGATACAAAATTCCTTTGTCATAATTTCCTTTGGCTGGGGTCACGGCGTTGGAATGAGCCAGCGGGGCGCATTGGCTCTGGCAAGAGCGGGATATTCCTATATACAAATTATACAGCACTATTACTACGGCGTTGCAATCATGAAGGAAAACTACCCTTCCACCGTCAAATGCAGCGGCAAGGATGTGGACACCGTTGAAATGCTTGCAAGAATAATTCAGCAGGAAATCGCAGGAATTACAACCGCAAACGATTCCCTTGACATGAACGCCTTACGGGCTCAGGCTGTGGCGGCGTATTCAAATCTCAAATACAGCGGTTATACGGTTCAGGGATGTTCATACGTAAACAGCTATTCAAGCTGCCGAGACGACGTTAAACAAGTGGCCGCCGAAATTGCCGGTCAGTTTATCGAATACAACGGAGAGGTCGTTTACGCCTATTATTCGGCGGTATCGGCGGGAGTTTCCGCCACCTACGAGCAGGTATGGGGCAGCACAAGCAAGGATATGGGGTATTTGTACAATGCTTCCTCATACTATGACTGCAACACTTCGGACTATGTTCGAGCCACGGCATATTCACCCCAGACAATCAAAAATTACATTTTATCCTACGACTCGTCCATCGAGCTTTTTGATGATCCGGCGGAATGGATTGAAATCCTCACTCATGACGATGCGGTCAATGAAAATATAGGCTATGTTTCCGCCATGAGAATAGGAAATAGGGTTATCAGCTCGGGAGCGGGCATGATATTCAGAGACAATATTATGGATTACGAGGTCAGATCGCCTTGTTTTGCCATCATTTACAACGGAGAATATCTTTAAAATTTCAATATTACAGCAATATATAAATTTTCGGAGAGTGATTTTATGTCAATTCTAATTACAGGAGGCGCCGGTTATATCGGCTCCCACACTTGTGTTGAGCTTCTTGACGCAGGTTATGAAATAACGGTTTTGGACAACTACTGCAACAGCTGTCCCGAAGCCCTTGAAAGAGTTAAGAAGATTACCGGAAAGGATTTCAAGTATTACGAATGTGATATCCGTGACGCAGAGGGCTTGGATAAAATTTTTAAGGAGAACAATATTGAGGCTGTTATCCATTTTGCGGGTCTTAAGGCTGTGGGCGAATCCTGTCAAAAGCCTTTGGAATACTACGCAAACAACATCGGCGGAACGCTTACCATGCTTGAGGTTATGCGCAGCAACAACTGCAAAAAAATAGTTTTCAGCTCTTCGGCGACAGTTTACGGAGCGGAAAATCCCGTTCCCTTTGTGGAAACCATGAAAACGGGCACGACAACAAATCCTTACGGAACGACAAAGCTCTACATTGAGACAATTCTCCAAGATATAAGCAAAGCGGACGATCAGTGGAGCGTGGTTCTTTTAAGATATTTCAATCCCGTAGGCGCTCATGAAAGCGGACTTATCGGCGAAGCGCCAAGTTTCCCCAATAATCTTATGCCGTATATTTCACAGGTGGCGGTAGGCAAGCGTGAGTGCTTAAGCGTTTACGGCGACTGCTACGATACTCCGGACGGCACGGGTGTACGGGACTACATCCATGTTGTGGATCTTGCGAAGGGTCACGTTAAAGCCATAGAATATGTTATGCCGAGAACGGGCGTTGAAATTTTCAATCTGGGTACCGGCAACGGAGTAAGCGTTCTTGAGCTGGTTAAGGCATTTGAAGACGCCAATAATATAAAAATTCCATACAAAATAGTTGAGCCGAGAGCCGGAGATATAGCATATTGTTATTCAAATCCGGAAAAGGCGTATAAAGTCCTCGGCTGGAAGGCTGAAAAGTCTGTTAAGGAAATGTGCGAAGACACATGGAGATGGCAGAAAAACAATCCGGACGGATACAATTGAGTCTTCGTAAAGCACAGCAAGGGAGGCGCAGAATGAAAAAAGCAATAAAATATTTTTCCGTATTAATATTGTGCGTATCTCTGACGCTTTCATCCTATATTACCGCTTTTTCGGAAACGCTCCCCGCTCCCACATGGGTTTCAATCGTCACAAATGACGACAGCACAAAAACCATTGTCATTTCAACTCCGGATTATATGCTCGATAACATTGATTACTACGAGTACAGCTTTGACGGAGGCTCTACATGGACAAAGCTGTTAACCGTCGGCGAGACGGAGCTTCCCGTATCTCAAACAACCGAATTTGCTCTCAGGTATACAAAGAGCAACGCCACCTCGGAGGCATACACCGCAACCGTGGCGGTCAGCTCTTCAACGGCAATTACAAGCTCCGGAACGGGTATTACGCTGTTAATTTCCTATGACTCGGAAATCCCCACAGACGTGACTTTGGCGGCATATGAAATTGTAGACGGTTCGGAATATTCGTCATCCGCATCGGTTTTAACGTCAAACAGACCATTTGTCATGTACAGCGTAAAAATTATGAGGAACAACAGGGAATACTCAACAGACGCCGAAAAAACATGGCTGTTTCCCATAGGAAGCCTTGATGCGGATTATGCCGTTTTGTATCATATAGACTCGGACGGAACCATGACGAAAATCGACGCAACCGTTGAGCTGAACGCTCTTTACTGTACAACCTCATTAACGGGGATTTTTGCGGTTGTGGAGGACAAATCCTACTGCAAAGGCGACATAAACGGAGATGCGGCGGTTACGGCAACTGACGCGCGGATTGCATTGAGAGTATCGGCTCGGCTTGAGACTGTAAACGATACGGAGCTTACCGCAGGCGATATAAACGGAGACGGACAAATATCCGCATCGGACGCAAGACAAATTTTACAGGCATCGGCAAAGCTGATTACGTTGGAGTAAACAGTCAAACCGAATTGCCGCACGGAATAAACCGATATAGTTAAAACAAAGGAGATGATATAAATGTTTGTAGCGGTTATGGGGTACGGAACCGTAGGCTCGGGTGTAGTTGAGCTGCTCTATAAAAACCACGACAGCATTGTCAAAAAAAGTATGCAGGAATCTCTCGAACTCAAGTATATTCTTGATTTAAGAGATTTTCCGGACAGCCCCTATCAGGATAAATTTATAAAGGATTTCAACATCATTTTGAACGATCCGGAAGTAAAAATCGTTGTTGAAACCATGGGCGGAATAACATTTGCATATGATTATGTTAAGAAGCTGCTTTTAAGCGGGAAAAGCGTTGTTACTTCAAATAAAGAGCTGGTTGCCGAAAAGGGCTACGAGCTGCTTTGCATAGCGAAAGAGAAAAACGTCAACTTCCTGTTTGAAGCAAGCGTCGGCGGCGGCATTCCCATAATAAGACCCATTACTCAGTGCCTTGCTGCCAATGAAATAGATGAAATTGCGGGTATTCTCAACGGAACCACAAATTACATCCTCACAAAGATGATAACCGAGCAGGCGTCATTTGAGAATGCACTTAAAAACGCTCAGGCTTTGGGTTATGCGGAAAAGGATCCCACGGCAGACGTTGAGGGAGACGACTCATGCAGGAAAATTTGCATTTTGGCATCTCTTTGCTTCGGCAAGCATGTATATCCCAAGGATGTCCACACAGAGGGAATAACGAAAATATCATTAAGCGATGTGGCGTATGCAAACTCGTGGGGCGGCGTTATCAAGCTTATAGCTGCGGCAAAAAGGCTTGACAACGGCAAAATCACCGTAACTGTAGGTCCTGCATTTGTTCAGAACCACTCTCAGCTTGCGAACGTTGACGACGTTTTCAACGCAATCTTAGTAAGAGGCGACGCTATAGGCGATGTGGTTTTCTACGGCAGAGGCGCCGGGAAAATGCCCACCGCAAGCGCAGTTGTTGCGGACGTTATAGACGCAGCGAAGCACACTCTTAAAAAGAAAAACTTCGGCTGGGACAATGCAGAGGAAAATTACGTTATCGACTACAGAGAGCAAACCGCGGCTCTTTACGTAAGAGGCGAAACAGACGACAAGGAGGGCGTCATAAAGCTTCTTAACGGGGAAATCGGAGCAGTCAGAGTTTTATCTCTTGAGGGCGCTCCCGAAAACGAGCTTGCGATTATCACAAATCCCGCAACTGAGGGAGAATTAAGGGACAAGATTGAAAATATTCCCGGATTTACACCGAAGTCGGTTATAAGGATTACGGATTATTAAGCAACCACTGATTAAACATCTTGAAAAATTCCATGCTCTTTGGTATGATATTTTAAATATATATTGAAAGGAAAATTCTATGGGACTGATTGTTCAAAAATTCGGCGGCAGCTCTGTGGCGAATGCGGACAGAGTGAACAATGTTGCAAGCATTGTCACAGATACCTACAAAGCGGGCAACGACGTTGTGGTTGTTGTATCTGCTCAGGGCGATACTACCGATGATCTGTTGAAAAAGGCTCAGGAAATAAATCCCGGAGCGTCAAAAAGGGAAATGGATATGCTTCTTGCGGCGGGAGAGCAAATATCCATTGCGCTTCTTGCTATGGCAATTGAAAAGGTAGGCTGCCCTGTTGTGTCGCTGTTGGGCTGGCAGGCGGGCTTCAACACCAATTCAAACCACTCTACGGCAAGGATAAAAAATATTAAGACCGACAGAGTTAAAACCGCCATTGACAAGCATCAGATTGTAGTTGTGGCGGGCTTCCAGGGCATTAACAGGTATGACGACATAACGACCTTGGGAAGAGGCGGCTCGGACACAAGCGCAGTGGCTTTGGCGGCGGCTCTTCACGCAGACAGGTGCCAGATATTCACGGACGTTGAGGGCGTATTCACCGCAGATCCCAGAAAGGTTAAAAACGCCAAAAAGCTCACGGAGATTACATACGATGAAATGCTCGAGCTTGCGACCTTGGGGGCGCAGGTGCTTAACAACCGTTCGGTTGAAATGGGCAAAAAATACAATGTTGAAATCGAAGTTCTGTCAAGCTTAAAGAGAGTTTCCGGAACCATAGTCAAGGAGGTAGCAAACATGGAAAAAATGCTGGTAAGAGGAGTTACAAAGGACACCAACGTCGCAAGAATATCGATTATAGATCTTCCCGACACGCCGGGTATCGCATTCAGAATATTCAGTATGCTTGCGGCAAAAAATATAAACGTTGACATTATACTTCAGTCCGTCGGCAGAGAGGGCTCAAAGGATATAGCCTTTACCGTTTCAAAGGACTGCGAGGAGGAAGCACTTGCCATTATCAAGGGTATTGCCGAGCTTCAGGGCAAAAAGGTTATAAGCGACGATGAGATTGCAAAGGTTTCCGTTGTAGGCGCAGGAATGGAGACTCATCCCGGCGCAGCGGCGATGATGTTTGAGGCGCTGTACGAGCAGAATATCAACATTCAGATGATTTCCACCAGCGAAATAAAAATTTCCGTGCTTATAGACAAAAACGAAGCGGATAAGGCGGTAACGGCAATCCACGACAAATTCATCCCCAACGCATGATAAAAACAAATAAAAAGCGTCTGCTGTAATGGCGGGCGCTTTGCTTTTGCTAAAATGTCCAATAAATCGTACATTTAAAATTTAGGTATTGAAATATGATTTTTATTGTGGTAGAATATGGGCAGATTTATTTTTGGAGGTAAATAATATGAACTTGAAGAAATCACTTTGCCTGCTGCTTTCGCTGCTTTTAGTGCTGTCCTCTTTTGCTGTTTCAGCCTATGCGGATACATCAGAGGACGGATATCTGACCTATACAATCGAAAACGGCGAAGTCACAATTACAGACTGCGATACATCAATCAGCGGCGAATATACGATCCCCGACACTATTGAGGGATATCCGGTTACAGCAATTGGTGATGAGGCATTCTATGACTGTGAACTTCTCACAGGAATATTTATTCCGGGGAGTGTTAAAATCATCGGAGATCATGCTTTCTATTACTGCAGTTCGCTTAAAAACATAGAAATATCAACAGGTGTAACTGAAATCGGAAGTGTAGCTTTTGGGGCAAACGATACAATAACAGAAATAGAAATTCCATCAAGCGTACAAGTAATGGGAGACAGTATGTTTAAATATTGTGATTCACTTAAAAAAATAACCGTTTCTGATGACAATGAATACTTCTCAAGTGATTCCTATGGAGTTTTATATAATAAAGATAAAACCGAGCTTGTAGAATATCCTTGCAGTGGTGCTACAGAATATATAATCCCGAACAGTGTAACAGTAATTAAAGTTAATGCTTTTAGTGGCTGTCAAAAACTTAAAAAAATTGAAATACCCAACAGTGTGATCTCAATAGAAGCTTCAGCTTTTACTCATTGCGAAAATCTAACAAACATAGAAATTCCTGCAAGCGTTACATTTATCGAAAGTATGGCATTTGACAGTTGTTACTCACTTGAGGGAATATTTGTATCCGAGGACAACAAATTCTTCTCAAGTGATTCATATGGAGTTTTATATAATAAGGATAAAACCGAACTTGTAGCATATCCTTACAACGGTGCTACAGAATATACAATTCCGGACGGTGTAGTATCAATTGGTGAGGGTGCTTTTTCCAATTGTCGAAAACTTGAAAAAATTGAGATACCCGACAGCGTAACATCAATAGGCTATTTATCCTTTTGGTGTTGCGACAGTTTAAAAACCATAGAAATTTCCGAAAATGTTACATATATTGGAAGCACTGCTTTCCGAAGCTGCTATGTGCTTGAGGGGATATTTGTATCCGAGGACAATGATTATTATTCCAGTGATTCTTACGGGGTACTGTTTAATAAGGACAAAACTGAGCTTATTCAATTTCCAATCGGCAGCGGTATAACAGAATATTCAATTCCCGATGGCGTAACAAACATTTATGATGATGCATTTTACAATGCTACATCACTTAATAAAATATCGATACCCGAAAGTGTAATATCAATTGGTTCTAGTGTATTTTCTTATACCGGTTATTACGAAAACAACTCCAATTGGGAAGACGGGGTTCTGTATATAGACAATTGTTTGATTTCTGCAAGAAATTTAACAACAGAAACATATGCGGTTAAAGACGGAACAAGATTGATTGCTGAGTCAGCCTTTAACAGTCTAACCTCCATTAAAAATATTATACTTCCGGACAGTGTAACATCAATTAATGATTGGGCATTTAACTACTGTGAATCTCTGACAAGCATAACAATTCCCGACAGCGTAATATCAATCGGTTTTGCTGCATTTTATTCAACAAGCGAGAATTTAATAATTCACGGCGTGTGCGGAAGTACAGCTTATGACTATGCTAAAAACCATAGTATTAATTTTGAAGCAACAGAACACCCTGACACAGAAATAAGAAATGCTGTTGAATCAACCTGCACTGAGGACGGATATACCGGTGACATTTGCTGCTACTATTGCGGTGAAATACTTGAATACGGCGCCGTTATTCCCTCGGCAAACGGTCACACATTTACCGATTGGGAGACGGTAAAGGAAGCCACATATCTGGAGCAGGGAGAGACATCAAGATACTGCACGGTATGCGGTTACACGGAGACGGAAGCGATTGACTGCATAATTCCCGACGCATCAGCTTCCGACGGCGATGTGGAAATCAATTATACGGAGGGAACCTTTGACGGTGACGTTACTGTTAAAGCCGATAAGGTTCAGGACGAAAACAAGTATTTGCTTATAACAGACCATTTCCGCAATAACGGAAAGAACGCCCGCGCGGAAATTTACGACATAAGCACATACGTATACAATCAAAAGGTACAGCCCAACGGATCAGTTCTTGTGCGCATTCCCATTCCCCAAGGGTACAACAGAGAAAAAATCTGCGTAGTCTATATAACGGACAACGGAGAAATTCAAAACGTCCCCTGCCGCTGCGCAGACGGCTATGTATACTTTGAAGCATCGCATTTCAGTATGTATGCAATTGTCGAAGCAACGGAAGACGAAACCGATGACGACTCATCCTCAGTCAGCAGCTTTGTTCAATTTATTTGCAAATTTGTAAGGCTGCTCTGCAAGCTCTTCGGAAAGGAAGCTTACTATGACGCCTTGGAGCAGAGTATAGTAAAAATCCTCGGCGCAATTTTCTAATCTAAAGTAAAAATTTTAAGTCCCCGTCATTAAGGCAGGGACTTGTTTTTATTCAGTTACATTAACGGTTATAGGCACGCTTGTCAAGTAGCTTTGTGTGACGGTTGTTTTTACGCCGGTTGTATAATTTATGTTAAGCGTTACGTCATAGGAGCTTTGACCCTCCGTATAGGGAATTGTAAAGGCTATCTCCCACTCCATGGGGGCATTGTCCTCTTCGCTTGCCGTTATAAGGACGTTCTCCGGCAATTCGGCATTCTCGCCGTTATTTTCACCGGCTGTATATATGATATAACCGAAGTCCTGTCCGTCAAGGGTTATGCTGTCGATTTTGCCGTAAAAATCCGCTTCCGTCTTTTCTATCTTCACGGTTGTAACACAGTACAGACTGCCGTCATCGGCGGGCTTTTCAAATTCAAAATCGGTATTCTCAACCTGAATATTTACCCTGTTTACATATTTGCTCTCATATGTACCGGAAGCCGAGGTGGATTTCGTCTTGGTTACGGCTGCCGCAGTTACAACAAGCACAGTTATAATCACAAGACTTAAAACCGATATTAATATTTTATTCCTTTTCATCTGTCCCTTCCTCCCCTGTATTTGATTTTATTGTACAGCGAATTTTATCTCTTGTCAACAGCCTAAAATCTCATCTCTTGCCTTTTTATAGTTTTCATAGGAAATAAAGGTATTGAGCAGCTTTAAAAGTCCGGCGGTTGAAAGCCTTTCCGGCAATCCCAGCCGCCGCAGCAGCATACGCTTTTTTTCTCTCGAATTTTCACCGCCCGCAAATCCGTCCCTGTACAAGTCGTAGGAGGTCAGCGTTTCGGATTTTTCGGCAGGTCTTTCACCGGTTATTCCCGCCCTTTCCAAAGCGGCTGTGATTATTTCCTCGCTTAAGCCCTCAACGCCTAATTTTCCTTCCTTTGAAGGCTCGCTTTTCCGTTTTTCCTTACCGTAAACATCGGGAATATAAGCATTTACAACATTTTTTTCGCCGCATATTTTTATAAGGTAGCTGCGGATTTTGAAGCCGGCGCTGTCGCTGTCGGTCATTATTATAATTCCCTTGCTTTCCGCCAGCCTTTTGATAAAGGTCTTTTTTTCTTTATCGGAAAAAATTCTGAAGCCGTCTGTTTCTATAATAACGGCGTCTATAAAACCGGAAAGTCTGATTTTATCGTATTTTCCCTCAACTATGACAGCCTGATTTAACCGTATCATCGATTTGTCTCCATAATATTGATAAGCTTAGCCAAAAGCTGCTCAAGTATAAGATCGTTATCCATGCTGTAGCTTTTTATATTTATATCGGCTTCGATAAAAGCGTCGATTGACTCTCTCATACAAGCAGAGCTTAATTTATTTTCATACTTCCTTGTCCTTTCAAGACGGGATGTATAGCCCTTGTAGCTTCCGAAGGTACTTGCAATCTCCTTTAGACTTTTTCCGTTCTTTGCCGCAAGTCCCGACCGATATATATCCACATATTTGAAAGCCATCGTTCCGAGAAGCAGCTGCGGTTTACCTTTTTTTTCATTATACTTCCGCAGAATGGCAAAGGCATCGTCATATTTTTTATCAAATATGGAATCGATTATTTTAAATGTGTCATCACTGACGCCCTTTATGCAGACAAAGTCTATCATCTCCTCGGTGATTTCTTCTCCGCCGGCATATGCGCAGACCTTATCAAATTCATTTAAAAGATTGTTTATATCGCTGTCCACATATTGGATAAAGTATTTTGCGGTTTTATCGGAAATTGACGCACCCGCTTTTTCCGCATTGGCTGAAAACATCTTTGCAAGACTTTCATCCGATCGTCTCAGCAGATGAATGACGCAGCCGTTTTTTTTGAATAAATTAATTATAGGCTCCCACTTTTTTTCGGTTGCTTTATCCTCAGGTTCAAATTGCGTCATAAGAAAAATAACCGATGCGGTATCGGGAATATTCGGCAGATAGTCCAAATAGGGCTGAAGCTCATCCTTCTTTAAATCGAAAAACGGGAAATCTCTGACCATTATGCAAAGCCGATCACTCATCATGGGAAGTCCTTCGCAGGCTTCGTGAAATCCGTCAAAGGTTATATTGTCATCGTTAAACTTAAAATAGTTAAATCCGGATCCGCTTGTATCGGTAATGGAGGATGCGAGACGGTTCGCCCAATTTTCGTTTAAATAGCTTTCCGGACCGTAAATAAAATATAAATTATATCGTTCCTTTGATTTTATAAGCTTTTGCACCGAAGCTTCACCTTTAAATTCAGCCATTCTCATTTCTCCTCCGTTACGCTTATTTTTCCCAACGGCGACACTCTGAGCTCCAACTCACCGCTGTTTGCCGTAGTATAAATTTTTTCGTCTTCGTACTCATAATCAAAGCTTGTGGAAACAAAAACCGTATCAAAGCCCTTCGCCGCCTCATCTGTTACCTTTGACTTTATTACAAGCAAATCGCCCTGCGACCATGAGTCGGGAGCATAGCTGAAATCAGACAAAGGCTTAAAAACCACCGTACACTCAAAATTTTCGGTTGAAATTCTTGCGCCGCAGAAATAATCGTTAGTTAATGTGGATATTGTTAAGTCGTCAACAATATATGTTTCGCTTTCATCGGATATTTCCGCACTTTCCGGAATATCCTCAAATACTCCGGATAAATACGCCTCCTGAGAGAATACAATAATATCATTGTCATAGCTTTTCAGAAGCGTGTCGGCGTAGATATTTTCGGCGGAATTTTTCGAGGGAATAAGCAGATAGTCAATTTTGCCGCTGTTGCTTTCATTAAGGGAATTTATAACGGAGTACTCCCTGTATGAGCTGCCGCCGCAGCCTATAACGCAGGTTTTTCCTTTATATGACAAAATAACGGTTGTACCGCTGCCAACGTTTTCGGCTGAAATTTCAACAGAGCCGTTGTCGTAATTATTGTAAACCACGGAAAACATTACAATCACGGCGAAAAATGCGTATAAAGTACGCCGAACATATTTACGCTTTCCCTTTGCCAAAAAGACGGAAATAATTACAATGGTAACCGCAACCGCCGTAAGAAAAAAGGCAAACAGAGCAGCGGTCTTCACCCTTACTATTATCCCCTGCCATTCGGCGATTTCAGAGGTTATGAAAACTACATACTTGCCCAAATAATATGCTGCCAAAAACATGGGCTTTGCCAAAAATTCAAATGCGCTTAAGATGACGCCCATTCCCGAAAAGAAAATAAAAAGCTCGGCGCAAAAATTTGTCAGCAAATTTGTCAGCGGTGAAACCAATGAAAAATATCCGAATTGATATATGCACACAGGCATGGTAAAAAGACAGGCTATGATTGACACCATAACAGTACTGTAGACTGCACGGAAAAGTCTTCTTCCGTTTACGGTTTTGATTAAATCTTTTAAATCGTCCTTTGTAATGAATATGGCGTCGGATAAAAGAACCAAGCCGAGTGTAGAGAAAAACGACATTTGCAGAGATATGCTTTCGGCAGAAAATGGATTGGAAATTAAAAGTATAATCAACGCCAAAAACAACGAGTTCAGAGACTCGGCTTCATCCCTGATTATTTTGCCTAAAAGCATTACAATCATCATAATTCCCGCTCTCATTACCGACCTTGTAAAACCGGTCAAGGTCATATAAAAAAGAACAAAAACTATAGCGAGAGCAAAGCCCAATTTTCTTTTCTTAAAAGCAAAATATCTGAAAAAGGCGTTTATGAAAAAGACCCAAAGCGACAGATGAAAGCCTGAAACCGCAAGAAGATGAGCAATTCCCGTATATCTGAAATTGAGACTTAATTCATCGTCAAGCTCGGATTTATCTCCGATAAGCATAGCTATTGCCGCTGCGGAAATATCCTCCGGCAAATATGTATGCAAAACAGAGGATATATACTGTCTGAGCTCTTCAAAATAGTAATTAAGCGAATGTCTTTCCGCTTTTTCAACCGAAAAAACATCGGAGCCGTAGCCGCCTATATATACGCCGTTTGCTTTATATTGCTTAACGGAGCTGTCGGAACTGCCGAGAGTATACAGCGTCAAATCGTTAAAGCTCATTTGATCGTCGATTTCGGCATCTATAAAATAATAAGACATAACCCTGATATTTATCTCTTCTTCTGCGCCGTCAATCTCCGATGTTTTCAAAGTGTAGTAAAATCTGTCGTAATTTTCCTCGTAATCCGTAACCGTTCCCGTTATGGCGTGTACTTCATCATTTACATATGCCGCTGCGGGATTATATGCTATTACGGTTTTCAGGCAAAAAAGAGTGGCTGAGATCATCATTCCGTAGCAGCAGCAGCGAACAGCGCTGCCTAAAGTCAAAGATTTGCCTTTGCGGAATATAAGCAATGAAAGGAAAAAGACAATAAACCCCAAACCGAATACGATAACAGCCGAAAAAAAGCCGAAAAAACCGAATACAATAAGGGATATAAACATTGCTGCGCCTATTGGTATCAATGGTCTGTTTACTGACGAATTTATAGACATCCGAATTTAAACCTAAAGCCCCAAAATTTAACAGAACCTTGGGGCTGTACAACATATGAGCGTATAAGAATATCAGCCCGGCGGCCAGGTAAAATCTCTGCCAGAAAGCAGATGGAAATGCAAATGCTTTACCGATTGTCCCGCACTGTCTCCGCAGTTGGAAACAATTCTGAAACCGTCCGAAAAGCCCTGTTCCTTGGCAATTTTCGCCGCTACCTCAAAAATATGAGCGACATAACCGCTGTTTTCCTCGGTAATATCGGCGGCGGATGTAATATGCTCTTTTGGAATTATGAGAATGTGAACGGGAGCCTGAGGCTCAATATCATTAAAGGCGTATACCGTTTCATCCTCATAAACCTTGATTGAAGGAATTTCACCCTTTATAATCTTACAAAAAAGACAATTATCCACTGCAAACCCTCCTTATTATTTATTTCAGGAATGATGATGCGATCTCGGCAGCCTTTTCAACAGCTTCGGAAAGCTTTGACGGATCCTTTCCGCCTGCCATAGCGCTGTCAGGCTTGCCGCCGCCGGATCCTCCTGCGATTTTTGCAACCTCTTTTACTATATTGCCCGCATGAGCGCCTTTTGCGATTGCTCCCTTGCCGCACATGCAGCCGAATGACACAGTTCCCTTTTCCTTGATAAGAGATCCCGCAATCATAATAATATCGTCGCCGAACTCCTTGGCGGAATCGAGCATTGCCCTGACTTTTTCAGCTCCGCCCTCGCCTATGTCGGCGGATATGATTTTTACGCCCTTTACTTCAACGGCATTTTCCAAAAGCGATTTTGAGCCTGCCTTGGCGATCTCCGCCTTAAGCTTCTCAATCTCCTTCTCATCCGCTTTAAGCTCAGCCGCCACAGAGGCCGCCTTTGCCATTAAGTCGTTGGGATTTCCGACCTTCAAAGCAGCCGCAGCGCTGTATATCAGGTTATTCTTATCATCTATATACTTGAGCAGATTTGTGCCTGTTACGGCTTCAATACGCCGCACTCCCGCCGCAACGGAAGACTCGGAAACAATTTTGAAAAGTCCGATTTTGCCGGTGTTATCCGCATGGGTTCCGCCGCAAAGCTCCGTTGAGAACTCCCCTGCTTTAACAACTCTTACCACATCACCGTACTTTTCGCCGAAAAGCGCCATAGCTCCCATTGCCTTGGCTTCTGCAATCGGCATTTCCTTTGTAACGACCTGTTCCGCCGAAAGAATTTCCTCATTTACAAGAGCTTCAACCTGTTTCAGCTCTTCGGAGGTCAACGCCGCAAAATGCGTAAAATCAAAGCGTACCTCCTTGGCGTTTACAAGCTGACCTGCCTGCTCGACATGAGTTCCCAGAACCTGTCTTAACGCCGCCTGAAGAAGATGAGCTGCGGTATGGTTGCGCATAGTGGCGTTTCTTGTTTTTACGTCGATTTGAGCATTTACCTTATCGCCTGTTTTTAAGGCGTCGCCCGTAAGCGAACCGTGATGCATAATCACTCCGTCGGCATTCTTTGTAGTATCCGTAACCTCGAAAACGCTGTCGCCTACGGTTATGGTTCCAATGTCGCCTACCTGACCGCCGCTTTCAGCGTAAAAAGGCGTTTTGTCAAGGACTATTACCGCATCTCCGCCTTCAAGGAAATCCTTTCTCTCGCCGTCCGCAACAATTGCAAGAATTTCGCTTTCGGCTTCAAAGTCCGTATATCCGGTAAATTCTGTTTTTGCTATATCCTTAAGGGAAACTCCGGAATTTCTCCAATCGGTATCGGCTGAATTTCTCTTTGCATTTTTTGCTTTTTGTCTTGCTTCGGCAACAAGATCGTTAAATTTATCCTCGTCAACGGTCATATTGTTTTCCTCAAGAATTTCCTTTGTAAGGTCAATGGGGAAACCGAACGTATCGGAGAGCTTAAAAGCGTCCTCGCCCGGAAGTACGCCTCCCTGAGCTTTAGCCATCATATCGTTTAAAAGACCCAATCCGGATTCGATGGTTTTGTAAAAGCTCTCCTCCTCCATGGCAATAACCTTTTTGATGTAATCCTTCTTTTCAACAAGATTCGGATAAGCGGAGGCGTTTTCGGCAATAACGGTATCGCATACTTCGGAGAGGAAGGGTCTGTCAATTCCTATAAGTCTGCCGTGTCTTGCAGCTCTTCTGAGAAGTCTTCTTAAAACGTATCCTCTGCCGCTGTTTGAGGGGAGAACGCCGTCGCCTACCATAAATGTTGTACTTCTTATATGGTCGGTAATAACACGGAGAGAGACGTCCTTTTTCGGATCCGCATGGTACTCAATGCCGGCGATTTTCATAATATGCTTCATTATATTTCTGACGGTATCCACTTCAAAGAGGTTGTCAACGCCCTGCATAACGCAGGCAAGCCTTTCAAGCCCCATGCCCGTATCGATATTCGGGTGAGCGAGACGGGTATAATTGTTGTTGCCGTCATTTTCAAACTGAGTAAAGACAAGGTTCCAGACTTCAACGTATCTGTCACATTCACATCCGACCTTACAGTCGGGCTTGCCGCAGCCCTTTTCGGGACCTCTGTCAAAGTAAATTTCTGAACAGGGACCGCAGGGACCGGCGCCGTGCTCCCAGAAATTATCCTCTTTCCCAAACCTGACCATATGAGACGGGTCAACGCCCACTTCCTTTGTCCAAATGTCGTATGCCTCGTCATCATCGGTATAAACGCTGACATAAAGCTTGTCCGCCGGCATTTTAAGAACATCCGTGAAAAACTCCCACGCCCAAGCGGTGGCTTCATGCTTGAAATAATCGCCGAAGGAAAAGTTTCCGAGCATTTCAAAATAGGTGCCGTGACGGGCAGTTTTACCCACATTTTCAATATCGGGAGTACGGATACATTTCTGACAAGTGGTAACTCTGCTTCTCGGCGGAGTAACCTCTCCCGTAAAATATTTCTTCATAGGCGTCATACCGGCATTAATAAGTAATATGCTCTTGTCCCCTTGAGGAACAAGTGAAAAGCTGGGCAGTCTCAAATGCCCCTTTGACTCGAAAAATTCCAAATATTTCTCTCTTAACTCATTAAGTCCTGTCCATTCCATAAAAATAACCTCCGAAAAAAAATAAAATGCCCTATGAACAAATCAGGGCGAATAAACCGCGGTACCACCTGAATTGTGCATAACGCACCACTCGAAGCCTTTAACGCAGGCATACGGTTCCGCTCATCACGGACTGCTTAAAGTCGGCGCTCCGGTTTACAGCCGCAGTCTCTCACCGTCAACCGCTCTCTTTGGGCTTTACACCGGATTAAACTTTTCATCGCATTTAAATATCATATTAATTATATATCTTTCTTTGCTCTGTGTCAAGAGAATTTTCGCCCTTTTTATTCCCGTATATTGACTTTAACCGCCAAAGCAATTATAATTATGTATTGTTCAGGCTCAAAAATAATGCTTTATGAGTGACAAAAAAACAATCTAAGTACGATTTAAGGAACAAATATATGGAACAGAAATATAACGATTCATTACCTCAGTTATTTTCAAGAGACAATGCAAGAAAATGGATTGAAAGGCGAACAATGCCCTTCAGATCCCTTATGGCATATTACAATTGCGCAATAATGGAGGTTACCACAAAATTTAACGTGCTGAATGAGGAATTTTCACTTCAGCATGACAGAAACCCCATTGAAACGGTAAAAAGCAGATTAAAATCACCGGAAAGCATAGCAGAAAAGCTAAGCAGAAAAAGACTCCCGCCGTCAACGGATGCAGTGGAAAAATACATCAATGACGTAGCAGGAGTTCGAGTTGTCTGCTCATTTATAGATGATGTCTACACAGTTGCAGACGCTTTTTTAATGCAGGATGATATAACTCTAATAGAAATAAAGGACTACATAAAAAACCCTAAAGACAACGGCTACAGAAGTCTGCATCTTATAATTGAAGTGCCCATATTCCTGTCTGACGAAAAAAGGTCTATGAAGGTGGAAATACAGCTCAGAACCATAGCGATGGATTTTTGGGCAAGCCTTGACCATCAGATAAAATACAAGAAGCATATTTCAAATGAAGAGCACGTATTTCATGAGCTTAAAGACTGCGCAAACTCAATTGCGGAAATTGACAGGCGTATGTCAAAGCTGAAGGAGGATATTGACGATTAGCCGTCAATAGTCCACCATAGATGTAAAGAATGAAAGGAAGCCCGACTCAGTATAACCGGAAACGGTAAGCATATTTGCCGGTATGGATGCGGAAAAGTCATCAAAGATAAGCGTTTCGCTTGTATTGCCGGAATTATCGCCGATTTCAAGCATAACCAAATCCGTTCCGTCAATATAGAAATATACGATGGAACCGGCAGACGTATATGTATACATAACAAGGTCTTCATCATCGATAACGACTTCGCTTCTGTCAACGCTTGTAAACTCAACGTCGGACATATTAAATTCGGATGTAATATCGGTATATTCGCTCATATCAAGCCCCAAGGTGGACATAAGCGTTTCGGAAAGCTCGATATATGTGTCATTTTCCGGATTGATAAGATAGAAAGACCCGTCAAGATAAAGAGCCGAAAGGGTCATTCCGTCCATATCCATTGACATTTGGAAGTCATTCCCGCTGATAGCCATTTCAATAGGACTTGACGAGCTGTCGGAGGAGCTTGTGAATACCATATAAAAGCTGCCCGAAAGGAACGCTTCTATTTCGGCGGTTTCATTTGCGTTTGTATTTGTATTGGAACTGCTTGACGGCGCAGTTGTGGCTGCCGATGTATTTAAACCTGATGACGAGCCGGAAGATGTTGTGGTTTCGGTACCGGAAGCTGCGGTGGTTCCTGCCGAGTCGTCCGTATCATCGGAAACGGTGACAGAGGCGGTATCGGATGCAGTTTCGGCATCCACTTCCGTGCTTGAATTTCTTTGACTGTTCCATACAAGAATTATAATAACTATAACGGCTATTATCACAGCTACATATGCGATTATTCTTATAATTCCCTTTGTATTTTTATTCTTAGCAACATTTTCTTCGCTCATAGAGTGCACCTCCATAACTTACCCTAATTATAT
>JAJQGK010000067.1 GCA_021200555.1 Clostridiales bacterium | reverse complement strand
GGCTAATACTGTAATTCTATCTTTTTATAAATATTTCAGCGAAATACGCACAGCTTAAAGCAGATTTCTGCCTTGAGTTGTGCTTTTTTATTTGCAAAATTAAGAAAACCGATTTTATATTCTAAGGGAGGAGGAGCCATGGCAAGCAACAGCAAATCGCATGAGTCCGATTTTATGTCGTGGCTCAGTGCTAAGGTCTCTCCTGCGCAGCTGTCCGAATTGTATTGGTGCTGCAAGAAAATCGACTCCGTGTTTATGAAGGGCGGACTGCTGAGTAAGCCCCTGTTTGAAACCACCGACACGGAAACGATAAAAGCCGTGCAGAAAAAAATCGAAACGAGCAAGATTTTCAGAGTTCGCAATTCTAAAAATTACGCCAAAATAGTTGCCGCCGTCCGCTATTATCTTGAGTATTCGGAGGGCATTTCCGAGGAAACGGAAACAGCCGATACTCAACCGGAAGTCGATACTCAACCGGAAAACGATACTCAACCGGAAGTCGGCGAACAAGCGGATGTGACGGATAATAAGCCGAAAAGCACGGAGCAGGAAACACCTGTGATTAAGTCGCTTCTTGATTTTCTGATTGCAAACAATATTTCTTTTGTTGACAATCGCCCGCGCGGTTGCTTTTGGATGATCGGCGGCAAGGAATTAACGGAACTTGCCGCAAAGTGTTCCGCGCTTGGCGTGACTTTTCACTTCAAGCCGGACGGCATCAAGGCAACGGGACATTCTCCCGCATGGTGGACAACCGATGACGTTGATATCCCTTTGAAAAGCAAACAGGCTGAACCGGCTGCAAATACCGGCTCCGAGGACAAGCCGTCTCCACCCGAAAAAAGCAATCGATTGAAGTTTATGGAATGGCTCTGCGAACACGGTGTTTCATCCGGTGATACATTCGCTGTTTTGTCCTCTCTTAAACGCTGTGCAGACCGATTGAAAACAGAAAATCTCATTGATGAAGACATTTACAGTATTACATCGGCGGAAAAGATGAAGGATATTCGCTCTTTTTTGTTTGAGGACAAGGCGTTCATCATTGCCAACCGTCAAACAGAAAATCGGTTTGCGAATGCGATAAATCTTTATACGGAATTTTTTGATGAACGGCTCTCTCCGCCGACTGCCGAAGCTGTCACCGAGCCGAAAACGGAGGACGAATCCGCTGCCGAAGAGGCTGCGCCGATTTTATCCGAAGTAGACGAGCTGTTGAGCGAAGAGATTTTTGCACCGCTTAAAGCTGCTTTGGCAAAAGAAAACATCCGAACGGCAGAAGAGCTTAAATCCTTAAAGCTTTGGGCGTTTATGAACCGAAACAACCTCTATTCCATTTCAATGCGCCAGACCGTTCTTGACAAGGTACGCCGTTTGTTGGAGCCGCCGGCGACGGAAAATCCCGATCTCCTTTATGAGCTTCACTGTGGGGAGACCGTATATTACGGAGACACGCTTGCAAAATCGTTTCTGCACTTTTGCGAAGACATCGCCAAGAAGTACCCGCTGTTTTTCAGATCGCTTTTGGACAAGGCAATCGGCGGAAGCTCCTATGTCAGGATATACCGCTCCCCGGAGGACGGGAACTTCATCGGAATGGAAAATCCCACCTGCTACGTCAGCGCTGATTTGGAAAAAGAGTCCGTCATTGCCGCTGTTGAATGGATTATTCGGCAATGCTCAAGTACGCCGATTTCCGTTTCTGTCAAGGAGCCGGACGCTCTTTTGAGCCAATCCGCTTATGAACAAACGCCGCAGGAGGAATTGTCGGAGTCCGCACCCGAGAAACAAAGCGAAACGGCAGCTCCCGATTTCGCCGCAATTTCGGACAAGTCAGAGACAGATAAGCCCGCAGAATATCACAGTGATGAGCAAACGCTGAACTTTGCCGAGATTGACTCCTTGGCGTACACAAAACCAACGGCTTTTTCCTACAAGGGTTCGGCTGCTGTTTCCTGCGGTTCGTGGAGCGATCTCTATGCTAAGCTAATTCGCAAGATATACAGAGATTACGAGTCTTTGTTTTATCGCAATATGCGCTTCGCAGGAAGCGGCATAGTTGACCTTGGCAGCCAAGAGGGGATGATGCGTCCGAGAATAATCGCAAGCAATGTTTATCTGGAGTGCAATGTCAGTGCTACGGGTATTGTCAAAAAGATTCGTTGGGTGCTTAACTATTGTTCGATAAACCCTGAGGATGTAACTATTACTTATCGTCGGCGGAATAACGGAAACGTTCGGCGAACGAGCCGAGCGGAGTCCCGTGCCGACTACACAGCTCCCGTGCGTTCCGCTTCTCTGCAGGACAGCGACAGCTTTAATTCCGAACAGATTGCAAAGGCTGAAAAAATCGTGCTTGACGCCGATATGAACGGTGTAACCTACGACAGCCTGCAAAGCACCCTTGGGCTTACTATGGTAGCCACAAAAGCTCTTGTCCGCCGATGCAAAAGAATTGCGGAAATCAATGACAAGCTTTACCACGAGGATGCCTTTGTGGATTGGGACGAAGGCGCAAAGCAGATGCACATTATTTTGGAAAAGCTGATGCAGAAAAACAACGGCTATGTTTCCGCTGCGCAGCTGTACGGTTATGTGCGGGCAGAGATGAATATGTTTCTCAATGACAACGATATGAATAATGAACGCTCCGTCTATGAGATTGCCCAACACCTGTTTGAAAAGAACAGCTTTGAAGGCAGCCGCTACTCCTTCAGCGGCAAGACTCATATTTCAAAGTCCGAGGACGCAGTAAGCAGTGATTTTGATGTTATCTGTAGGTTCGCAGAGGAGCAAGGCGGCGTATTTACGGAGGACGACTTGTCGGAGTACTTAACGAGTCTCGGTATAAGAACCGCAAACCTCAGAAATAAAATGCGTCTGAACAAAGAGCCGTTGTTCTTCTTTTACGAGCCTGGTACGATTATCTCCGTTAAAAGCATGAAAATCGATGACTCGTGGAAGGAAAGCGTTAAGCGGGCGCTTGATAATCTGCTGAACGATGCGGACGGTCATATTATCTTACGCAGGATTAGGTCGGTCTGGTACGACTCCCTTCCTGCGCTGCCGGGGCACAGGCAATGGACGCCGCTGCT
Organism: Clostridiales bacterium; assembly: GCA_021200555.1. Taxonomy (GTDB): domain Bacteria; phylum Bacillota; class Clostridia; order Oscillospirales; family Acutalibacteraceae; genus UBA1081. The sequence continues at coordinate 12,391 of JAJQGK010000067.1, read as the reverse complement.
GCTCCAATTTGTTTTACGGTTTTACGGCGAAGAGCTCGGCGCAAAGACCATTATGGCAATGGAGTCTCAGAATATGGAAACCATCCACGCCATGCTGGTGAAAGCCGACAGCCAAATACAAAGCTTCGGCGATGCGGTGATTGCCTGCTTAACAGAGAGCGAGACGGATCAGCGCTCCTTTGAGGCGGAGGAGCTGCGGCAGCTTCTTGTGAGAGCCGATATGCTTCACGGCAATGAGCTTATTTGGAATATGCCCAAAGCCTTGGCAAAGGATGAACGCTTTGCATGGGATGCGAACGGCGAAAACGTTACGGTAAGGGTTTGATGAGTTAGGTAAGCACCGGTTAAATCGAGTGCGGCGAGGAACAGGCGGAGATGTTCTCCGCTGACAGGTGATTGAATAAATGTACGGATATGAGTGGACAGACGAATACGGCATATTTCGTTTGACAATAGACGCAAAAATACAAAAGGAAATCCGTCCGGTTTTTCGGGAGGAGCTTGACTTCTTCGGAATGGATAAATATTGGGATTACCCTAAGGATACGGACGCCCCGCTTTTGTGGGCGGAGGGCATTCGTCAATATGTTATGAACGGAGAATGTGTTGCGGTTGCTCAGGGCGGTTCGTTCTATACAAAGCCAACTGTAGAGCTTCGCACAAATGAAAGACTTGTTTTAAAGCCGATAGACACAAAGCGGCTTTATGAGATTAACAGAAAGCTTCTTGTCAATTTAGAGCAAATGGAGATAGAGTTTATACAGGAACAGTATAATATTTATGCTCCCCAAGGCTATTCGTTTATATGCGCTTTTTCCGGCGGAAAAGACTCCCTTTTGTTGTTGGATTTGGTTTCCAAAGCGCTGCCGCCAAACAGCTATTATGTTGTTTTCAGCAATACCGGAATGGAGTTAAAGGTCACTCTTGATGCTGTTGAAAAGGCGAAGGCTCACTGGTCTGCGCTTCGGTTTGAAGAAGCTCGATGTCATATGGAGCCAACCGAAAGCTGGGATGAATTTGGTCCTCCCGGTCGGAGAATGAGATGGTGCTGTACCGTCCATAAATCCGTTCCGACAATTCTCAAATTGAGAGAGCTGACAGGAAATTATAACGCAAAAGCAGTCGTATATGACGGTGTTCGAGCTGAGGAAAGCGCACGGCGAGCCAAGTATGATAAGGTGAGCGTCGGAGCAAAGAATATCAGCCAGATAAATTGTCATGCTGTTATCGAATGGAATACAGCGGAATTGTATTCCTATCTTTTATTTCATGACTTGCTTTTAAATGACGCTTACCGCATGGGTCTTTTCAGAGTCGGATGTATGGTTTGCCCTATGCAGTCTGGGTGGTCAGAAAGCATTATCGGTTCAAACTATGAAGAATCAAGTGTTCTTCGTTCTAAAGTGGAAAAATATGTCGCAAATACAAAGCCCGCAGGTGAATGTAAAAATTACATTGAGCGAGGCGGTTGGAAATCTCGATTAGGCGGTAAAGGATTAGATAACGGCGGAAACAGAACAAAGGAGATTGTCGAAAACAATGCTCTTGTAATAACCATTACAAAGCCAACTCAGGATTGGATTGAAGCAGCCCGTTTGCTTGGAGTTTTCGTAGAGAAAACCAAAAACGGCTTTATTCAAAAGATAGGTTCGCAGAACTACGAGTGCCGAATACGGAAAACCGATGAAACATTGACGGTTTCGTATTACCCTTTTTCTCAAATGGATCGTTTTGTTATCAGCCGTATCAGAGGAGTGGCAAATAAGGTTGGATATTGCATAGGGTGCAAAGCCTGTACGGTTCAGTGTCCGACGGGAGCGTTTACAATTCAGCGGGACGGGAAAATTGTAATCCGAGAAAGCCTTTGTGTCCATTGCTATAATTGTATTGAATTTACAGACAGAAGTTGTATTGTCGCAGATAATATGCGTGTACCGGAAGGAGGATTTATTAACATGGAAGGTCTTGACCCATATCATGGCTATGGATTTCGTCAGGCATGGCTTACACATTTTATAGATGAGGGGATAGAATGTTTTTCAAAGAACGTTCTTGGTAAGGTTCAATATTCAGCCCTCAAAATATGGCTTAAAAATGCCGAAATGATAGAGATGAAGAAAGTCGGTAAAACAAATGCAATCAGCATTACTTCTCTTGGCAAAAAGCTTACGCAAATGGGGTCGTACAACCCGCTTGTGTGGGCAATAATTTGGTCGAACATCTGTTACAATTCCACAATTTGCCGGTGGTATTGTTTAAACGCTGAGCCGGGAGCAACATATGAAAAAGGCGATCTTGTTGTAATGCTTGGGGACACTAACTCAAAATCAAATCGTGAAAATGCTATTACGGCGCTTACCGAAACATTCAGGTATTCCCCCATTGGCGGGGCGTTAAAGCAGGGATTGCCCATTGAGCTTGCAAAGAACAAGTTCTCTTATCTCCGTGAGGGGTGGGATTATCCCGATGCTGTTGCGCTTCTCTATTCCCTTTACCTTTATGCCGAGCATACCGGCCGCAGGACCTTTACCTTTACGGAGCTTGCCAACGCTCATGCAAATCCGGATGCAAAGGGCATTTCTCCCCATGACATATACGGTATTGACGCCAAAGCCTTCCGTGAAATGGTTCAGGGGCTTGCGATAACCTACCCGAAGTACATACGTGTTTCCTTTATTGCAAATATTGACAACATCATTCTTGAAGACTATGCAAGCATTGACATTCTCGATCTTGCCGAAAACGATTAATTGAGGAGGCAGCAGCCATGCCAAATAAAAAATACTCTGATTTTATTGAAATAAGCCCCACGTTTGAATCTGTGGTTGACATTGACGCCGACACCCGCAACAAAAATCTTTGGCGGGAGTACATTGTGGGCGAGGATATGGAAAAGATGATGGAGGTGCTGTGTCAGTCCCTTAACAAGGAGGCGCCCGACAGCCGCCGCTCCTTCTGGATAGAAGGCACCTACGGCACCGGCAAAAGCTACGCCGCCATTTTGATTAAGCATCTTATGGAAGAGCCGCCTGAAGTCGTGGACGCCTTTCTTGCCGGAAACAGCCGCCTTGCGCCTTACCGCAACCGCTTTATGAAATGCCGCGCCAAGGAGAAGGGCGATTACCTCGTTATATGGAAAACAGGCTGTACCGGTATCCGTGACGGAAACGCCATGCTTATGGAGGCGGAAAAAGCCGTCCGTGAAGCCCTTGCCGCCAAGTTCGGCGATAAGGCGGATTACGGCGAGGGTTCGCTGCAGGATGCGGTTATACGGCAGGTCAACAGCCCCGTACATAATTGGAAGTATATACTTGAAAACACGGTTTTGGGCGATGATTACGACAGCGTGGATGATCTGCGTAAAAGTCTTGAAGCAGGCGACCTGTTTACACTTCAAAAGACCGCCGAAGTTATCCGTAAATATAACTGGGGATTGGTTGACAGCCTTGACACCTTTAAAAAGTGGATTGCCGCCGTTATCGAGAGCAACGGCCTTGCCAAGTCCGGCATATTCTTCATTTGGGATGAGTTTACCGAATATGTGGCAAACAGCGACGATCAGACAATTCTCCAGCAGCTCTCCGAGTTCTGCAAGGTGCAGCCTTTCTTTATGCTTTACGTGGTTCACCGCACTACGGAAATGGTCGAGCGTATTACTCCGGAGCGTTACCAGCTTATCACACACCGTTTCCATCAGGTGGAATTTCATATCAGCACAGACGCCGCCTTTGACCTTATCGCAGGCTCTATCAAAATACGCACCGGTATGAGTGAGCATTGGAAAGAGGAACGAAAGAGCGTTATCAGGAATATAAAGCCCTTCCTGCCCGATATGTCCGGTCTTGACGACAAGATTAGCGAGGAAATCGAGCATCTTTGCCCCATGCACCCTATGACGATAAAGCTTCTTTCCCGTGTGGCGGAGAACTATGCCGCATCACAGCGTACCATGTTCCGCTTTATGAAGGACCGCTCCGACACCGAACACGGCTTTGTGGGATATATCAACAAGGAAGGCCCCGAGTCGCAGGCCTGCTGGCTGACTCCCGAATGGTTATGGGATTACTTTTTCACCCGTGAAAGCGATTTCTCCGACAAGGACACAAAAGCCGCAGAATATATCCGCCATTACGAGGAAAGCCGCCATTTGGTTGAAAACGATGAGAATGCCCACCGTGTGTTTAAGACGGCTATGCTGCTGCTTGCCCTTATGTCCTCTGCAAAGGGCATTTACAGCGGCAGAAAAGCCAAGGACGGCATTGCGGCGACAAAGGACTGCCTTGAAACCTGCTTGGCGGGCGTAATGAGCAAGACTCAGGTTGACGATATGCTTCAAACAATGGTTGACAGCAAAATTCTCGTATTGGATGAAGGGGCGAATAACATCGTCCGTATTCAGCTTCCCTTTAATGGCAGCGATACAGACTTTTCTGCACGGCTTGATGCAAATGACAAGAAATACAGCAGATATATGATGTTCTCCAAGGACGGAGCGTTTGCGCAGGCATTTGAAGAGAGCGCCTGGGATAAAAATGACGCAGGCTTCCGCCGTATGAAAATCGCCGTTTGCTGTGCGGAAACAAACTCTATTAACACTCGCTTACATGAGATTGAAAATGAACTCTATAAATATCCCTATAAGCTGGGTCTGCTTATCGTGACGGTAAAAAACGAAGCGCAGGCTGTGTCCGTACAGTCCGTTTTGCAGGCGAAAGCTGCCGAAGCCGATGAGCCTCGGCTTACAATCGCCCTTGCGAAGACGCCGCTTACCGATGAAAAACGCAATAAATGGCTGACAGCCGTAACAAAGCAGGAAATGGCCGCCGAAGCCGGTCAGACAGGCTCTGTTAATCAGTACCGCACCGAAGCAACGCTCATTGTCAGCTCATGGGTCGGCAGCGCTGTCAGCGGCGGAGCGATGATTGCTTACAACGGGAACAACGTTTCTAACACTATATACGGATGCGCTCACCTTCAGCAATTCATTCGTAAAAATGTTCGGGACGTTATCTTTAAGTATGCGCCGGAAAACATCGTAGTGACCAATACCGCATACAAATCCTGCAACGAAGGCGCTCCCATGGCAGGTATCCTGCGTGAAAGCAACAACAGCCAGCTTACCAATGTTTTGAACTCTTTAAAGCTTGCCGGCATTCTCAATTTAACCTCAATTGAGGATATTGCCGCAGCAAAGAACGGCGGCAGCAAGCAAGCCGAATGTGTGGCTGCAGCGGCGGAGCTTATAAAGGATAAAATGGAATCCGGAAAACAGGTCAACCTCGGCGACTTGTGGGCTGAGCTCCAGAGGGAGCCCTACGGCTACTACAACACGATTGCCTGCGGCGTGCTGCTGGGCTATATTTTCTCCTGCTATAAGAACAGCAAATACACATGGACAGATTCCGTTCAGTCTCCTCATGTGCTTGCTGAGGCGACCATCGGCAAAATGGTGTCCTCCATGTGCGGCGGGAAAATGACCGCAGATTACCTGTCCGCCGGCACTGTTACATGGCAGAATTTCAGCCGGTATCTTTCCAAAATTTTCAATATTCCCATAGGACAGCTTGCGGAACAGAGCCAAGGCTATCATAACGTCCGTGAAGCGGTTACCCAAAGCGGAACGCCGTTTTGGGTGCTCAAGTACCTTCCCAAAACCCAGTGGAGCAGCGAAGACCACAGAAAAACGGCGGATAAGATAATCGATAATATTCAGACGTTCATAACTCAAGAGGGCGACATTGAAGGCGCAATGGATGAAACATTGAATCTTTTTACCGGTCGGGGAAAAATCCGTGAGGTTCTGGCAAAGGCGTTTCAGGATAAGCATACAATGGCAGCCGCCTTCCGCTCCTTCCTGTTTGAAGCTTCACCCGAGTTGAAGGATGTGACAACGAGGCTTGCAATTCAGCCCCAGGAGTTAAGCGACCGACTTCATTCCGTTATGCAGGATGCAATCTATACATGGACAGAGGAGCAGGTCAAGGACAAGCTTGCAGACGTGGCAGAGCAGTATAAGTATTTGGAGGCAATCGGCAAGGTTCAGGGAACGACCTATCACAGCATAGAGGCCGCAAAAAAGGACTTGGCAAACCTTTTCAGCTTCCTCAGAATCCCCATGAGCGCAATCGCCGAGCTTAACAAGCCTTGGTTCTCCGCATTGCAGGTGCTGTACAGTGCGGCATATTCCGATACAGCCCGGTTAAGCACAGATGAACGGGAAGCCGCAATCCTTACCCTTGAACGGTACGGCGTGCTGGCTAAAGACTGCTTACAGAACGGAAAGCCCGTGCTTGAAGACATATTGAATGACCGCAATATTGAATGTACCCGAGAAGAGCTTGATGCAGTGTATGCCGGACTGAGGGATCTGAACTGCAATACGACGCTCACTCAATTTAATAAAGAGCTTAGTGCACAGATTAACAAAATCAGCTTTGCACGGAACAAGTCTGAGCTTTTGGAGACTTGGCGTTCCATAACCGGAGAAGAGTCCGTAAGGAAATGGTGCAACACGCACAATGTTCCGCTGATGTGGATTATCCCTAAGGATCTGACAAAAGCAATCGGCACGCTGCTGGACGTTCAAAACGGCAGCTATACGGTTGACGCCGCCGTTGTAAGCGCAATAAATTCTTTGAAAAATATGGATACGAGAATTTTGACGGATCAAGACTGCATTGAAAAAGCCTTTATGGCGTTGGTCGGCTCGGAATATTCTCTTTTGTGGGATGAAAAACGCACCGACGTTATTACCGAGGCAAAGATTAAAATCGGCAACGATATGAGTACATGGACAGCCGCAGATCTTACCGTGCTGCAACGTATTCTCAAACGGATGCAGCAGGAAAAGGCAAAGAAAGAAAAGCTGGACGGTACAAAAAACAATGTCCGCACCATGCAGGACTCTGTTTTGAGGGATATGGTTACGGCGTTCCTTGACGCTCACCCTGAGTTTTGCGATGAATTTTCAAAATAACGGAAGGAGGAAAGCAGTATGACAATTGATGAAGCCGTATCTCTGCTTCAGACGGAAAAACAGAACAATTTGCCCTCACGCTTTCCCTGCCGCGCCATTATGGTTAAAAACATCAAGGAGTATTGCCGGCTGCTCTCTGAGTTAAAGAAAATCAGCGACATTCGGGTAATCGAGTCCGAGGAAATTTTTATGGGTGCCGACGTTATGCCCAAATACTCGAACCTTTTTGCCGACTCATACCGTGACCAATGGGTCATTTTGACAGGCGTAAGCGAGTATCTGCGTCTTTTCTCAAAAAAAGAAGCCGCCGACAGGAGATTTGCCGGTCTTTGGGGCAGTCAGGTACCGGCAAGCAGCCTCGGACGAATTATCATTCCTCTGTGGGGCTGCGAAGCGCAGTGGTTTGATTCCGTTATTAACTTAAACGGCGATTTGCGGCAGGAGGATTTTTTCTTTGACTGCACCGATGACAAAGAGAAAGAGCAGAAAATGAACCTGCTTGTATTGTCCGGTATGTTTGAACAGCATGTATCAGAGTTTAAGCAAGGCACGGGCACTTTGCTTGTGGGTCTTCTGGAGTGGTTTAAATATTGGGAAAATCCATCCGATGAGAATGCGAATTTTGTATTGCTGACCAAGCGTTCGGGCAGCATCAACTCAATCAGCGGAGAAATCAACATACATGTAATGAACGACACCTTGTCATATATTCAAGAGAATATGCCCGGCGGTCAATGTTTGACAAAGGAAAACTGTTCCGATGAAATGCAGTCGGAGCTCTTTGGGTATGCTCTGCAGGGCGTATCGCTGGACGACTCACTTCTCAAAATATTAAACGTCTCGTCATTTTCCGGCGTTGACGTTATGGGCAAATGGAACGTGCTTTCCGTCAGCCATAAAAATTTTGTCAAACTCCGTTTTCAAATTCACCCGGATAACAGCTACCTGAGCCGTTGCTTTGCCGCTGCCGAGTCTGTTGACGATGTTCCCTCCATTATCCTGCATGAGATATTTGAGAGGCGTATTGACAAGCCGGATTGGGTCGATGAGTTCAAGACTCTTGTTTCGGTTATGAAAATAAAGCCCGATTCCGATTATTTTAAGGCTGTTGACGCAATACCCGAGTTTGAGAAACGGCTGGACTATATTAAAAATGACGAACGGGAAGAAAGAATATATCTCCTTAAAATGGTCGGTCAATGGCTGCGTAAGGACGCCGAGCAGGTTAATGGGAGCGAAAAGCTGAAAGGAGCATTTCCTGCGCTCTCTGCGTATTTATCCCGCAATCCGGATGTGCTGCAAAGCGATATCGGCGCTTATATGTCGCGGTACAAAGCCCACAAGCTTGAAAACACCCTGCCGAAGGACGAAGAGCTGTACTTCAGCGGAGCAAACGCCTTGTCCTTTGATTACCGCTACGCCGTTCTCTCTGAATACGAAGATGACGATACTTTCATTCTTTGGGTGGACGCCCTTGGTATTGAGTGGCTTTCGCTGCTGTATTGGGGAATTGAAAAGAATTGCAGCGGCACGATTAAAAAGGTTTCGTTGGCGCAGGCGACATTGCCCACGGAGACATGCTTTAACGAGCAATGGAAAAGTATGTCGATGCCTTATAAGAAGCTGGACAAGCTTGACAAGCTGGCGCATAAGGGTGTAGTTGACGAGCCGGATTACTATGCCTGTATCGAAGATCAAATGAGCTTTGTAACGGGACTCGGCAGAGAAGCGGAGTCCTTACTGGAAAAATATCACCGTGTTGTGATTACGGGAGATCACGGCACCAGCCGTCTTGCCGCCCGTTTCTTCCATTGCAGAGAGGGTTTAGACGCTCCTGAGGATGCAGTCGTTTACAGTCACGGACGATATTGCAAATTGCCGCAGAATGTGACGCCGACGATTCCCAATGTTGAGATTGTCAAGGATGCAAAAGGGGATAGGTATGCGGTATTCAGCAATTACGACCACTTCAAGCAGTCCGGATTTGCCGCCGGAGCAGATGATGAGAATGCTGTTTACGGCGAGGTTCACGGCGGCGCAGCACCGGAGGAAATGCTTGTTCCGGTAATAGTTGTAGAGAGCAATAAAGAAGTGCAGCTTACGGCTTCGTGGGATAATCAGACCGTTAAAATATCAATGAGAAAAGCAAAGCTGACCGTTTCCTTTAATAGGCAGGTGGAAAGCCTTAATATGAAAATGGCAGGTACACAGGCAGCCGTTTCAAAAATTGACGAAGGCAAAAAGTGGACGGTGGTATTCCCCGGAGTAAAAGCCGGCACATACACTGTTGAAGCAAATGCAGACGGCAAAATTGTCAGCCTGCCGGAAATAACGCTTCTTCCGGCGCTGGGCGGCGGGGACGGTGATTTGCCGTGACAAAGAAGGCTTGCTGCGACTGCGGAAGGTCATTGAAGAAAGACGAGATTGCTCTGTCCAAAAAGCTTATCGATATTGACACGGAGGATTTTTATTGCCTGCCGTGCATGGCTGAATATTTCGGCTGTGATGAGGACGAGCTTAAAATCAAGATAAGCGAGTTCAAGGAGCAGGGCTGTACACTTTTTCTTTAAGTGGGGGATAAATTATGACAGAAGATAAAGTAAAAGAAATATTTGCCGATATGGTTGTTCTGAAGGACCCTCAGCGGAGCGAATACTTCTCAAATCTCAGTATTCCGTCCTATATGCGGGATTGGCTGGTTATGAAGTTTTCGGATGACGACGGCATTGTGGATTACGACAGCGTCCGCAGATACATCAAAAGATTCATTCCCGGAAAAGATGATTTTGAACAGTATAAGTTCCGTATGGTTAACGGTGATACGGTTCAGTTCCTTGCGAGGGTGCGTGTCAACGTGGACATAAAAAGCGGCAGGACAAAATTTGAATTGCCGGATTTCGGCGGGGCAAAGGGCGGCGCTTCCGGAACGGTGGCAAACGAGGTCGTTGAAGAATGGCAGGCCACGCTGCTCCATGAAAGCGAAAATTGGGGCATTATCACGTTGGTTTGGACGCTTGAAGGAACAGCTTCAAACCCCAAGGGCGTAATCTCTATGGTGGGATATAAGCCCTTTTGTCCCTATTCTGTCGATCTTGATTTCTTTAGGGAGGCTCGGAAGGAATTTGATATTCACGAATGGATAGACGTTATCCTTATGGCTGTGGACTATAATCCCGCGGGATATGTGGATGAGCACGGTGCAGAGAGTGAGGAAACAAAGCTTATCTTTTTGCGGCGTCTGCTGCCGTTTGTCGAAAAAAAAGTGAACATTATCGAGCTTGCCCCAAAGGGGACGGGAAAGAGCTATGTCTTTGAAAAGATAAGCAAGAGAGGATGGCTTATCAGCGGCGGAACCGTATCCCGTGCGTCGCTTATTTACGACAATGCCAAAAAGACAGGCGGATTGCTGACTCGGTTTGACTATGTGGGCTTTGACGAGGTGCAGTCCATTACCTTTGAGAAGCCCGGACAAATACAGCAGGCGTTAAAGCATTATATGGAGTTCGGCGAGATTAAGGGCTTCGACGCTTCGCTTACTGCCGATGCGGGAGTAATTGTCCTCGGAAATATCAACGCCGATCGTTTCGACATAAACAAAAATATGGTGGAACATATCAGCGAGGTTTTCGGCGAATCGGCTACTCTGGACAGATTTCACGGATTTATTCCCGGTTGGCAGATTCCGAGAATGACTACCGGAATGATCGCTCACGGCTGGGCAATCAATACCGAATACTTTGCAGAGGTGCTTCACGAGCTTCGCAGTGATCTCTCCTACGCTTCGATTGTTGAGTCTCTGATTTCATATAAATCAAGTGCGGACCAAAGGGATTTGACTGCGATAAAGCGGCTTTGCACGGCTTTTTTGAAGCTGCTGTTTCCCCACGTTCAGTCGCCGGACGATATCAGCAAAGAGGATTTTGAGCACTACTGCCTTGAGCCTGCCCTTGAAATGCGGGGCGTTATTAAAAAGCAGCTTTGCATTATTGACCCCAAGGAGTTCGATGTTCCGGGCAAGAACAGAATACCGGAAGTTGTTTACAGCCGCTGAGGTGATTATATGAACCGTGTAATCTACGCAGATAATGCAGCGACAACAAGGCTTGATACGGACGCTTTTGAAGCAATGCGTCCCTATTTGCTGGAACAGTATGCCAACCCGTCACAGCCGTATTCTTTTGCAAGACAGGCGAAAAAAGCTCTTCAGGATTCCAGAAAAATGATTGCGGATTGCATTAACGCCGATCCGGAAGAGATTTATTTTACTTCCGGCGGCACCGAAAGCGACAACTGGGCCGTTAAAGGAAGTGTTCAGCGCGGAGACTGCCGCACGGTAATCACTTCGGAGTTTGAGCATCACGCCGTTCTTCGCGCCTGTAAAAAAATTGAAACGCTCGGCTGTCCGGTCGTATATTTGCACCCGAATAAGGACGGCTTCATTACGCCGGACAATCTTGAAGCGGCGATTACAGACAAAACAAAGCTCGTTTCCGTGATGACGGTAAACAATGAAATCGGAACGATACAGCCGATAAAAGAGCTTTGTGACATTGCACACAAACACGGGGCTGTATTCCACACCGATGCGGTTCAGGCGCTCGGTCATATTCCCGTGGACGTTAAAGAGCTCGGTGTCGATATGATGTCGTGTTCCGCCCATAAGTTCAACGGTCCCAAAGGAATAGGGTTCCTGTTTGTCAAAAAAGGCACAAGGCTTTCGTCATACGCCGACGGAGGCGCACAGGAGTTCGGCTTGAGGGCCGGAACGGAAAATGTCGCCGGAATAGTGGGAATGGCGGCAGCCCTTCGGAAAAATTCGGCTTGCCTTAACGATTTTCAAAGCAGACTTTTGACGGTTGAGCAAACACTCATTGATAAGCTCGATTCTGCCGGAATAAGCTATCGCCGCAACGGAGCAATGCCCCGTGTTCCCGGCAGTCTCAGCCTTTCCTTTCCCGGTACGGACGGCGAGGCTGTTCTTCATCGGCTTGACCTGATGGGCATTATGGTGTCCACAGGCTCGGCTTGTGACAGCAGGAATACGCAAATTTCACATGTTCTTGCCGCTATCAATGCCGATGAGCTTTACGCAAGGGGAACAATCCGTATTTCTCTCGGAAAAGATAACACCGTAAACGATGCGGAGAAGATTGCGGAGGCAATAATAAGAATTGTGTCGCATTAATGCACGATGTACAATGTACAATGAAAAAATTTTAATCGGTGCACATCTGTTGAAAATTAATAATTAATAATGAATAATTAATAATTAATAATTTCGGAAGCCCTTCGGCTTGCTCCGCTCACTGCGTTCGCTATAATTTAGTGGACAGTGGTCAGTGATAAGTGGTCAGACTAAATGTCCGGTTTCAGCACATAGGTAAGTGTAAAGTGTCAGCACATGGGTAAGTGAAT
>JAJQGK010000003.1 GCA_021200555.1 Clostridiales bacterium | reverse complement strand
CCATCAGGGACTCGAACCCCGGACCGACCGGTTATGAGCCGGTTGCTCTAACCAACTGAGCTAATGGTCCACAAACATTTGACTTTGATATTATATTCATATTAAGAGTCAATGTCAAGGGTTTTAATTAAATTTTCAGAAATTTTTTCGCATACATCTGCTTATGCATATAAAATCATTGATGAAATTTCTTATTTTTGTACACATAAATAAAAATTATATTTTTTAATAATAATTCTAAAAAGGAATTATTAAAGCATTGTCTGATATTATAATAATAAAATAATGGGTAAATATATAATACTAAATTAACTTAACCGTCGGAGATGATTTAAATGTTGTCGGATGTTGAAATCGCACAGAATTGCAAAATGCTCCCCATAAAGGATATTGCCGCCGCAATCGGCATTGAGGAAGATTACCTCGATTTATACGGAAAATACAAGGCAAAGCTCGGTGAAGATCTGTTTAAAAAGGTAAAAAACAACAAGGACGGCAAGCTTATACTTGTTACCGCTGTCAACCCCACTCCGGCGGGAGAGGGAAAGACAACCGTCACTGTAGGCTTGGGTCAGGCAATGAGCGTTATCGGGAAAAATGCAATTATAGCTCTGCGTGAACCATCGCTGGGTCCCGTATTCGGAATTAAGGGCGGAGCGGCAGGCGGAGGATATTCCCAGGTCGTCCCAATGGAGGATATAAATCTTCATTTTACGGGAGATATGCACGCTATAACATCGGCAAACAATCTGCTCTGTGCAATTATAGACAATCATATTCAGCAGGGAAACGTGCTTCAAATTGATCCGAGACGGATACTGTTCAAACGCTGTATGGATATGAACGACAGAACATTGAGAAATATTGTGGTAGGTTTAGGCGGCAAGGCAAACGGCGTTCCGAGAGAGGACGGTTTCAATATTACCGTTGCAAGCGAAATTATGGCAATTCTCTGTCTTTCAAAAGATTTAAGCGATATGAAAAGGCGGTTTGAGAATATCCTTATCGGTTACAATTATTCCGGAGAGCCTGTTTACGCAAAGGAATTGGGCTGTGCCGGCGCAATGACGCTGCTTATGAAAGATGCAATCAATCCAAATCTTGTGCAAACTCTTGAAAACACTCCTGCTATTATTCACGGCGGGCCTTTTGCAAACATTGCGCACGGCTGCAATTCCGTAAGAGCTACCCGTCTCGCTCTCAAGCTGGCGGATTATACAATAACCGAAGCGGGATTCGGCTCCGACCTGGGAGCGGAAAAATTCCTCGACATCAAGTGCAGAGCCGCAGGGCTTACTCCTTCTTGTATCGTTCTCGTATCCACATGCAGAGCCATAAAATACAACGGCGGCGTACCGAAGGCGGAAACGTCAAAAGAAAATTTAGGCGCTTTGAAAAAGGGAATAGTAAATTTGCGTACTCATATTGAAAATATGCAAAAATACGGAGTCCCCGTAGTGGTTGCTCTGAACAAGTTTTATTCGGATACGGAGCAGGAACTTGAATTTGTAATAAACTACTGCAAGGATATGGGCGTAACGGCTTGCATATCGGACGGTTTTGCAAACGGCGGAAAAGGCGCGGCGGAGCTTGCGAAGACGGTTTGTGATACAATCGACAAAAACGAGAACAGCTCCGAGTTCCGCTATATGTATAATTTGGACAGCTCCATAAAGGACAAGATTGAAACAATAGCAAGGGAAATTTACAGAGCCGACGGAGTTATATACACGGCAAATGCGGAAAAAGCCATAGCCGAAATCGAAAAAATGGGCAAGGACAAGCTTCCCGTGTGCATAGCAAAAACTCAGTATTCTTTATCGGACGATCCGACAAAATTAGGCAAGCCCGAAGGATTTAAAATAACCGTAAGAGACGTCAGACTTTATTCGGGAGCGGGATTTATAACGGTTATGACAGGCGATATTCTTACAATGCCGGGTCTTCCAAAGGCTCCAAGCGCCCTCAAAATTGACATTCACGAGGACGGAACAATCGAAGGGTTATTTTAAGCAAGGATGATTTTTTTGAACAATAATTATGATTTTTTATATAATGATGAAATTGTAGTTTTAAAGCTGAGGAGCCTTTACGAAAGCTGCGGCTTTAAAAAATTCAGAATGGGAAAATTTGAGTCCTATGATTTTTACGCAAAGAACAGGGATTTTCTTTTAGGCAACAGAATCATCACATTTTCGGATCTTAACGGCAAGCTGATGGCGTTAAAGCCGGATGTTACGCTGAGCATTGTAAAAAATGCGGATGAGATTAAAAGCGGCGGCAGAGAGAAGCTTTACTACACGGAAAACGTTTACAGGGAATCGAAAGATATCCGTGAATTTAAGGAAATTTTTCAGGTCGGACTTGAGGTTATCGGCGAAATCGATACCTTTGAAACCGCCGAAATAATATCTCTTGCCGTAAAAAGCCTGCTTCTTCTTGATGAGAACGCCATTCTCGATATTTCCCACATGGGCTATATTGAAGGGCTTCTTGACTGTTTTACAAACGATGAGGATTTAAGAGGAGAAATCCTTGACCTTATTTCAAAGAAAAATTCTCACGATCTCCTAAGGCTCGGAGAAAAGCATTCTCTTCCGAAAAAGGCTGTAAGCGTTGCCGTTGAAATGATGTCCGCAAAGATGAGCAACGACGACGCAATCAACGCAGTGGAAGAAATGGCTCTTAACGCCAAAATGCAGGATGCGGTAACAGAGCTTAAATCCATATACTCCATTCTGACGAAAATGCATCTTGAAAAGTACATACGGGTTGACCTTTCCGTAACAGGCGATCCGGGATATTACAACGGAATACTTATGCACGGCTATGTTCACGGTGTTTCAAGGGACGTACTCTCCGGAGGCCGCTATGATATGCTTATGAGCAAAATGGGCAAGGGAAACGCCCACGCCATGGGATTTGCAATTTATTTTGACGCTCTCGACAGAAAGCTTCACGTAAAGGAAAAAAACAATGCGGAGTGCTATATAATTTACGATAACAATTCGGATATCGACGTTATAACCGAATTAACGGAAAAGCTCAGGGAAAAAGGCGTTGCATATTCGGTTCTCAACTGCCTGCCGGACAACATATCGGGTGTTAGGGTTTATACCGTCAGCGGCAAAGAGATAAAGGAGTCGGAGATATGATTAATGTTGCTCTTCCCAAGGGCAGATTGGGAAATAAGGTTTTTGATATTTTTGCAAAAGCGGGATACGATTGTCAGGAGATGCGTGAAAGCTCCCGTCAGCTTATTTTCACAAGTGAAAAAAACAATATAAGCTATTTTCTCGTTAAACCATCCGACGTCAGCATTTATGTGGAACACGGCGCAGCGGATATAGGAATTGCAGGCAAGGATATACTTCTTGAATATGAGCCCGACGTCTATGAGCTCCTTGACCTTAATATCGGAAAATGCAAAATGTGCGTTGCGGGGAAAACCGATTTTAAAGATAATCCGGATGTAACATTGAGAGTTGCGACAAAATTTGTGAATATCGCAAATACATATTACAAGAATCTTAACAGAGAGATTGAAATTATTAAGCTTAACGGCTCAATAGAGCTTGCTCCTATACTTAACCTGTCGGACGTGATAGTTGATATTGTCGAGACGGGAACCACCTTAAAGGAAAACAATTTAGGCGTTCTCACGGAAATTTTGCCTATCAGCGCAAGACTTATTGCAAATAAAGCAAGCTACAAATTTAAAACAGACGAAATAAATACAATTGTGGAAAGGTTCAGAGAGGAACTTCAAAATGATTAAGATAATTGACACCTCCGAAGTAAAGGATTTTACGGTTTTTGCCCGCCGGGATGAAAAGAAAAACGAAGAAATCGAAAAAATCGTTGAGGACATAATTGAAAACGTCAAGGAAAACGGTGACAAGGCGCTTTTTGAGTACTGCGAAAAATTTGACAAGTGCCGTCTCCAAAGCCTGCTTGTTTCCGAAGATGAAATCAATGAAGCGTTTAATTCCACAGATGACTATTTTATTGAAACTCTTAAGCAGGCAAAGGAAAACATTGCGGCATTCCACGAAAAGCAGCTGAGAAACAATTTTGTCGTTACAAAAGATGACGGAATTATTCTCGGACAAAAAATAACACCTGTTGAAAAGGCGGGACTTTATGTTCCCGGCGGCACAGCGGCTTATCCCAGCACGGTGCTTATGGACGCAGTTCCGGCGCAGATTGCGGGAGTAAAGGAAATAGTTATGGTTACTCCCCCGTCAGCCGACGGAAAAATCAACCCCGCCATACTTACGGCGGCAAAAATCGCAGGCGTTACAAAGATATTCAAGGTAGGCGGAGCGCAGGCAATCGCAGCCCTTGCATACGGCACGGAAACAATTCCTAAGGTTGATAAAATTGTGGGGCCGGGAAACATATTTGTCGCTACGGCAAAAAAACAGGTTTACGGCAAGGTAAGCATTGATATGATTGCGGGTCCCAGCGAAATTCTTATAATTGCAGAGCCTTCATGCGAACCTGAAAATGTGGCTGCGGACTTGCTGTCCCAGGCCGAGCACGATAAAATGGCAAGCGCCGTTTTGATAACAACCGATAAGGAATTTGCGAAGCGTGTTGCGGAGGAAACGGAAAGGCAGATTAAACTGCTGCCGAGAGCTGAAATTGCCGAAGCCTCCATTGAAAACAACGGAAAAATCTTTATCGTTGACTCCATAAAAAAAGCCGTAGAGCTTAGCAATGAAATCGCCCCGGAACATCTTGAAGTTTGCGTTGACAACCCCTTTGAGCTGCTTCCCGACATCAAAAATGCCGGCAGCATCTTCTTGGGCAAAAACGTTCCGGAAGCTTTAGGCGATTACTTTGCGGGACCGAACCACACGCTTCCCACAAGCGGAACGGCAAAATTTTCGTCTCCCCTGTCCGTTGACGATTTTATAAAAAAATCCTCATTTATTTATTATTCCCATGACGCATTGGAAAAATCTCACGAGAGAATTGAGGATTTTGCCAACCGTGAAGGCTTACAGGCTCACGGAAAGTCCGTAAGCATTAGATTTAATAAATTTTAAAACCACAAGAAGTGATAATATGTCCCGTTTTTTATCAGACAGATTTTCGGATATAGAGCCGTATACACCGGGAGAACAGCCGAAAAATACAAATTTAGTAAAGCTTAACACCAACGAAAGCCCGTTTCCGCCGTCAGAAAGAGTAATAAGGGCGTTAAATGCGGCGGAGATATCGAGACTTAATCTATACTCGGATCCTGAAACAAAAGAAGTCATTGCCGCAATAGCGGAAGTCCTCAATGTAAAGCCCGACCAAATTATGATGGGCAACGGATCGGACGAAATTCTTGCTTTTGCGTTTCAGGCGTTTTGCGATAAAGAGCATCCGCCATGCTTTGCGGATATAACTTATGGTTTTTATCCTGTTTTTTGCCGGCTTTTCGGTTTAAATCCCGAAATTATTCCTCTAAAGGATGATTTAACCATAGATCCTGCCGACTACTGCGATAAAAATAAGCCCATTTTTATAGCCAATCCAAATGCCCCCACAGGGCTTACGCTTTCAATTTGCGAAATAAAAAATATACTTGACACAAACAGAGATACGATAGTTTTAATTGACGAAGCATATGTGGATTTCGGCGGTCAATCGGCGATACCGCTTATAAATGAGTACGATAATTTAATTGTCTGCCGCACTTTTTCAAAGTCAAGAAATCTTGCCGGCGCAAGACTGGGATTTGCGGTATCAAACAGCTCTGTAATTGAGGATTTAAACAAGATGAAGTTTTCGTTTAATCCTTACAATATCAACAGACTGTCAATCATCGCCGGAAAAGAGTCCATACTTGATACGGAATACTTTGAGGAGTGCATTATCAAAATCAAGGAAAACAGAGAATATACGGTAAACGAGCTTACCAAGCGGGGATTTTCAATTCCGGAGTCAAAAGCGAACTTCATTTTTGCAAAACCGTGCGGGATAACGGGCACGGAATTCTATAAAAAGCTCAGAGAGAAAAATATACTTGTACGCCATTTTGACACGGAAAGAATTAAGGATTACGTCAGAATAACCATAGGTTCATACGAGCAAATGCAGACGCTTATAAATGCTACCGATGAAATTTTAGGGAGATGATTTGATGAGAACATACTCTGAGGAAAGAAAAACAGCTGAAACGGAAATCTCATTGTCGCTAAATCTTGACGGCACAGGCAAATACGACATTGACTCCGGCTGCGGATTTTTGGATCATATGCTTACCCTTTTTGCAAAGCACAGCAGATTTGATCTTACCGTTAAATGCAAGGGCGATACAAATGTGGATTATCATCATTCGGTAGAGGATATCGGCATTGTTTTAGGCAACGCATTGTCCGCCGCATTGGGAAATTCAATGGGAATTAAACGGTACGGGCATATTATTTTGCCGATGGATGAAGCGCTTATTCTCTGCGCCGTTGATTTGGGCGGCAGATCTTACATAAACTATGATTTAAATATTCCCACGGAAAAGGTCGGAGATTTTGACACAGAGCTTACGGAAGAATTTATGAGTTCCTTTTCAAGGTGCGGAAAATTCAATCTTCACCTACAGCAGCTGAGCGGTTCAAACTCCCACCACATAATCGAGGGCGCATTTAAAGCCTTGGGCAGAGCAATGAGAGAGGCCACTGCCATTGACGAGTGCGCAAAGGACGAAATCCCCTCCACGAAAGGTATTTTATAAAATGACAGCAATTATCAATTACGGCGTAGGCAATCTTTTTTCATTGACAGGCTCTTTAAAACATTTGGGAATTGAAGCTGAGGTTACCGCAGACAGGGAAACAATCGAAAATGCGGACAGGATTATCCTCCCCGGAGTGGGCGCTTTTGCGGATGCAAAGCAAAAACTCGAGGATACAGGGCTTATCCCCGTTCTTAACGAGCAGGTAGCTTATGGCAAACCGCTTTTGGGAATATGTCTCGGTATGCAAATGCTGTTTGAAAAAAGCTATGAATACGGCGAACATACGGGCTTAGGTTATATTGAAGGCGACATTTGCCCTTTAACGGAGGATCTTCCAAATAATTTAAAGGTTCCTCATATCGGGTGGAACAGGCTTATCATCAAGGATAAATCCAATCCTTTGCTTAAATATACAAGCGAAGGCGATTATGCTTATTATGTGCACTCCTATTACGCCAAGAATTGTGAAGAGTCGGTTGTCGCATATTCGGAATATTATGTAAACGTACCCGGACTTGTTTGCAATAAAAATGTTTTCGGAACACAATTTCACCCTGAGAAAAGCGGCAAAATCGGACTTAAAATGCTGACTGCCTTTAACGAGGTGACGAAATGAGGATTTTCCCTGCGATAGATTTAAGAGACGGAAAGGTTGTTCGGCTGACAGAGGGCGATTACGGCCGCATGAAAACCTACGGCGACTCCCCTGTTGAAACTGCCAAAATGTTTGAAAGCTTAGGCGCAAAACATTTGCATGTAGTGGACTTGGATGCAGCAAAGGGCGGAAGCGAGGAAAACAGCCGAGTTATTTGCGAAATAAGAAAAAACACCCGGTTGTTTATTGAAACGGGCGGCGGTATCAGAAGCGAAGAAAAAATAAAAATGTATACGGACGCAGGAATAAACAGGCTAATCTTGGGAACGGCGGCAATTAACAATTTTCCGTTTTTGTGTGAAATGGCGGACAAATACGGCGATGCGATTGCAGTGGGAGTTGACGCGAAAAATTCCATGGTTGCGGTAAACGGCTGGCTTCAGGTTACGGAGATTAACTCATTTGAATTTTGCGAAAAGCTGAGGGACTCACATATAAAAACGGTTATCTATACGGATATATCAAAGGACGGAAAGCTTTCCGGCGCAAATATCGACGCTTACAAAAAGCTTAAAAAAATCGAAAATCTTAATGTTATTGCCTCAGGCGGAATTTCCTCTATGGACGACATTCGGCAGCTGTGTGAAATTGAATGCTACGGCGCAATCATAGGCAAAGCAATTTATGAAAATAAAATTGATCTGAAGGATGCGCTTACATACGCAGGTGATGAGATATGATAACAAAAAGAATTATACCGTGTCTTGACATAAGAAACGGCAGAGTTGTTAAAGGCGTAAATTTTGAAGGCATTCAGGATGTTGAGGATCCCGTTGCCTTGGCAAAGTTTTACAATGACAGCGGCGCAGACGAGCTTGTATTTTACGATATAACAGCAAGCTTTGAAGGCAGAGGGCTGTTTTCGGATGTTCTGAAAAATGTCGCAAGCAATATATTTATTCCTCTGACCGTAGGCGGAAATATAAATTCTCTCGAGGACTTTGACAGAGTGCTTAAAAGCGGAGCGGATAAAGTCAGCGTCAACACCGGAGCAATAAAAAATCCTTCAATAATCGGTGAAGCGGCGAAAAAATACGGCGATCAATGCGTAGTGCTGTCCATGGACGTTAAAAGAGAAGACGGCAAATTTATGATTTTTGCAAAAGGCGGCAGAGAAAATACGGGAATTGAAGCCGTACAGTGGGCAAAGAAATGCACTGAAAACGGCGCCGGAGAAATTGTGGTAAATTCTATTAACACAGACGGCGTAAAAAACGGATTTGACATTGAGATGCTCAGCGCAATTTGCGATGCAGTATCGGTTCCCGTTATAGCCTCCGGAGGCGCAGGCTGCATGGAGGATTTCAAAACGCTGTTCAGATCTGTTCCGGGAGTTGACGCAGGACTGGCTGCTTCAATTTTCCATTTCGGTGAGGTCAATATAGAGGATTTGAAAAAATATCTTATCGGCGAAGGAATTGAAATGAGGATATAAACCTATCGATGAAAAGGGTGAAAATATGAATAATGAAATAATTGAAAAGCTTAAATTTGACAGCAAAGGACTTATTCCTGCTGTTGTTCAGGATTTTTATACAAACGAAGTTCTGACTGTGGCATATATGAACAGGGAAAGTCTGCAAATAACTCTTGATGAAAAAATGACCTGTTTTTATTCCAGATCAAGGCAGGAACTTTGGAGAAAGGGCGAAACAAGCGGCAACAGGCAGCATATAGTATCAATAAAAGCGGACTGTGACTTTGACGCTCTTGTGGTTAAGGTTATCAAGGACGGGCCTGCCTGCCACACCGGCAATGAGAGCTGTTTTTTCAATCTGCTTTATGCGGACGATAAGAAGACTGACTTTTCGATTGACGGTCTTTATGAGCTTATCAAAGGCAGAAAAACTCAAATGCAAGACGGCTCGTATACCACTTACCTTTTCCAAAAGGGTCTTGACAAGATAATGAAAAAAGTCGGAGAAGAGTGCACCGAGGTAATAATCGGAGCGGCAAAGCACTCTAAAGAAGAAACCATCTATGAAATTTCCGACCTTGCATATCATGTACTTGTGCTCATGGTTGAAATGGAAATATCTCTTGACGACATAAGGAAAGAGCTTGACTCACGCCATGTGATTGACCATAAGGTTAAGCAGGAGACGATGCAATAGTCTGTTTCCCTTGATACATATCGGATATAAATTGACACAAAACCGCTCTTTTATAAGGCAGAAGATAAGCGGCGGGCACAATTAAAAGGGATAAAATGTTACAGTAAGCCAATCTTAACTTAACAATTAAGCACCTAAAGCACAGGGAGTCCATACTCTCCGTGCTTTTCTTTACCGCATTCAAAACGGACAGCGACGGGTTTTTGCACAAGAATCGCATTGTATTGGCGTAACGCTGAATAAACCCGAAACCGAAAACAAGGCCGCTCAAAAGCATTACTGCATCTGCAATACAAAGAATAAAAAATACGGCTCTAATTGCGCCTCTTTTAAGGATAATGTAAATGACGCCTGAAAAAAATATTCCCGGAGCTAAAAACAAGCTCATGCATAAAAGCTTCAAGGTGTTCAAAACAAGATACGCATACAAGATTTTGAACGATAATTTTACCGAAACCTTGTAATTATACGGACTCCCTTCGGACAATGAGCAAAACCATGCTTCGGTTTTGTATTTTTCGGAAACCATAAAAAGCAAAAGAACAAAACCTATCAAATACGCTGCGCAGATTATGATTGTCTTTGAAGCCGGATTTGCAAATAAGTTGAGCGACAAAAAAAGTGAAGTATCGACAAAACAAAGGTAGATGCGGGAAAAAGTATAGATTGCGAGAAGAAAAAATATAAGCCCGTTGGCAGTCATCAGCAAAAAGCCTTTTGTCATATTTCCCTTCATATTTATTTTGGCATTACTTTTGATGTCTCCGTACATAAAAACACCTCCGACATAAGTATCGGAGGATTTTGTTGTTTTATACGCAAAACAGACTGTAATTAAAAAGAAAGGTACCTAATATATTTTTCGTAAAACACTTCATTGGATGCAAGGGCGATTGTTTTTGCGCTGCGGGCGATTTCATTTCCCTTTTCAAATTGTGCTTTATCAAGAAGCATCATTGATGCTCCGGCGGCGGCTGTATTTCCGCAAAGAGAAACCTTTCCCCTCATCTCACGGGGAAAAAGACCGATTAAAATTGCGTTGTCTATATTGAGATAGGATCCGAAGCTGCCGGAAATGTAAAAATTTTGAACCTTGGAGAGATCGGGGCAAATTGTTTCAATTGCGGCTCGTATAGCTGCCTTGGCAATTTGAACGGCTCTGATATCTGCGGGAGAAATTGAAATTCCACTGTCGCCTATATAAAAATCCCTTTCCAAATATCCGTCTTTGTCTATAATATCTGCCTTAAGCATAGACGCCGCAGCATCAATAAGACCGCTTCCGCAAATTCCGCAGGGCTTTTCGCCGCCTATGGTTTTGTAATAAAAGCTGCTCCCAACATTAAAAACCGAACAAATAGCGCCGTTGACGGAGGCGACGCCGTTGGAAATGCTTGCGCCTTCAAAGGCCGGACCGGCTGATGCGGAACAGCATGAAAATTCAGAACCGTTTTTCAGCACTATTTCACCGTTAGTGCCGATATCTATCAGCATCGAACAATTATCGATAAGCATACCCGATGAAATAATCCCGCAGGTAACATCTGCGCCTACAAAAGCGGATATACACCTTGGTACGCACACTTCCCCGTTAGCAGCACCGAAGTATTCATTCACGCCAAATGGAGCCTTTGCAAGAGAATTTACGGAAAGGCCTCGGTAAAAGTGGAGCATTGCCGTATTTCCCGTTACGACTCTGAAATCAACGGGATAACCAAAGTCATTGAGGTCGTTATCTATTTGATCGCAAATTCGCTTTTGAAGAGTCTTAACGCCGTTTCCTGCATTGCTTTCGGCGTAGGATATTCTTGACACCACATCGGCGCCGAAAACAGACTGGCTGTTTTTGTGAACAGCGGATTTCACAAGCTCGCCTTCGGGCATTTTATAAAGAAGATATGCTACTGTTGTGGTTCCGATATCGATAACAGCGGCATAACAGCTTCGGTTTCCTGTCAGCGGGTTCTTTCCCAACTCAGCTGAAAAATCGGCAGTTCCGAACACCTCTCCGCCGTTTTGAACCGAAACTTCACAGTCGCCCTCGGCGTAAGTTAAGCAGGCAAGCCTTAAATTTGCTTCGTTCTGATCGCCGAAAAGCTCCTTTTCTGCAGGCGTAATCGGAGAGAGACAGCCCTTGGCAGAAACCGCACATTTGCCGCACTTTCCGATGCCTCCGCAATTTAAAGGAATGTCTGCTCCCAACGAAATAAGGATGTCTGACAGTTTTTCGCATTTTTCGGTCGTATATTCTAATTTTCTTTTATCATAATAAACGGTAATTTTCATATCTAAAAAATGAGCGGCAGAATTACCCGCCGCCCTTATTGTCAATCAAGCCAATCACATTGGATGCGGAGAAGGTTTCCGGCAGAACAATGCGTGAATTATTTAAAATCTTACAATAAATTAAAGACGTTCAAGATTTTATAGAAGGTTGATCTTACAAACAAAACAAACTTATCCCAAATTGACAGCGAATCATCATATTCAATATTGTCTCCGTTAATTTCGGAAATCGAACCGTCATCGCCGATTGTCAGAATGCTGTAGGAGATATGCGCAGCTTCATCTTCGTAAAGATAGCCGATGTTTCCGTCTGCAAGCTCTGTTAAGCAGGAGTATGCGAAAAATCCGTCTGTTACATGATAGGTTGTAATCCAATCAACGGAATTGTCGTCATTTACAAGGCCGAGAACAACCACACCGTCTTCCCTGCTTGTGGGATCCGAAGCAAAGGAACCCAAAATTACGCTTTGGCCGTTAATTTCTTGGCTGTAGTTTATAAAGGAAACCATGCAATTTCCTCTGGCTGTAAGGTTCATATCAGCCTTAAACTTTGTCCATGAAACGCCGCCGTCCGTGCTGTCCGCATATGCAATATAGTCGCTGCCGTTTCTTGCGTACATACGAAGGGAACCGTCGGGAAGGGAGACAATCTGAGCTTCGCTTGTTTTTCCGACACCCAAGCGGATACTTGTTTCATCGCCTCTCTGCCAAGTCTCGCCGTTATCGTCTGAGTAAATTGTACTTACATTTTCACGGGTAACGGTATCATAAACGCAGAATATTATACGCTCGTGACCGTCAACAGTAGTAACAAAGCCCTTGCCGGGGCCTACGCCGAGGAAGCCTTCCTTTGAAGACTTAACCTGAGTATTGAGCATCACGGGGTCGCTCCACGTCTCGCCGTTATCATCGCTGTAGCGAAGCCAGAGATAAGAAGTGGAAACAGCAAGATAAATGTCGGAGGATGTATAGAACACATTCTGCTGAGCCATTTCATCAGAGCCGACCTGAGCCGTGTAAATAGCTTCTCCGTCCTTGTAAAGGGCATATTCCGCATCAACGGTATAAGCTGTGGCAGTACCGTCGGATGTCATAACAGTTGCAAAGCCGTCTTCAAAAGCAGCGAGATAATAGCTGTTGCTGCCGTCTGTGAGGGAAAGGCACTGCTCACCGTCAACCTCAACGTATCCTGTACCCTTAACAGTCTGCTGATAGCCGATACCGGACATATAAGCATCTGTTATGATGAAAATCCTGTCTGTTTCTGCGGACTGAACAACGGCAGAGTCAATGAAGGAAGCGCTGTCCGAGTCGGAAACGCCGTCCGCATAATCGTCAAAATGGTTTACGACAGTATATTCCCAATCGGTATATCCGTCTTCGGAAATAGCAACAAGAGTATCGATATTCTGGGGAGAATCCGAACCGTGCTCATAACGCATATCCGCGACTGCCAAAACAGAGCCGTTATTAAGCGTAATGATTGCGGGAATACGATAAGTTGTCGAACCCATTGTACCCGTTTCAAAGGGCTGCTCATAGTATACGGTATCGTCTGCAAAAGACATAACCGTAAAGGAGCTGAGAACGAAAACGACCGAAAGAATTACTGATAAGATTTTTTTCATATAAACACCTCATTTTCTGTAAACATTATAAATGCAAAATAAGGAATTGTCAACAGAAAAAATTAAGTGGAATGTAAAAAATTTTATCCTTTTGTCGTACTTACTTAAAATTGAAGCTCCGAGTAAATTTGATCCGCTTCATTGACCATAGTCTCAGCAAAAATCGCATAACCCCTTGACGGGTCATTAAGAAAAACATGCGTCACAGCCCCCACAAGCATACCGTTTTGTATTATCGGGCTGCCGGACATTCCCTGAACAATTCCGCCGGTTGCATTAAGGAGATCCTCATCTGTAACCTTTATAACCATATTTCTCGCTGAGGTTTCCTCCGTATAGGTTATTTTTTCAATTTCAATATCGTAAAATGCCGGACCGTTTTCATCTACGGTCGTAAGAACAAAGGCGCTGCCGGCTTCAATCTCCGATTGTCCCGCCACGGGATAAAGGTCAAAGTCCTCTGTATTGCCGGTAAAAAGCCCGTAAACGCCGTATTCGTTATTTTCGCATAAAGCGCCTATTATATTGTCCGTAAAGGTTCCTATCAGCTGCCCTGCGGCGCCCTTTTCTCCGGGAGTAATGCCCGATATATCCGCACTTAAAATGTCCCCTCCCGAGGCTTCAAGAACGGCTTGAGTATCGCTGTCGCAAATTGCATGACCCAAAGACGCCATCATCCCCGTCTTCTCATCGATAAACGTCATTGTTCCTATCCCGGCTGTACTGTCCCGAAGCCAAAGTCCGCAGCGGTATTTTTCATCGGAAGCGGAATATTCCGGCGTCAAGGTTAAGGTTAAAATCTCCTCGCCTCTTTTTATCGTAAGCTCAACGGGCTCTCCGGACAAAGAATTTACCGTTTTTACAAATTCAGCGGTCGAAACCGTATCATCACCCTCAACAGCAACAATCACATCTCCTACTTCAATCCCGCAGTCGCTGCCCGGACTGACATTTCCGTTTTCCGTTATAACCTCATCAAGCCCCACAACCAGCAGCCCGTCCGTATAAAGTCGTATGCCCACGGCATTTCCTCCGGCATAAACGTATTTACGATCCGACTCAACGGTTGTAATATTCTCAACGGGAAATATACCAAACAAAGTTACCGTGCATTGCGTCTGCGGGGAAGACTCTTGAGAGGAAACAGCCACAGCCGAAGGAGCGGCGCTTTCAATTTCATAAACTCCCATTAAAACAATGCTTTCGGTATTGCTGTAAACAGTAATTTCCTCTGGAAGTAATATTTTTCCCAAACCGATTAGCGTAAATATTCCGGCTGACAATACAGATAATATAACGCAAGTAAATTTTATCATTTTTTTCATTTTTAAGCTCCATTCCGCCTTGTCTGTGCTTTCATTTGCAGCGAGCGTCCCAAACGCTCACAAATAATGTTCCTTACACTTTCGTTTTTATTATCGGAATTTTTTTAGCTTTCAATCAACTGCCCGAAAATCTTTGACCGGAAATTTTTGCCAAAGCCCATAAAAATAAAAAGGTATGCCAATCATACGGCATACCAAATTGAATAAATAATTGTTTGTCCGAAAATGTAAAAGAATCAGTCAAGCCTCAAATCCTCGGCGACGGTTTTTGCAATTTTATAAACATCGCCGCATCCGAGGGTAATTACAAGATCGCCCTCACGAGCCAGCTCCTCTACCCTGTCTGCAACCTGTCGGAATGTGGGGTACCATTCGCTGTCGGGGATCTTTTCCGCCAAATCCTTTGTATAAATATTGTAAGTGTTAATTTCCCTGGAACCCATTATCTCGGTCATTATGGTTTTATCGGGGATTGTCAAAACACGGGCAAAATCATCAAGAAGCATTGCCGTTCTCGAATAGGTGAATGGCTGAAAAACAGCGATAACACGCTTATAGTCCATTTGCTTTGCGGCATCAAGAGTAACCTTAAGCTCAGCGGGATGATGGGCATAGTCATCGGCAATCGTTATCCCCTTGTATGTTCCCAACACCTCAAATCTTCTGCCTGCTCCCCTGAAATCATGAAGCAGCTCTATGGCTTGTTCCGCTTTGCAGCCTGCGTAAACAGCCGAAGCCACAGCCGCAAGAGCGTTATATATATTG
>JAJQGK010000118.1:34686-61797 GCA_021200555.1 Clostridiales bacterium | reverse complement strand
GAATTACGGTACACTTTATAAGCAAGCAAGCAAGCAAGCAAGCAAGCAATAATACTGTAATTTTGTCCTTTGTATCAATATTTTTGTAATTACGCATAGCTTAAAGCAATTTTCCGCTTTGAGCTGTGCTTTTTTGTTTGTGAAAATATCATTTATTGGAGGGCATTATTATGTCAAAACTCAAAAAAATCTTAGGCATTACTCTATCAATTCTGCTCGTTTTTTCGTCAATTCCCGTTTTTGCCATGGCGGCAACCTCGTACACATCTGATGACGGTTATCTGACCTATACCGTATCGAATAACAAGGCAACCATTACCGATTGTGATACATCCATCGGCGGCGCTTACACAATTCCCGATACATTAGGCGGTTACCCTGTAACAGCAATTGGTAAATACGCATTTGAAGATTGCAAGACACTTTCTAATGTAACCATTCCTGATAGTATAATATCAATTGGAAGTTATGCATTTGAAGATTGCAGTACACTTTCAAATGTGACGATTCCGGATAGTGTTACTTCGCTTGGAAGTTCAGCATTTTATAACTGTGCATCTCTTTCGAGCATAACAATCGGCAATGGAGTAACCTCGATTGGCAATAATGCCTTTTATTCTTGTGGAGTACTTTCAATTGTAAAGATTGGAAATAATGTAGCATCAATCGGTGATTATGCTTTTTATAAATGTGTATGTCTTGGAAACATAATTATTCCCGACAGCGTAATTTCTGTAGGCGAGTATGCGTTTGGTTATTGTACTGCACTCACAAATGTAACAATAGGTACAGGTGTTACATCGATTGGTACTGGTGCATTTCGTAACTGTTTAAACCTTAAAAGTATAACAATTCCGGCAAATGTTACAAGCATTGTAAGCGGTTCTATTGGCTTTAGTTCCGGTGGTTCGACAGCAGGTTTTACAATTTATGGATATGATGATACAGCAGCGGAGACATATGCAAATCAACATAACTTTATTTTTATATCCTTAGGTGAATATGTAGAGCCGGTGGATCCCGATGTGGACGATCCCACTACAGACGATCCCACAACAGACGATCCCACTACAGATGACCCCGCAGAGAGCTGCTCGCACTTCTGCCACAGCGAAAGCTCCTTCGTACAGTTCTTCTACAAGATAATCCGCTTCTTCTGGAAGATATTCGGCATTAACCAATACTGTGAATGCGGAGCGGCGCACTATTAAAATATAAATTATTAATTTCCGTATAAGTAACCTTTCCCCGCCATGGTTTGTCCTTCGGCGGGGTTTTAAGTAGGACTTGGCTGTCGGCAAGAGCAAGTACTGATTACATCGTACCGATGCGGTTGAATATCGACATAAAGAATATTTCCGCAAAAAAAGAGCCGTCATTGCGACGGCTTCGATTTTTAATTTGTCAATGTTAAGCAGCGGTTACCTCTTCGGCTGCAACGGTAGTGGTTTCAGCGTCTGTTGAAGTTGAGAGTCCGAAAATCTGACGGATTATACCAAAGAGAACCTCGAAAAATCTTACTGCAACAAAAGCTTTAAGGAGAACCTTGGGAAGCTGGGTCCAGTCAACATTGCCCTCGTCATCGGTCATCATGTCCCAAAATTCCTCAAACGTTGTATGGTCATTGTCCTCTACATTTTCATATGCAAAGGATGTTACGGGAAGCATCATCGCTCCCAGCATAAGTACGGTAAGGAAAACAGCTATAGCTTTTCTGAAATGTTTCATTGAAAAAACCTCCATTATTTTATGAGTTCATTATATAACAACTTCTCGATAAAATCAATATATTTAGGAAAAATTTTTTACAATTATTGAGCAACATTCAAATAACGGATAGATTAATTCTTTTTAGGAAAAATATCTGTCCAATGCCGGTAAAACGGTTATTGTTCGGCAGGTTCAAAGAAAATTCTCCCCAGCACACGATATGATATATAAATCATTGACAGGATTGCCGTTGCCCTTTTCAGAAAATTCAAAAGCCTTATAAATTTGCAAACCTTAGCCGCCGCAGCAAGATCTTTTGCAATGCTTTTATCGGATAAAATCATATATAAACGCCTCCGAAATTTTTATTTCAAAGATATTTTTTGCAAAATGCGGTTAATTATTCAATCTGTGTAAATATATTTCCCGATGTCATCCTAATTGCTTACGCATTCGTTTGCTTGTAACTCAAAATTAAAATATACATCTGTTGACTGTTTCCGGACATTGTGATACAATTAAATTCAATAAAAGAAAATGAAAAGGATTTAATGATGAATTATGGAATATAAATATGAATTGCACTGCCACACAAAGGAAGTCAGCCTTTGCGGAAGGGTGCCGGTGCGGGACATAATCGAGATGTATAAGGATAAGGGCTACAGCGGAATTGTTTTAACCGACCATTATTCTCCCATGACGTTTTACCGCCCGTCAATGCTGTTTTGTCCTCAAAAGCATGTGGATTTTTATACAAGCGCATACCGTGAAGCTCTTCAATATGCAAACGATGATTTCACCGTGCTTTTGGGGATGGAGCTGAGATATTACGCCACGGCGAACGATTTTCTCGTTTACGGAATAACCGAGGAATTTCTTAGGAAAAACGGAAATCTTATGACCATGTATCCGAAAAATTTTTACCGTCTTGCGAAGCGGTACGGGTACATCGTACTTCAGGCTCACCCCTTCAGAAGCGGAATGGTTCGGATAAATCCCGAATATCTTGACGGAGCCGAGGTTTACAACGGAAAAACCAATAGGGAGCAAAATCTCCTTGCCCGTCAATGGGCGCAGAAAAATCATATGAGTATAACCGTGTCCGGCAGCGATTTCCACAGACCGGAGCATTTGGCAAAGGGCGGAATTATAACCGAAACGCCGATAAAAACAAATGGCGATCTCCTTGCTGTTCTCAGAAGCGGAAAATACAAATTGATTGAGAGCTGACAGGATTTTTGCTTGCTTCATTAATATTTTTGCAAAAAAAATGGCTTCAAAGCGTTATGCCCGAAGCCTTTTGTTTTTTTTGCTAAACTAAAATTTTCTTTACAGCGTGACGGTAAATACCACCGATTGACCGTCCTTCGATTTGGCGGTAATTGTGCCGTGGTGCGTCTCGACAATTGCGTTCGCAAGAGAAAGACCGATGCCGTAACCGCCTGTTTTTCTCGATCGGGATTTGTCCGCTCTGTAAAAACGGTCAAATATATGCTTTAAATCATCCTTGTTAATGTCCTCGCATTTGTTTTCAACGGACAAAACAATATTTTTTCCCGAAATACCGAGGCTTACCGATATATTGTCTTCGGGCGTTGAATACTTGATTGCGTTGTCAAGAAGAATAAATTCAAGCTGACAGATTTTTTTCTCATCGCCCTTGTAAATAATATCCGGCTGAATGTTTGCCGTGATTGTTTTGCCCTCGATTTCCGCAAGAGTGGAAAATTGTTCCACGGCCTCGCTTACCGATTTGCTCAGATTAAATTCCTTTTCCACAAGATGCTTGCTTTCTTCGTCAAGCTTTGCAAGGGCTACAAGGTCGTTTACAAGCTCCGAAAGCCTGTTTGTCTGGTGCTTTATGCTGCGAACCCATTCGTTGTCATTCCCCGAAAGAGACAGAACGTCGGCGTTTGCCGAGATTATGGCAATGGGAGTTTTTATCTCATGGCTTGCATCCGTAATAAATTGCTTTTGCTTTTCCATGTTGTCAACAAAGGGCTTGATTGCCTTTGGGGAAACCAAAGCGATTATAACGGACAAAAGAGCTATGGCGGCAAGCGCAATAAGATTGCTTTTAAGCATCAGATCCTTTAGATTCTGGATTTCGCTGGAGCAGTCAAGGAATACAAGCAGATAACCGTCTTGGTTTTCAAACAGCTCATAGACATAAATTCCCTGCTTGCCGTAGGTTTTTCCCTTTGACATAACGGCGTCGGCGTAGTCAACGGCGGATTCCTCCGTAACGGCGACAATATTTTCCGTGTTGAGCTCGACCATATTTTTTTCCAAATCATACTCTATTGTAAAATATCTTGTCTTGTACTTTGTTTCAACATCGAACTCGGAATTGTCCCTGCTGCCCAAAGCAGACTCGCTTTCTCTTGCATTCTTCCTGCTGCCGGGAGAAGTTTCATCTTCAACGGGCATATTTGGAAAACTATCCGTATTTGCTCCGGGAAGATCGCCGCCGAACCTGTTGATTGTGCTAAGCATATTGTCGATGTCTTTTTTTGAAGAATATGCAGTGGAAATATTAATAGCTCCGATAAATACGATAAGTATTGCCAGAACGGAGGCGAGGCAGATAAAGATAAACCGCCGCTGGAGCTTTTTTATCATGACTGCTTTTTCTCCAGTGAATATCCCAGACCTCTGGCGACTTTAATTTCAACATTGGCATTAATTTGGATAAGCTTTTTTCTCAAGGTTGAAATATAAACCCAAACAACGTTTATTTCGGACTCGGAATCATATCCCCATATTTTGTCCATAAACTGTTCTGTGGATATAACATTTCCGGGGGATACCATAAGCGCCTCAAGCATTTGAAACTCTTTATTTCCAAGCTTTTGAGTCTCATCTCCGCATTTCAGCTCATATGTGGCTCTGTTAAGTGAGATGTTTTCAAAGGTGAGAACGCTCGGAGTGTATTCGGGTTTGCGTCTCGTCATGGCTCTTATTCTCGCCAAAAGCTCGCCCATGTCAAAGGGCTTTGTGATGTAATCGTCGGCGCCCAGGTCAAGACCGAGAATTTTATCCTCTGTAGAGGATTTTGCGGTGAGGAAAAGTATGGGTGTGTTTATTCCGCTTCCCCTGAGCTTTCTCATAACCTGCATTCCGTCCATTTTGGGCATCATAATGTCGAGGATGATGCCGTCATAATCCGTACATTCAGCCCAATCCAAAGCGTCTGCTCCGTCATAAACGGCATCCACGGAATAATTATTGTGTTTTAAAATTGCAACGAGAGCGTCGGAAAGCTCCTTTTCATCTTCTGCTAAAAGTAAGCGCATAAGTGACAACTCCTTTATTTTAATAGATTTTATTTTTCTTGTTTGATTTTAAGATACAGGTTTAACTTAAAAAATACTTAAATTGAGACAAAACCCTCAATCTGAACCTAAAATTTACTTTAAGTGATTAATTTTTTGGCTTTTAAGCCGATTTTAGGTTATTGCTATAGAATACGTGCAAAGGACAGGTGATTAAAATGAACGCCAGCCAATTGGTTTTTGAACGCTACGAAAAGAAATATTTATTGAACAGCCGTCAGTATGAAGCGTTTCGCAAAGAGGCGGACAAACACTTTCATATGGGTGAGTACGGCCGGTCCGGAATATACAACATTTACTACGACACACCTGATTTCCTGCTTATAAGAAGATCCATTAACGGCGGAGTTTATAAGGAAAAGCTCAGACTGAGAGCATACAGCGTTCCCGAGGACGGCAGCCCCGCATTTGTTGAGCTTAAAAAGAAATATAAGGGAATTGTATACAAAAGACGCATTGAAATGAATTACGGGGAAGCCTTTGAATATCTCGGTTCTTCCGAACACATAAGCGGGGAAAACCAAATAGCGTCTGAGCTTGATTACTTCTTTGATTTTTATAAGTATCTGGAGCCTCAGATGGTTATATCCTACGACAGAATTGCCTTAACGGGCAATGACGACCCCAATTTAAGGATTACCTTCGATAACAATATTCTCTGGAGAACGGACAGTCTTGATTTAAGAAAAGGTGTTTTCGGTGAGCAGCTTCTTGCCGACGGAATGGTTTTAATGGAGGTTAAAATTCCCGAAGCGATGCCTTTGTGGATGGCTGAAACCATAAGCAGACTGAAAATTTACCCAACATCATTTTCAAAATACGGAATGGCTTATAAGCAGCTTATATCCGATACGCAGTGCCTCGCACGGGCATAAATGACAAGGGGATAACGGCAAATGGGAGTAAACCTTATTCTCTGACACGTGTCGGTTTGCGTTATTCCTAAATTTTATTTGATTAAATCATATGAAAAAAACAAATTAAAAAGGATGATATTATGCTTGACTTATTATTGGACACTGTTATTTCAGATGAATTAACATTGGGCAGCTTTGCCTTATGCACTGCCTTTTCGCTTGTATTGGGCTTTGTAATAGCGCTTACTTACAAATTCAAAACCAGAACAACGGCAAGCTTTGCGCTTTGTCTTGCAATGCTTCCGGCAGCCGTACAACTTGTTATAATGCTTGTAAACGGAAATGTGGGAGCCGGCGTTGCCGTAGCCGGAGCCTTCGGACTTGTCCGTTTCCGTTCCGCTCCCGGCTCAGCCAGAGAGATAGTGGCAATATTTTTGGCGATGGCAGTGGGACTTGCCACAGGAATGGGATATATTGGAATAGCGGTAATATTTACCGTTGTTATGTGCATAATGACTATTGTGTACACGGCCGTAAATTTCGGCGGGAGAGTCCATACAAAGGAACTGAGAATAACAATTCCCGAGGATTTGGATTACAGCGAAGTGTTTGACGATATATTAAAAGAATACACTATTAAGTGGGAGCTTGTCAAGGTCAAGACTACAAATATGGGCAGCTTATTTCAGCTGACATATTTGGTGGAAATTGTCAACACGGCAAAGGAAAAGGAATTTATCGATAAGCTCAGATGCAGGAACGGCAACCTTGAAATTGTACTTTCAAGGGAAACCAATGACAATGAAATACTTTAATTTTACGGAACCGATTTGATATTCTTTGAGTTAAAGAGGGATATATTAATGAAACAAGTAATAAGAAGGGCTGTACTTATACTGACGATTATAGCAATGCTTGCTGCGTTTTGCTCCTGCGGATCAGACTCGGACGGAGGCAGCGTAAGCGATTCCGGTTCATCGGACTCAGAGGACAGCATCGAAAGTTTTTCTTATGAGATTAACGCATCTCCCGTAACGGATTATACCGGTGATACGGCAATCACCTTAGAGGGCGACACGGCGAGCGTTTCGGGAAGCGGTGCAAAATATTCCGCCGGCGATGTGATTATAACCGCAGGCGGCTCATACACAATTTCCGGAATACTTTATGACGGAAGAATAGTTGTTAATGCCGATGGAGAGGATGTAACTCTTATTTTCAGCAATGCGGAGGTATCATGCTCTTATTCTGCGGCGGTGTTTGTTTATAAGGCGGACAGCGTAACCTTGGCGGCGGAAGAGGGAACCGTGAATACGTTCTCCGACGGTTCAAGCTACAGCTATTCGGATTCTTACTCCTCGGAAGCCGATGAAGAACCGAACGCCTGCATTTTCAGCAAGCAGGATATGGTTATCAGCGGCGAGGGAACATTTGAGGTAAACGGCAGCTTTAACAACGGTATCGTAAGCAAGGATACGCTTTTAATCCTCAATACAAACATTACCGTAAATGCAGCAAACAACGGAATTAACGGCAAGGATTCAAATATCATCTCAAATTCTGTTATAAATATCACATGCAGCGGCGACGGATTGAGATCCACAAATGATACGGATTCGTCCTTGGGTTATATTGCCATTGAAGAGTCGGATGTGACAATAGTCAGCGGTGAGGACGGAATGCAGGCGGAAACCGTTGTTTCCATAAGCGGCGGCACTTACAGCATTACGGCAGGCGGCGGCAGCTCCTCTTATTCTGCTTATTCTGCGTCATCGGACACAAGCACAAAGGGAATTAAGGCGGGAACTCAGCTGTATATCGACAGCGGAACATTTACAATCGACTCCTGCGATGATGCCGTTCACTCCAATACAGACGCAACAATATCCGGCGGAACCTTTACGATAAGCTCCGGCGACGACGGTATCCATGCCGATGAGGATCTTATTATCACAGGCGGAAACATCACCATTGCCGAAAGCTATGAGGGACTTGAGGGGACGCTTATAAAGATTACCGGCGGAACCATATACATCACCGCATCCGACGACGGACTCAATGCGGCGGGCGGCAATGACTCAAGCGGCTACGGCGGCTTTGATACCGGCGGCTTCGGGCAGATGGGTACGGGCACCGGCGAAATGGAAATAACCGGCGGCTATTTGGTCGTTAATGCAGGCGGAGACGGAGTTGACTCCAACGGCACAATAGTTATGACGGGCGGAACGGTTATAGTATTCGGCCCCACAGACAGCGCAAACGGCGCAATAGATTACGAAACCTCATTCAGCATGGAAGGCGGAACGCTTTTGGCAATGGGCAGCTCAGGCATGGCGGAAAGTCCCAGCAGCGTTTCCGGAGTGGGAATTGATGTAACATTCAGCCAGACTATTTCAGCCGGAACCTATATTGCGCTTGTTTCGGACAGCAATACTTTTGTGTTCCAAGCTCAAAAAACAATGAGCAACTTAATATTTATCTCTCCGGATTTATCGTCGGGCGAAAGCGTAACGGTTTACTACGGCGGCTCGTTTAGCGGAACGGTGACGGACGGAATAGGTTCAAACGGAACCTACACAAGCGGAACGGAGCTTACGGATTTAACACTCAGCAGCGGTTTGAGTTCATACGGCTCAGCCGGTATGGGCGGCATGAACGGCGGCATGAACAGAGGCGGCTGGTTCTGATGTGAGGAACATTTTGTTCGATAATATCGTTGAAAATTTAAAATATCAATGCAATAAAAATCTCCTGTAACGGGGGATTTTTTTTGTAGTTGTTTTGTCAATGTCAAATTAGAAAAAAGTCTTGAATTATCGGGCTGAATAATATACAATAGTAAGAAGAAATTTTATATGGAAGGGAATGAGTAAAAATGGCGGACAAAAATAAGAAAGACGAAACGGAAAAAAGCGGCAAAACCGGCGGTGAGGACAATTATGATGCAAAGTACGGGGAAAATTGGGAAGAAATTGCAAATGAAAAAATAGATAAAATAGGGTCGGATTATATTGAACAGGTGTTCGGCGGCAGGCAGGAAAAGACTTCCGCAGATATAGCCGGCGGTCAAAAAAGGAGAAACGGAGCCGGAATTGCAGGCGTAAATAACGGATTTGGAGCCGGAAAGGGCTTTAATTCGGGCAGCGTTGCTCCAATCGGCGGAGATTACGCAGCCGAAATCGAAAAGGATCTTGAGACTTCCATAGGCTTCGAATATGCTGCGGAAATCGCAGAAGAAATCGAAAAACAAATAAAATCCGACAGCGTGTCTGAATCGGAAGCCAAGACTGTTTTGATTGACGGAAATATCACGGAAAACAATTTGAAAACAGAAATCATCCCCGAAAATGAAGCGGTTACCGCAATTATCGATGAAAATGATTTGAACGGCAGCGACGCAACGGAAAAGAACGCAGACAAAAAAGATAAGTCAAAAAAATATGTCCGTAAAAAGAAGACGGTCGGTTCGGAAGGGGACAGCACGACAAAAAAGCTTCTTGATATAATTTTTGTCGTCGGAGTGTGCCTTTTGGCAGTGTCGATTGTGGGAATTGTAAGCGCAGTGGGCAGGCTGACGGACAGCGGTTCAAGCAGTCAAAATTCGTCTCAGTCGGTTAATACTGCGGAGACTACTCAAACAACAGCCGTGTCGGTTGAAAACATAACTTCCTCTTCTTCGGACGGTGAAGACAGCTTGGATAATGCGGACAGCTCGGACAGTTCGGATAATTCTGCGGCGGCAGCGGCCGATTTTGACAGCTCGGACAGCACTTCCACTCTTGAATTTTTCAACACGGCGGTAAACAAGATAAAAACGGACGGTCCTTCATTTACAAAAGCAAAGCAGACCGAAACGGCAAATATCGACCTTTCAAATTCCCTTGCTCAGGCGTATGTCTCAACGGCGGAGGACAAATATTTGTCAAGTGAAACGGTTACAACGGAAATATCAAAGGGCGATACCGCCTCAGCGATTGACAGCGTGTCGCCGGACGGAGCTTCCTATGTTTCCGCTTTGACAACAAGCGATATACAAAATATTTCCGTAAGCCAAAATTCAGACGGAAATTATGTTATAAAGGTTGAAATGGCTGATACCACCAATCCGGACGAAAGCAGCTCCTATGCCAAAATATTCCAATTTATGACAGTAGACGATGTAATGGATACATACGCTCCCGATATGGGCGCCACGGTAGAGAGAAGCAACGTCTCTCTTGTATTCAGCGGCTGCTATGCTCAGGCGACAATAACCCCTGACGGTCAGGTTACGGAGTATACAACCTATGTTAAAGCAAATATGATTTTAACCGATGCAAAAATAAGCATTGTTACGACCGATCTGGACGCTACTCTTATAAGCAGTACAAGCTATACCGATTTTGTGTGGTAAAAAAATTTGATGCTTTAAAATTTTTTTGAAAATCAGGAGAGAAAATGATTAAAACATTAGCAAAAAGTATTCGTGAATATAAGTTTCAATCAATAATTACGCCTATACTTGTATTAGGGGAAGTAGCTATGGAGGTAATTATACCTCTGCTGATGGCTTCGCTTATTGACAACGGAATTTCCGACGGCAGTATGGGCTATGTGGTGCGAATGGGAGTTATCCTTCTCATATGCGCCGTGGTTTCCATGTTTTTCGGCTCAATGGCGGGAAAAACATGCGCGGCGGCAAGTGCCGGTTTTGCCAAAAATCTGCGTCATGATATGTACTATAACGTTCAAAACTTCGCATTTTCAAACATAGATAAGTTTTCAACCGCCAGCATAGTAACAAGGCTTACGACAGACGTAACCAACGTTCAGCAAGCGTATATGATGCTTATACGAACAGCAGTCAGAAGCCCTCTTATGTTGGTATTCAGCTTTGTATTCTCCTTTAGGATAAATGCAAGGCTTTCAACGGTTTTTATAGTATTTATACCGATTTTGGCGGCGGGACTTCTGCTTATTATTTCAAAGGCTCATCCTTTGTTCAAAAGGGTTTTCAATACCTACGACCGCTTAAATGCGTCTACGGAGGAGAACCTCAGAGGAATCAGAGTCGTTAAGTCCTTTAACCGTGAGGAATACGAAAAAAGTAAGTTCTATAAAATATCGGAAAATATATATTCGGATTTTGTAAAAGCGGAAAAGTTAGTCGCTCTTAATATGCCCTTAATGCAGGTTTGCATGTACAGCTGCGTAATTATCATATCATGGTTCGGAGCAAAAATTATAGTTAATTCCACGGGAACGGAGCTTTCCACCGGCGAATTGACAAGTATGTTTACATATGCGGTGCAGATATTGTCAAGCTTAATGATGCTTTCAATGCTGCTTGTAATGTTTACCATGTCAAGAGCTTCCGGTGAAAGAATAACGGAAATTCTCAAAGAAAAAAGCGATATAACCAACTGTGAAAATCCCGTTGAGGAAGTGAAAGACGGAAGCATTGAGCTTGACAACGTTGGATTTAAATATTCAAAAAGCGGCGAAAAATATGTCCTTCAAAATATCAATTTAAAGATAAATTCAGGGGAGACTATAGGAATTATCGGCGGAACGGGCTCGGCGAAATCAACGCTTGTACAGCTTATTCCAAGACTTTATGACGTGACGGAGGGAAGCGTTAAGGTCGGAGGGACAGACGTCAGGAATTACGATTTGAATGCTCTTCGCAATAACGTTGCAATGGTTCTTCAGAAAAACGAGCTGTTTTCCGGAACGATAAAAAGCAATCTGCTTTGGGGAAACGAGAACGCAACAGATGAGGAAATCACAGATGCGTGCCGAAAAGCCCAAGCGGAGGAATTTATCGAAAATCTTCCCGATAAATATGATACCGTTATCGAGCAGGGCGGAACAAATGTGTCCGGTGGTCAGAAGCAAAGATTATGTATCGCCAGAGCACTGCTCAAAAGACCTAAAATTCTGATATTGGACGACTCCACAAGCGCAGTCGATACCGCAACCGACAGCAAAATAAGAAAAGCGCTGAGGGATGATCTTCCCGAAACCACAAAAATTATAATTGCCCAGCGTATATCCTCGGTTCAGGAAGCCGATAAAATCATTGTTATGGACGACGGTAAAATTGCGGCTTTCGGCAATCATGAACAGCTTATGAATGAAAGCCCCATTTACAGAGAGGTTTACGACTCTCAGGTGAAGGGAGGCGATGATGATGAATAAATCCAAAGCATCGAATAATGCAAAAACTCAGGGCGCTCCCGTTGACGCCCGCAAGGAAGAAAATATAAAAATCAACGGAAAAACCGTAAAGAGGATATTGGGTCTTTTCGGTCAATATAAGCTCCGTCTGTTCCTTGTGGCGGTATTCATCATTATATCTGCTGTTGCCAGCGTGCTGTCGTCAATTTTTCTTCAGACGCTTATTGACGACTATATTACACCCATGCTTGAAACGGGAGAGGATTTGTTCGCCGGTCTTTTTAAAGCACTTGCGACAATGGCGTGTATATATGTTATAGGCGCTCTGTCCGGTTTGCTTTACGGCAGAATTATGGCAACGGTCTCTCAGGGCATCCTTAAAACCGTTCGTGACAAAATGTTCTCTCATATGCAGACCTTGCCCATAAAATATTTTGACTCTCATACATTCGGCGACGTTATGAGCTATTACACAAACGATACGGACAGTCTCCGCCAGATGATCTCTCAGTCCGTACCTCAAACTATATCGTCACTTGTTTCAATTGTCGCCGTGTTTTTCTCCATGCTCAGGCAAAGCATTTGGCTTACGCTTTTTGTCTTAGTTTTCCTTGTGCTTATCTTGAAGATTACCGGATATATAGGCGGCAAGAGCAGTTCGTATTTCATCAAGCAGCAGCTTTCTTTAGGCGTTGTAAACGGTTATATCGAGGAAATGATAAATGGTCAGAAGGTAGTTAAGGTTTTCTGCCATGAGGACAAAGCAAAGGAAGAGTTTGACGACAAAAACGGAGTTCTTTGCAAAAATATGACAAAGGCAAATACCTACGCCAACATATTAATGCCGCTTATGAATAATTTGGGCTATGTTCTGTATGTGGCCCTTGCAATTATCGGAGGCGTGCTTGCAATTCAGGGTGTAAGCAACCTCACCCTCGTAGGCTGGAATACTCTTACCCTCGGTACGATAGCGTCATTTTTAACCCTTTCAAGAAGCTTTATAAATCCGATTTCTCAGGTTTCTCAGCAGATAAATTCAATCGCTATGGCTATGGCGGGCGCAGAGAGAATTTTCACTCTTATTGACGAAGAGCCGGAGACGGATGACGGTTACGTTACTCTTGTAAACGCTGTTTATGACAAGAACGGAGAAATTAAAGAGTCCGATAAGAGGACGGGAATTTGGGCTTGGAAGCATCCCCACGGAGACGGAACGCTCACATATACTCCTCTTAAGGGCAATGTGGTTCTTGATGATGTGGATTTTGAGTATGAAGAGGGCAAGCCTGTTCTTCACAATATTTCCCTTTACGCCGAGCCCGGTCAGAAGGTCGCCTTTGTCGGCGCTACGGGAGCCGGCAAAACCACAATCACAAACCTTATCAACAGATTTTACGATATTGCCGACGGCAAAATCCGCTATGACGGAATTAATATAAACAAAATAAAAAAGGCTGATTTAAGACGCTCCTTGGGCATCGTTCTTCAGGACGTCAATCTGTTTACCGGTACGGTTATGGACAATATCCGCTACGGCAAGCTTGATGCTACCGACGAGGAATGTATAGCCGCCGCCCGTCTTGCAAATGCGGACAGCTTTATAAGAATGCTGCCGAAGGGCTACGATACGGTGCTTTCCGGTGACGGAAGCGGACTTTCCCAAGGACAGAGACAGCTTATATCAATAGCAAGAGCCGCCGTTGCGGATCCTCCCGTTATGATTCTCGATGAGGCCACCTCGTCAATCGATACAAGAACCGAGGCAATCGTTCAGCAGGGAATGGACGCTCTTATGAAGGGCAGAACGGTGTTTGTCATAGCTCACAGATTGTCCACGGTTAAAAATTCCGATGTTATTATGGTTCTTGAACACGGAAGAATTATAGAAAGAGGCAGCCACGAAAAGCTTATCGCCGAAAAGGGCAATTACTACAGGCTTTATAAGGGAGTATTCGAGCTTGAATAATCCTCACATATATAGACTACATTATTTTATCGGAAGGTGAAGTCATGATAAGAATATTGAAAATGCTAAAGCCCTACCGCGGCACTCTTATTCTGTCAATAATATTTTCCGCAGCATATTCTGTGCTACAAATTTTGATTCCCATCTACACAAAATATATTACGAGCGAGGGTATTATTGCCAAGAATATGAACTCAATCATATACTACGGTGCAATTATGCTGGGCTTAACCGCCGTCGGTGCGGTCACTTCGCTGCTCAATACATATTTTTCAACACGAACGTCTGTTAATTACGCCATGAATATAAGATCAGAGATATTTTCAAAGGTATCTTATCTTTCGGGAGCGGATGTGGACGCATTGGGCGTATCCTCATTAATGACAAGAACAACCAACGACGTCCGCCAGGTTCATGACGTTATTCTCTCCTCTCTTAAGTCGCTGCTGCCTGTGCCCATTATGCTTGTGGGCGGGTTCATAATGGCATATTCCGTCAGTCCCTCGCTTTTACGCACCGTGTTTATGGCTATTCCCGTGCTGCTGCTTATCCTTATTATGGTTCTCATATTCATTATGCCGATGTACTCCAAAATTCAAAAGTTTTTGGATAAGCTTAACTTTATATTAAGGGGAAAAATCGGCGGAATACGTGTCGTCCGCGCTTTTAACCGCTCCGATTACGAGGATTCCAGATTTGATGAGACTAATTCCGCTTTGACGAAAATGTCCCTCAGAGCGACGAGAATTATGTCGTCCATTATCCCCGTTGTAACGGTGGGTATGTATTCTCTTATCTGCTATATTATGTATATCTGCGTAAGAGACGCCACTCTTCCGGGAACTTCCGCAGAAGCCGCATTGGAAACCATCCCCAATATGTATATGTTTTTGGCGTACTTCATGATAATTTTTGAAGCGCTGGCAACCATGCTTTCAATTGTTATCTCTCTCCCGAAAGCCTCCGTTTCGGCTAAGAGGCTTAATCAGGTTCTTGATGTGGAAACTCAGATAAAAGAGCCTGAAAATCCTGTAAAAGGCGATGACTCCGGCACTGTTGAGTTTAGAAATGTGTGCTTCAGATACAAACCGGAAGAGGAAGAGCCTAAAAAATCCGGACTTTCCGTCAAGCTTGACAAGCGGATTAAAGAGCAAAGGCTCAAAAACCGAGAAAAGGCAAAGGAAGAGGCAATTAAAACGGGAAATACGGAAAAGCTTCGGGAAATTGAGGAAGCGGAACGAACTGCCGAAATGAAGAGAGCCGCCCGTGAGGAGGAGAAACGGAAGAAGCTTACCGACAGCGATGCCGTTCACGATTTGTCGTTTACCTCAAAGGCGGGGGAAACTACGGCTATTATAGGTCTTACAGGCTGCGGAAAAACCACTCTTGTAAACCTTATTCCGAGACTTTATGACGTGTCGTCCGGTCAAATTCTTGTGGACGGCGTGGATGTTCGGGATTTGGCATCCTCCGATTTGCACAAAAAAATCGCTTACGTTCCTCAGCAGAGCTATCTGTTCAGCGGAACCGTTAAGGATAATGTGAAATTCGGCAATCTTAACGCTTCCGACAGCGAGGTTTGGCACGCAGTGGAAATTGCCCAGGCAAAAACTTTTGTAAGCGAAATGCCCGAAGGAATTGACAGCTTCGTATCTCAGGCGGGAAAGAATTACTCCGGCGGACAAAAGCAAAGGCTTGCCATTGCACGAGCCGTTGTTAAGGATGCGGAAATTTATATTTTTGACGACAGCTTTTCGGCTCTTGATTTGGCTACCGATGCCAGGCTTCGTGCATCATTAAAGGAAAGCCTGCCCAACGCCAATATCATTATCGTTGCTCA
The DNA here is from genome assembly GCA_021200555.1 of Clostridiales bacterium. GTDB lineage: Bacteria > Bacillota > Clostridia > Oscillospirales > Acutalibacteraceae > UBA1081. Next base: position 45,930 of record JAJQGK010000118.1, on the reverse strand, counting down.
AAGAGTGGGAACTGTAATCAATGCAGACCGCATTATCGTTATGGATAAAGGAAAAGCCGTGGGAATCGGCACACATTCCGAGCTTATGGAGAGCTGCGAGGTTTATCAAAGCATTGTAAGATCTCAGCTTTCCGAGGAAGAGGAGGCGGCTGCGGTATGAGAAAAGCAATGAAGGATATGGAATATGAAATCGATGATTCCGCATTAGAGAAAAAGTATTCCTCTTACAGCAAAGGCAAAAATGACGAAAGTCATACGGTTGCCAACGCAAAGGGCACCACAATCAGATTTTTCGGACTGCTGAAACCCTATTGGTTTTCGGTTGCAATCGTCTGTCTTGCGTCTGTCGGCTACACTCTTATAAACGTTGTTGCGCCGGATTATATGGCGGATATTATAGACAGCCTTCAGCTTGCGATTGAAAATTACGCAAATTACGGCACTGCGGTAAATTTCGGTTCAATTACGGATTCAACATCGATTTTTTATCAGCTGTTTACTTTGGGAGCCTTGTATGCGCTTTTGGGAATAATGTCCTTTGTTCAGCAATTTTTCGGCGCAGGAGTTACTCAAAAGCTTGTTTTCAATCTCAGAAAGGATGTCAACAATAAGCTTTCAAAACTGCCCTTGAGCTACTTTGACAGAAATACAAAGGGCGAAATCATAAGCAGAGTCATCAATGATATAGATAACGTCAGCAATAATTTGCAGAATAGCTTTTTGACCGTTCTTACCGGAGCCGTTCAGGTTGTCGGCTCGCTTTATATGATGCTGCACACGGGAAACTGGGTTATGACGGTGGCTGCCGTTTTCCTTGTTCCGTTCAGCGGAGTTATCTCCTACAGAGTTTCAAGAATTTCAAGAAAGTGGTATAAACGCTATTGGAATACTATGGCTGCCATGAACGGCCATGTGGAGGAAATGTATACGGGACACAGTATTGTCCGCATATTTAACTACGAAAAGCAGTCGATTGACGAGTTCAGAGCCATTAATACCACCCTTAAGAGAAACAGCTTTACGGCAAATATGATAGCCGGAATACTCAAGCCCATATTAACGCTTTGCAAAAATATTAACTATGTGTCCGTTTGTATAATCGGCGGCTGCTATTATATCGGTACATGGTTCGGAACGGGAAGGGCAGTATCTCAAACGTTGAGCTTGGGCTCTATTGAGGCGTTCTTGTCTTACTCGTCGCTGTTCTCATCTCCCATCACAAGCATTTCTTCAATGATTAACTCAATCCAATCCTCCTTGGCGTCTGCCGAAAGGGTGTTTACGCTGCTTGACGAGGAAGAGCAAAGTCCGGACAATACGGAAAACGAACCCACGGAGCCGTTAAAGGGAACCGTTGAATTTAATCATGTTGACTTCAGATATAAGCCGGATGTCCCGCTTATCGAGGATTTTTCCATGAAGGCGGAACCTGGTGATTTAGTGGCGATTGTCGGTCCTACCGGCGCAGGCAAAACCACGATAGTAAACCTGCTTATGCGTTTTTATGACATCCAGGGCGGAAATATCTGTATAGATGGAATAGATATTAATACCATGTCAAGAAATGCGTTGAGAGATAATTTCGGAATGGTGCTCCAGGATACATGGCTGTTCAAAGGTACAATCCGTGAAAATATTTGCTACGGCGCTCCCGATGCGACCGATGAAGAGATTGAGAATGCCTGTAAATCGGCGAATATCCACGACTACATAATGTCGCTGCCGAAGGGATACGATACAGAGCTTACAGAGGACGGAACCAACGTTTCCCAGGGACAAAGACAGCTTATGACCATTGCAAGGGCGTTGCTGAAAAATCCGAAGGTGCTTATACTTGACGAGGCTACGTCTTCCGTTGATACCAGAACGGAGCTGCTTATCCAAAATGCAATGAAAGAGCTTATGGCGGGCAGGACAAGCTTTGTTATTGCCCACAGACTTTCAACCATTAAAAATGCCGACAATATCATCGTTATGAGACACGGCAAAATAGTGGAGCAGGGGACTCATGCCGGTCTTCTTAAAAAAGACGGCTTCTACGCAAAGCTTTACAACAGCCAGTTTACAGGCGGAATACCGGAGGATATTGAATAAGTAACCACCTGATTAAACGGAGATGAATAAGATATGCATAAAGAGACGTCAATGTTTTACGAAAGATGGATGTCATATCTGAAGGACGACGCAAAATTATGTGAAATTGCAATTCCCGGTTCCCACAACGCCGGAACATACGGAATGAAGGGAATAGCAAAATGCCAAAACGGAAGCCTGTACGAGCAGTATAGGTACGGAGTGCGTTATTTTGATTTTCGTTTTCATGTAGGAATAAACGGCAGGCTTGTGTTTGAGCACGGCGTAATGGGCGGCACTCCCTTGAAAGAGGGACTGCTTGATATAAAAAGAATGATTGAAAATAATAGCTCTGAGTTTTTTATTTTCAAAATTCATTATCCTGAGGTCGAATACCTCATAGGCAAACTTGGCAGGCGTTATAAGCAGGACATTGACCGTGTAAACAGAGAATTTCAAAAATATATAGAGCCGGAAAAATACGCCTTTACCGATTTTTCAGATATAACCGCCGTCACCATGGGCGATATCCGCAAATCAGGAAAAAGATATATTTTAAATTGGGAAAAAGAGGGAATAACGGGAGCTGTAAACGTTCCCGTTTACGACCCTTGGCGGCCCGATTATTACGGGAAAAAGCCCGATAATTTTTTTGCCGGTATTCTTGACTTTTTCCGTGAAAGACCGAAAAAAAGTATGTTTTGTCTTTACGTCCAAAGAACGCCCGGCTTCGGAACAGAAGTGGGCATAAAAAATCCCGTATCCGTTGAAAAGGATACGAGACTTAAATTTCATAAATTTACGGAGAAAATTTCAAAGACTCCGGAGCTTTTGCACGGCGCCAATATTTTTGCCGGCGATTTTATGACGGACAGCCACCATAAGACAAATTTAATTCTCCGTCTGAATAAGGATAAATGCCTGTTTTCGGACAGCTTGCCCCGTATAGAGCTAATCTGAAATTCAGACCTCCTCCGAAATAACTCCCTGAGCCTTTCTCTTTTCCGCCAATTCCGTTATAATTCTCTCTTTTTCCTTTCCGGAAATTTTGTAGAAGAACATGGGGATTGTACAGAGAAGCAGGCTTACTCCGGGAACAATTGAAACAAGTGAGAACATACCGAAATTCTGAGCCTTTGTAAGCTCCGTTGCCGCTACGATTACATCCGAGCTGAGCATGTTTGCGGGATCTATTCCGATAAACATATACATAACCACGATTCCGCAGGTTGACAAAGCATTTCCCAGCTTGTTGACAAAGCCCTGACATGCCGAGCCCAAGGCGTTGTCTCTGAAGCCCGTTGTAAGCTCCATATAATCCAGACAATCTCCTATCATTGCATAAGAAATAACATTGAGCACGCCCAAAGGAATGCAGGATATAAGCAAAAATGGAATACATGCGTAAAGATTTGCCGTGAACCAGCCTATAAGAGTAGTGAAAATGCTTGCAACAAACCCCAAAAGGCAGGTCGTTATAACTATTTTTTTGTAGTCAAACCTTTTCATAAGAGCGGGCATGAAAAGCATAGCTCCGAACATACCTACAATTGAGCAGACCTGAAAAATTGTCTTAACGGATGAAACGCTTGCGTCTATTGCAGCCGTTCTTTCAGCCGCCGAAAGCCCCGCTAAATCGGGACCTATATAAAAGGCGTATCGCGCTACGTGAATTGCAGCTGCCTGCATCATGTATCTGCCGCTTGAAAGTATGCCCATGGTTATAACAAGCATAAGGGGTTTGCATTTGAAAATTCTCGAAATTCTTGACGGTTCGCCCGGAACGGGTTTTTTGTCGGGAATTACAACTCTTTCTTTAATATGGAAATACGAACTTGTGTAAAGGATGATACCTATCACCACCGTAACTACGGCAATGATAAGGTATTTTTTCTTATTGTATGCCAAAGCGTCCGACGAATCGATTACAAGGGGAAGCAGAAATCCGCCCAAAAGGAACAAAACCTCCGGAACTGCCGAGCCTACACCGTTGAGCGTCCTGCCAAATGAAAATACGGATCCTCTTTCATCGGCTTTCGGCGTCATAATGTTGGGCAGGCTCCAGAAGGGGACGTCCGCCATTGTGTATATCATACCCCATGCGATATAAACTATTGCCGAGTAAACCATCAGAGCGTTCGTTGACAGATTGGGGCTTAAATACATAAGCACCGTCAAAACGGCTATCGGAGCGGCGGCGTAAATTATATAGGGCTTCATTTTGCCTCTTTTTGTGGTTCTGCGGTCAACTATAATGCCCATAAGAGGGTCGTTTATCGCATCCCAAACTCTTGCCAGAAGCATAAGCAGCAGCACAAACATTAAGGGCAGTTGGAGCACGTTTACATAGTAGTCGCTTATATAGCTGGACATCATCGCATAAATCATGCCCTGTCCCATAGCGCCTACGGCAAACATATTAAATTCTTTTCTCGGAATAATACGCTCCGATTTTGCCGCCTTATCCGTATTTTTATCGGATTTTGCCATAATATCACCTTGATTCCCTTCATTTGTAAAAATCAATAATTATTATAGCATATATATTTTTATTTTTCTACCGATTTCACAAAAAATTAAAAAAATTTTGAGCTCCTCGCCGGAGAAGCTCAAATTCATTCTTAAATTTTATTTGATTTTTCAGCTTGTAACCTGCTCGAAATCATACATATCTCTCGTATTGTCCGCACCTGTGTGGATGGTGATAAGCGTGCTCATTGTCTTTGTTTTAGGGGTAATGTGATAATAAATTCCGTTATAGTAGCTGCATTTGCATTCGCTGGGATGAACATGTCCCATTGATACAAGCCCTACGCATCCCGCATTTTCAAATACCTCGTCAAGAGGAGCGTTTTTCGGAATGTCATATTTTTCGGCAACCTCGTCAAGGGTTGCATATCCTTCCTTATACGCCTCGCCGTACAGAGCTGCGACAGCAAAATTCGCCGTGTTCTCGTGTACGAATACGCTTATTGTCACATCCTCGGATATTGCCTGCTTTTCGGCAATTTCATCGGCGCACCACAGGACCTGATCCTCGTGAACATATCCGTAAATGTGTTCGTCGTCCTCGTCGTCGTAATCCATCGTGTCAAGGAAAATAAGAGAGTGAACAAGCTCACCGTCCTTTGTTATATCGATGCTGTATTGAGTCGCTCCGGAAATCTCAGGCACATCCGCCACAAGGCAATATTCAAACTGTGAAAGATACGCCGCCACATCGGAAGCCGTTCCGTAATTTATACCGTCGTTATTTCCCGGTATATATGCCCAGTACTGCTCCAATGAGTCAAAAAGCTCGCCTACGGTGTCAAGGACATACTGCTTGTTAAAAGCTCCCACATTTCCGTCGTCAATCATATCGCCGGAAATTACCACCAGATCGGGGGAGTAGGTTAAAATTTGTTCCTCCATTTTGTTTAAAACGGAAATATCAGCCCAGGAAAGCCCCGTGGTGAAATGGGTATCGGAGAACTGAAGAACGGTAAAATCGCCGTTCTCATCCGCTTCAAAGTCGGGAATCTCTTCATAAGACGAAATTGAGTCGGCATAGCCTGAAATGTCGCCCTTGTTTAAAAGCTGCGTAATTCCTCCCGAAGAGAAGAAGGAAGCTATGGCGGTTAGAACAGCCATAAGGGTTGAAAAAAATGCTTTCATTGTACATACCTCCGGTAATTTGGTATTCCTATTATACAATATAATTTTTTTTTGTCAACAGCAAACATACTTCAAAAGAAAAATCCAAAAAAGTATTGACAAAGCCCATTTTTCGTGATACAATAATCAAGCATTTTGTGGAGAGATACCGAAGCGGTCATAACGGAACGGTCTTGAAAACCGTCGTACGGCAACGTACCGTGGGTTCGAATCCCACTCTCTCCGCCACTTAAAAGGTTTTTGTTCAACTGTTCCGCTGAACTGTTTCAATAGAATAATTGTTACCCGGAGAAGTACTCAAGTTGGTGACGAGGCGCCCCTGCTAAGGGCGTAGGTCGGCTAAACCCCGGCGCGAGAGTTCGAGTCTCTCCTTCTCCGCCAAAATCCCAAGGTCTTTGTTTAGGCTTTGGGATTTTTTTGCCGAAAAAACCCTCCCGCTATAGTGCAGGGAGGGTAGTTTTTTGATATTTTTGTCAGAAGGAGTAATACAGAATAGGCAGCTCACCCTGATAATATGTGTAATCTCCCACATATTCTGTCGCCGTGCTGTCCATTTTCTCAGCGGTTTCAATGGTAAGTCCCGTATCCGTAATTATAATTTTATATTGAATATCATCATCGCCGTTTACATTGTGTACCGCCCAATAATATTCATCGTCAATATAGAGCAGCTCGCCGTCACATATAACGTCGCCGGTAAGCTCCGTTTCTATGCTTACGGCAATTTTACCTTCCGAGAAATAAAGGAAATACCCCTCGCCGCCGTAATATACGCCGTCAAAGTATCTTGCAATCGTTTGAAGCTCGGAAATCATTTCATCAGCGCCCTCAAAATCATCGCCTATCATATTTTGAAGCAGGTCAAGAGGATATCCAATGCAGCCGTCGTTTTCATAGTCGTCCAGCGCTTTGGAATAATAATACCAATTGAGCGTATCTCCGTTGTCGGACTCGACCGCTCCGGAGTAATAATATTTTACCGCATCGCTGTAATTGCCCTCCTTTACGGCGGCAGTCATTGCCTCGTAAGCCTCGTCTACGGTATCAAAATGAACCGTTGCGGTTTCATCCTCTTGAGTTTTTTCGGAATTGCAGGCGCAAAGACATATAATCATAAGCAGCGCAGCGGTCAAAGCCAATAATTTTTTTGATGTTTTCATATGTAATACCTCGCAATGCAAAATGCTTGAAAATAAAGTAAAAATCAGTTTTATCGGAATATGGTTGAATTTACATTTATTATATCATCATTGCATTTTAAGGTCAACCGCTTTTAAGCATATTGGCTTTAAAATTTTATGCTTGCAAATTGAAATTTTTTACATTCTGTATATTCAACTGTTTTTTTCACAAGCTATTTGCGGTGATAATAATGAACAGATTGGGAAGATATACGCTTAAGCTTTCGGGGTGTACGGGAATTATAGGCTATGCTGCCGTAGGCGGAAAAACAGAGGGCGAAGGACCGCTGGCAGGGGAGTTTGATTATATTTATCCCGACGACGGCATAGGACAGCCTACATGGGAGCAGGCGGAAAGCGAGCTGCACAGGGATGCTGTAATGCGGGCTGTAACAAAATCGGGAAAAACCGCCGAGGATATAGATATGATTTTTGCGGGAGATTTGCTTGATCAATGCACCGGTTCCACATTCGGAATTAAGGATATGAATATACCATTTCACGGCGTTTACGGTGCTTGCTCAACAATGGCTCTCGCTCTTGCAACAGCATCGATTTTTGCGGACTGCGGCGCTGCAAATACGGCTGTAGCGTCAACCTCATCACACTTTTGCTCCGCCGAGAAGCAGTTCAGATTTCCTCTCGAATACGGCGGACAAAGAACTCCCACGGCTCAGAGAACGGCTACAGCTGCCGGAGCGGCTGTGGTTGCGTCCGGACAGACCGGTGGTATTCTTGTGGATAAGGTAATTTACGGAAGAGTAAAGGATTTGGGCGTAACCGACGCAAACAACATGGGCGCCGCAATGGCTCCCGCAGCATCGTGTACCATAAAGGATTTTTTAACCGATACCGATACAAACCCCGCTGATTACGATATGATTTTAACGGGAGATTTGGGTGTTGTCGGCTCCGAGCTGCTTTTGGAGCTGCTGCAAACAAGGGAGAATATTGATATTTCAGCCGTCCATAATGACTGCGGAAAAATGCTTTTCGATATTGAAAAACAAGACGTCCACGCCGGCGGATCGGGCTGTGGCTGCTCTGCCTCCGTGCTTTGCTCTCATATTTTCAACAGAATGAAAAGGGGAGAGATTAAAAATTTGCTTTTTGTTGCAACAGGCGCCCTTATGTCTCCCACATCCGCTTTGCAAAATCAGTCTATCCCCGGAATAGCTCACGGCGTGAATTTGATTTACAGATAATTCAGGAACCGCTGAAAAATACAAAAACAGACGGCATTCGATTAAATCGGAATGTCATCTGTTTTTTTGGCTGAGGAGGCGGGATTCGAACCCACGCATACAGCAGTCAAAGTGCTGTGTCTTACCGCTTGACGACTCCTCAATATAAAAATACTTTCTATATATTAAAAAAGCAAATCACAAGGATTTGCGAAAAGTAGGCTGAAATGGGGTGGGTAAACGGATTCGAACCGTTGACCTCCAGGGCCACAACCTGGCGCTCTAACCAACTGAGCTATACCCACCGCAAATGGCGCGCTTGAAGGGACTCGAACCCCTGACCCACTGCTTAGAAGGCAGTTGCTCTATCCACCTGAGCTACAAACGCAAATGGAGCGGGTGATGGGAATCGAACCCACACGACCAGCTTGGAAGGCTGGGATTCTGCCATTGAACTACACCCGCAATCAGTTGACGCTGAATATTTTATCACAACATTGCACTTAATGTCAATAGTAAATTTAAATTTTTTTGCCTCGCAAATTGTGTTTTTTATCAGCGTCTTAGGTATTGTTTAGGTTATCGAATTTGCAATTTCATCCGCAAGAGCTTCAAGCTTGCTTAACGACTCCTTGTTAAGAGCGGATTTGACGGTAAGGGTATCGCCGATGAAGGTTATGTTTTTAGACTTCTCGAATTTTGCCCTCATAAGCTTGCCGGCAACAGGCGCCCATGAACCGTTTTCAATAACAGAAATGCTCTTATTCTGTACATTATGAGCCGTTATTTCGGATATAAGGTTTTCCATTGTTACGAAAATTGCCGAATTGCACGTAGGCGATGCCAGCACAACATTGCTGTATTTGAAAATATCTGAAAGAATGTAGGAAGAGTGAGTCACGGAGGTATCATACATCTTAACCTTAACTCCCTTTTCACGGAGCTTCAATGCCAAAATCTCCGAGGCGTTTCCCGTGTTGCCGTAGATTGTGGCATAAGCTAAAACAGTGCCCTTTTCCTCGGACTCATATGCTGCCCAGGCTGTGTATTTTTCGATGATTTTACCGATTTGATTTTTAAGCATCGGACCGTGAAGAGGACATATCATCCGTATTTTCAGCTTTGACGCTTTTGCAAGGACAGCCTTGACCTGAGTGCCGTATTTGCCTACAATATTTGTGTAGTATCTTCTGTACTCGTCAATGTTCAAGTCCTCAACATCCGTCACAGCGCCGTCAAGGGTACCGAAGGTACCGAACGCATCGGCGGAAAAGAGTATTTCATCCTTGTCGTCATAGCTCATCATAACCTCAGGCCAGTGAACCATGGGAGCGGTCATAAAGTGGAGAGTATGACTGCCAAGTGTAAGAACGTCGTTATCTCCCACTTCAATAATTTCGTTGGGAATTTCCCTTGACAAAAATTGAGTGAGCATGGCGGACGCCTTTGATGTACAGACGATTTTTACATCGGGATAAATGCTTAAAATATCGTCTGCATCTGCGGAGTGATCCGGCTCCATATGGTGGATAATAAGGTAATCAAGGGTTCTTCCGTTTAAAGCGCGGACAACATTTTCGGCAAATGTATTTGATATAGACTCGCTTGCGCAGTCAAAAAGAGCCGTATGCTCGTCAAGAAGAACATATGAATTGTATGACATTCCGTCGGGAACGGGATAATATCCCTCAAACATGGACAGTTTTTTATCGTTTCCTCCGACCCAAATAAGATCGTCGGTAATTTGTCTTGTACAGTGCATTCCTTCACATCCTCGGATTTTTTAAGCGCGGGAACATTTCGTATTTTTCGGATAATCGGATAAAATATACCGCCCGCATTCCACAGTAAATTATACTATTTTCGCTTATATGTTGCAATGGATAAAATATCTAAACAATGCTTTTGAATTTTTAAGATTTATATTGCAAAAAGCAAAATATAATGCTAAAATATTTTTTCAGACAGATTTCTCAATTTGATCAATTTCGAGGAAAAATTCATATTGACTTAATATTTGATAAATATAGTTGTAAAGATAACATTAAAAAAGGAGAAGGGTCTTTTGAAAACAATACTTATGATAATCAATCCCCGCGCGGGAAAAAACAGCAAAAGAGCCAATACAGGCGATATCGTAAAAGCATTTAAAAACAGGGGACTCGACTGCTTTGAAAAAACCACCACATGCCGAGGAGACGCAACGGACATTGCTTTCAGATACGGCGGGAAATACGATGCCGTGCTATGCTGCGGCGGAGACGGAACGTACAACGAGGTTGTCAACGGAATTATGAGAGCAGGTCATAAAACCCCGCTTATTTATCTTCCCTGCGGCTCTACAAACGATTTTGCAAACACCCTTGAAATCTCCAATGACCCCGAAAAAGCGGCTCAAATGTATGTTGACGGCCTTATAAACAGCTTTGATGTGGGGAAGTTTAACGACAGATATTTCAGCTACATAGCGTCCTTTGGAGTGGGAACGGAAATTTCTTACAATACCTCTCAGACGGTAAAAAATCTTATCGGACATTCCGCTTATATTATTAACGGTTTTGTGCTGCATATTATTCCGATTATATCGCACCTTAAGGCTTTACATCTGAAAATCGAATACGACGAAGGCGTTATAGAGGATGATTTTCTTTTCGGCGCAATATCAAATACAAACGAGGTTTCCGGCATTTTTAAGTTTGACAAATGCGGAGTTAAAATGAATGACGGGCTCCTTGAAGTTCTGCTTGTAAAAAAAGTAAACGTCGTTCAGGTTTTCGGTCTTTTCGGAAAGCTTTTAAAACAGGATTACAATGACGATAAGATGCTGCTTTTCAAAACAGATAAGCTGAAAATAACGGCAGCCGAGGATATTCCTTGGACCCTTGACGGAGAGTTCGGCGGCGCATACAAGAATATGGAAATTGAGGTGTGCAAGCAGGCGGTAAACCTTGTATCTCCCAAAAATAAATTTCTTGAATAAAATAATTTCGGACGGTGAATAAATCATCGTCCTTTTTTATCAGCAAAAAGCCTCCGAATTTAATACGGAGACTTCTGGTCGGAGTGAAGGGATTTGAACCCCCGACATCCTGCTCCCAAAGCAGGCGCGCTTCCAACTGCGCTACACCCCGAAAATATCAAAATGTAAA
>JAJQGK010000118.1:0-34586 GCA_021200555.1 Clostridiales bacterium | reverse complement strand
TCCGCCACCGGCGGCGTTCGGATGTGTTGCCCAAAGCAGGCGCGCTTCCAACTGCGCTACACCCCGAAAATATCAAAATGTAAAAAACGAGAACTATCCGAGAATGCTTTGTCCGCCCTCTTGCGGTTCCCGGCTCTGTCTGCGGCAAAGGATTGCCTTGCCAATCGCCGACCGCTGCGCCAACAAATCCTCACTTCATCCGCCACCGGCGGCGTTCGGATGTGTTGCCCAAAGCAGGCGCGCTTCCAACTGCACTACACCCCGATAATAAAAAAATATTTAAAAAACAAGTGCCATCTAAGAATGCTTTGTCCGCCCTCTTGCGGTTCTTGGCTTTTACCATATTAAGGCGTTAAAATAATTCATCTTAAGCCGAAACTTATTATAATCATTTTTTCCTGACTTGTCAACAATTATTTTAATCGAATAACCCCGTCGGCGGTTGCTTGATTCTCAATTTTTATTTTTTTATCTCTCGCTTCTTCAAGCTGGATTTGAGCCTCTTCCTTTGTCTTTCCGGTATATTCATTGAAGAACATCGGAATTATAGTAAGCAGAAAGCCGATCGCAGGCACAATTGTGACAAGTGCAAGCAATACCTTTTGAGTTTCAATCGACTGCTGAAAGAATATCTGTCTGCCCTCAACATCAACAAGGGATTTGTCAACTGCTTTAAAATCAGTGGCATCAAGAAGCTGACCGAAAACGAAAGTAGCTATTGCAGCATTTACCTTTGAAAGGAAGGTTTGAAATGAAAAACAAACGCCCTCGTGTCTCTCTCCTGTTTTCCATTCAAGATAATCAACTGAGTCAGCAATAAGAGCATATGTGATTACATTGTAAATGCCGAGCGGTAATCCCATCAGGAAAAGAAATACCCAAAGCATATAAATGCTGAAATTGGTAATATCCGCACTGATTACAACATAGCATAAAACATGCACAACGAGGCCGAAAATTGCAGAGCCGATATAAATCTGTTTTAAAGAAAGCTTTTTCCTGAGCATAGGGAAAATTGCCATAGCCGGAACCATCCCGACACCGATTGCAACTGTGAGAGTTGTTACTATAGTTCCCCTTGGAATCCAAAAATCATATGCCGCTGCAGCGTCTGCATTGCTCAACAAATTACCGGATAAATCAAATATTTGGCTAAAATCCGTGAAGTTTTGGATAACAAGATAATTGCCTATATAGTCTGCGCACTGGTTTGCCGTAACCATTGTAGAGCCTAAAACGCCGGCGAATATTACAATGATTAGAAGCTTATCCTTGTGCAAAACCGCAAAGGTTTCCTTAAATGACGGCGTGTTATCTGTTTTTGGTACTCTCTCTTTGGAGACAAAGAAAATCAGGATTGAAAGTCCGCAGCCGAGAAATGCGAAAATAACACTGCTGATGAAAAAACCTGTTGTATACCCCAAGTTGCTTTGATATAAAATCGGAACAAGAAGAGCCGGCAATATACTGCCGAATGTTGAGCCTAAACGTGCGGTTGAGATAAACGATGTTCTCTCACTTTCCAGAGGCGTGATGACGGATGAAAGCCCCCAAAACGGAACATCCTGAACGGTAAAGGCAACACCCCATAAAATATATGTAACAAGTGCCCATACAAAAGCAGCTGTCGAACCCTGTTCAAACGGAGCGGTGAACAGCAAAATTGTGCAAATTGCAATAGGCACGGGAGCAAAAAGCAAATAAGGCCTCATTTTGCCCCATTTCGATTTTGTTCTGTCAACAATCATACCCATAACCGGGTCGTTGATTGCATCGAAAACTCTGCCGATTAAGATAATCGTTGTACCCTGACTGAGAGTTAAACCGGCACCATTTTGGAAAAACACCAATGTAAACATTGACATCAGTGTATAGATGCCCGATCTTCCAAACGCACCGACCGTGAAGCAAGCACGTTCTTTGAGTGTCAAATATTTCTTTTGATTAGCTTTTTTGCTGCTCATTACTTTCTCCTTGTTGTAACTGCGGGCAATATCACAGGTTTTTTTTCCTGTGCAAGCTCCATTTGTTCGAGCAGGATTTTTTTCATTTCACGACGAACAGAAGAATATTTGCTGTTCTTGATTAAATTATTCTTTTCGTTTGGATCTTTTTCCAAGTCGTAAAGATAATTTTCAAAATAAACACGAGATTTATGATGAGCATAGCCTGTTAATGCGGCGTCACGCACCTCATATTTATATCTTTCGGTTCTTATCGCTCGTGAATTTGACGCTTCGCTTATCTGAATAAATACGCAGTCACGTTTATTCTCGGTATTATCCCTTTGTCGTGCCAAATCAACGCCCATATATGAATTTGGTATGGGAATGCCTGCAAGGGAAAGCAGGGTAGGCGGCAAATCAATAAGCGACGACAGCCTCTTTTCTCTTTTGCCTCCGTTAAACACGCCGCCCTTTATTATTAGGGGAGTATGCGTTGAGCTTTCGTGGCAGGAACGCTTATATTCCGGATTTCTCGTTTTGAAGTGACTGCCGTGATCGCTCGTAAAGACAATTACGGTGTTGTCGTAAATGTCAAGCTCCTTGAGCTTATTGACAAGCTTGCCTATATTATAGTCAATTCTGTTGATTGCGGAAATATAATCCGGGTACATTTCGTTGTAATCGCCTTGCAAAAAAGACAGATCAGGCGGAATCGGATAATCTTTAAACTTTTCAATCGTCGGCTTATATCCCTCGTATGTGTGTCTATCGTTTTGGTGATGCGGTTCAAGCTGGCTTACAAACATAAAAAACGGCTTGCTCCTGTCGTAATTGTCCAAATACTCCAGGGCATAATCATTAATGCAGTCTGCTCTGTATCCTTTGAAATCAAGTCTGTTACCGTTTTCGTCAAAGACATAGCCGTCATATCCGTGGGATGTAAATTCAAGTACATCTGCACCTCGGAAATACTGGTATTCACCTAAACGATCCTTCGGAATGGCGGTTTTTTCACAGTGAAGTCCGATATTCGGCAGCCTGTCAGATGCTAAATGCCACTTGCCTATATATGCGGTCTGATAGCCTGCATTGTTAAAATAGTGCGCAAGACTTGGTCTGTCATTGGGGAGTGCTATGCCGTTCCAATAACAGCCGCACTGTGTGGCGTAAACACCGGTCTGTAGGCAGGCTCTGGCAGGTCCGCACACCGGCTGGCAGGTGAAGTTGTTTTCAAACCAAACACCTTCCTCGGCAAGTGAACAAACATTGGGCATTACGGCTTCATTTACGGTATCCCATCGCTGCTGATCTGTAAAATAAAATATTATGTTTGTTTGTTTCATAAAGTGACAACCTCTTAAAAAAATGGCTTGCTTATGTGAATATGAACATCATAAACGATTTAACGCAATATCTTTTATTACCTCACCGGCGATGATCAATCCTACCGTCGGCGGAACAAATGCGTTGCTGCCCGGAACCTGCCGTCTTTGGGTGCATTTCCTTGCAGTGCCGGGCGGACAGATACAATTATTCTTGCAGCTTATCGACATATCATCGCAAGGCGTTAGAGCAGGCTCCTTTGAATAAACAACCTTCAAGCTTTTTACTCCATGTTTTTTAAGCTCTCTGCGCATTACCTTTGCAAGAGGGCAAACAGAAGTGTCATAAATGTCGGCAACTTCAAATGCGGTTGGGTCAAGCTTATTGCCGGCACCCATTGAGCTGATGATGGGAGTATTTGCTTCTTGGGCATTCACAGCAAGAGCAATTTTGCCCGATACGGTGTCTATTGCGTCTACGATGTAATCATACTGAGTGAAATCAAATTCATCCTGATTTTCCGGAAGATAAAATTTTTTATATTTATTAATTTTAATATTAGGGTTAATTTCAAGCAGGCGCTGCTCCGCACAGTCCACCTTATATTGCCCGACTGTTTTTCGAGTGGCAAAAACCTGACGGTTTAAATTAGTCAAGCATATTTTATCGTCGTCTATTAAATCCAGTGTCCCCACGCCGCTTCTGACCAACGCCTCCGCAGTATAACTGCCGACTCCGCCTATACCGAAAACCGCAACAGAGCTTTCGGCAAGCCTTTGCATAGCTTCACTGCCGAAAAGAAGTTGAGTCCTTGAAAATTGATTAAGCATAATTTCAGTTCCCGTAGCTTTTAAGTAATCAGTGGTTACCTAAATATCCTTCAAATATTCAATCGCACTGTAAAGAGCGTTTGCACCATCAGCAGCTGCCGTAACAACCTGTCTCAGCGGCTTTTTGCGAACATCGCCCGCAACAAACAGACCGTCAATATTCGTTTTGCAATCCTCATTTGCAACGGCATATCCATTTTCAGATTCAAGCGGCAAATTCAAAAGACAGTCTGTAGCAGGAGCAGTACCCACGGCGATAAAAACAGCGCTTGTATTGAAGCTTCTTTCACCGTTTTTATCCCTTATACAAACGGAGCTTACGGTTTTATCCCCGGCAATTTTAATAATATTCGTGCCGTATAAAACGGAAACATTCCGCAGCGTAAGCAGCTTGTCAACTCCTGACTTTGCTGCGCGAAATGCAGTTCCTCTGAGCATGAGCGTAACATTTTTGCATATGGAAGCAAGGTACAATGCATCCTCTACAGCGGTATCTCCGCCGCCTGCAACAATTACATCCTTGTCTGTAAAAAACGCACCGTCGCAAAGAGCGCAGTATGAAACTCCTCTGCCGACAAGCTCCTTTTCGCCGGGGATGTTCAGCTTCCTTGGCACAGCACCTGTCGATACAATAACACACCTTGATTTAATTTCATCACCGGAGTGCGTATGAATTATAAATTCATTATCGCATTTTTCTATGGATATTGCAATGGAAAGTTCAATTTTCGCACCTAATTCCACAGCTTGTTTTCTGACATTTTCCGCTAAGTCGGCACCGCTTACACCGGGAAGACCCGGATAATTTTCAATCTCAAAGGCTGAAGTGATCTGACCGCCGCCGAACCCGTCTTGTTCCAATACCGTAAAATCAAGCCCTGCCCTTGATGCGTAAATTGCCGAGGTCAGCCCTGCAAAACCCGCTCCGATTATTACCAAATCGTACATTACTTAATCTCCAATTCTTCCTTTTTGCTTTGCACTGCGGATATTTCAAATGAGTTAAGAACGGGATTTTCCTTGTCCATAAGTGATAAAATCATGTAACTTGCCGTTTTATCGTATGCAAGACGCTTGTCTTCCTCGCTTGGTCTGGACGGTGATTCCGGATGACTGTGCCAATTGCCGAGAGGAACATAACCGTTTTTACGCATATCTTTGACAGCCGCCAATTGCTCTTCCGGGTTCATTGAAAAATGCTCGGGGCTTGCATCAATATTTGTCATCATATAAACCTTTTTGACTTCCTTTGAACCGCCGCAAATAATTCCGCCAAACAGTCCGCACGCTTCATTCGGCAAATTATCACGGGCATGGCTGACAATTGCATTATAATCAGATAAAGATAATTTAATCATTTTTTATACTCCGCTGCACTCTGTTTGTTCATAATCTATAAGCGTTGTAATTGTAGGGTTATCCGAGCATACGGCACAGCAATTGTCTTTCGGCAGCTTGATTTTTCTGAACTCCATTTTAAGAGCATCATAGGTTAAAAGATAACCCGTAAGCAAATCGCCTGCGCCGGTAATATATTTAATTGCTTCCATTGCCTGAAGGCAGCCGATAACCCCTGCCATTGCACCGATTACTCCGGCTTGCTTGCAAGTAGGTACGGCATCAGGCGGAGGCGGATTTTTAAATACGCATCTGTAGCAGGGACCTTCTCCCGGAACATAGGTCATAAGCTGTCCCTGAAAGCGAATTATTCCTGCGTGAGAAAAGGGCTTTTTCGCCATAACACACGCATCGTTTATTAAAAATTTTGCCGGAAAATTATCGGTACCGTCAAGAATAAAATCATAATCCTTTATAATATCGGCAATATTGTCCGCCGCTATAAATTCGTGATATGTAACTACATTTACATCGGGATTTATTGCCTGCATCGTCTCCTTTGCAGATTCCACCTTTGCTTTGCCTAAATCGGCGGTTGTGTGAATAACCTGCCTTTGAAGATTTGATAAATCAACTTCATCGGCATCTGCAATACCTATTGTTCCGACGCCCGCCGCAGCAAGATACAGCGCCGCAGGTGCACCGAGTCCGCCTGCTCCAATAATAAGAACTTTAGCATTAAGAAGTTTTTTTTGACCTTTTACGCCGATTTCTTTGAGTATAATATGTCTTGAGTACCTTTCAAGCTGTTCATTTGTAAAAGCCATCAGCAGCCACCGCCCATAAAGTAAAGAAACTCTATCACGTCTCCATCATTGATTACTTTTGTTTCAATCTCATCAGATTTTACAAAATCATCATTTATTGTAACGGTAACATAAAGCGGACTTTCTACATCTTCTGCATCAATAAGTTGCTTTACTGTTAATCCCTGTGGATATTCTTTCTTTTTGCCTGATACTGTAATAGTCATAACATTATTCTCCTTTTACTGAATTTTTAATAAATAAATCAAAAGCATCCGCACTTATTACACCGCAGTGTCTGTTTGCTTCTTTTTTATCTACAAACAAAACCAGAGTAGGTGCAGATGTAATTTCATATTTTTCAACAAGCTTTGGACACATTTGACAATTAACCTTAACAAAGTTTATTTTTCCACTGTACTGAACTTCAGCTTTACTGATAATTGGAGAAATTCTTTTACACGGTATACAACTGTCGTTATAGAAATCTGCCAGTACAGGCAATTCATTTTCATTAATATAAGCATCAAATGTACTGTCGTTTAATTTTTCCGCCATATCATTCACCGACTTTCTGCACTATAAGGTCATATGTATTATCTTGATTTGAAATCAGCTTGATAATTTTATGACCCTCTTCTTTTATGCTTCTCGGAACATTTTGAACCGGCTCGCCGTCATTCATATGAATGCTTAAGATGTCGCCGTCGTCAAGTTCTTCAAGCGCAACCTTCGCCTTGACAAATGTAACCGGGCAAACAACATCCGTAATATCTACCTTGTCTGTTATTTTGTAATCATCCATTATATGCCTCCAAAACTTTTTCTTCTAATTTATCCCATCCAACTCTGTCGATGGTTTTTGCAAAGCGTTCCGACGGATTTGCATTGTCGGCAAAGAAATCGATTGCTGTGTCAGCTACTCTGAATAATGTAGTTTTATCCGGAATGATAGGTAAAAGCTCTCTGCCTTTTTCAATATCGTTGCCGAAAGTGCCGCCTAAAGAAACTATGTAGCCGCTTTTTCCTTGCCAGCTTTCTGTAGGACAAGCTGTAACGCATCTTCCGCAGTTGTTACATTTTTCATCATCAACAGTTATTTTACCGTCTTGAATCGTAATTGCACCGTTTCGGCAAGCTTTATCACAAACGCCGCAAAAAATACACGAGGCTTTATCCCAATTTATAATCATTCCGCCTTTAACACCAAAATCATTTTCTTCTGCTTTAAGGCAATTATTTTGACATCCGGTAACGCCGAATTTAAACTTGTGGGGAAGCTCTCTTCCGAAATATCTTGAATCGAGTTCTTCGGCAATTTCAAGTGCGTCTATACATCCGCTCGGGCAACATCGCCCGCCTTGACAAGCAGTGACCGTTCTTACTCTCGGCCCGCAAACTCCGGGGACAACACCGCCTTTTGCAAGTTGCACCTTAACCTCATCAATATCTTCAAGCTTTATAAACGGAATTTCAATTCCCTGTCTGGAAGTCAGATGAATGTAGCCGTGTCCGTATTTATCAGCAACAGCTTGAATGGCTTTTAGTTGCTCTGAGGTAACTGTTCCGCCTACCACACGGAGTCTAAGGGAAAAAGTATTTTTCTGCTTTTGCCGCATAAATCCCCCGGCTTTAAGTGCTGAATAGTCAATTGTCAAATTACTCACTCCTTATCGTTTATTGTACAAGCATCAACTAAATCGAGTACATCGGATGCGCGATTGCAAAAATCAGCAATCAAACGGCATTCTCAGCAGTCATGCGTGATTTAATCGGTTGCTGCTTATATATCTGCACCTGCGTACAGTATTTCCATCATGTCCGCTGTAAAAAATGCATTGTCAAAATCAGCTATAATATCCTCTATATCCTCAATACCTACGCTTATTCTTATCAAATCGTCATATACTCCCGCGGCTTCCTTTTCCTCTTGTGATGAATGTGCGAAAATAGTTGATGCAGGGTGCACTACGAGAGTTTTTGTGTCGCCGATATTTGAAATATTAAGAGCATATTTTAAGTGATTTATGACAGAAAAAGCCTTTTCTTTTGATTCGACCCGAATTGTAATTATTCCGCCGGCATACCCGTGAGTGAATTGCTTTTGGATAAGCGGATAGTACGGATTATCCTTAAGTCCCGGATAATTAACCTCCTTAACATATCTGAGCGTTTTAAAATGCTCAGCCAAACGCTGTGCATTGGTACAAATTCTCTCCATACGAATACCGAGCGTTTCAAGCCCGTTGATATTGAGATATGCATTGAGGGGCGCTAAGCAGGCACCGATATTTCGCCAAACGGAATTTCTAAGCCTTGCTGTGAATGCACCTTTTCCGAACTTAAGATAATCTCCCATAACGGAAAATTTTTCTTTGTTCCATTTGAAGTTGCCTCCGTCTACAATAACTCCGCTGATGGCACTCCCGTTTGAATTGATATATTTAGACGATGAATGAATAACGATATCAGCACCAAGCTTAATCGGCTTTGCAAGAACGGGCGTTGCAGTCGTACTGTCCACAACAAGGGGAATATCGTTTCTGTGCGCTAAAGAGGCAATCTCATTTACGTCAATCACATTGAGCTTTGGATTGCCGATAAGCTCAGCAAAAATCACCTTTGTGTTATTATTTATGACAGCAGCGATATTGTCATATGTAAAGTCATTTACATATACCGTTTTAATTCCAAACGCCTTCAAATCATGGAGCAAATCAAGTGTCCCTCCGTATAAGCCGGTAGGAGCAATAATTTCATCACCGCTTTTTAGAATATTCAAAAGAGTGCATGTAACAGCCGCCGAGCCTGACGAACAAGCTGTGGCGGATATACCATCCTCGAGACGGGCAATCCGTTTTTCAAAGTTATTTACAGTCGGATTACCGAGCCGTGAATACGCAAAGCCCGCTTTTTTGTTATTGAATATGTTTTCTAAATCCTCGGCTGTTTTATGAGCAAAAGCGCTTGTTTGAAAAATCGGAACGGAAGATGAACCCATAAAATCCTGCTCCTGTCTTGCTGAATGAAGGAGCATTGTGTTCATTTCAAGTGATTTTTCCTCTTTTCTTTCGTTATACTTTTGCCGTGCTTTGGAGAGTTTTCTAAAATCCATATTTATCACTTGTCCTTAAGGTTTATATTACCCAATTTCCGGCAGAGAAAATAATTCTTCTGTAGGTTTCAAATTTCATCCATTTTTCGTAAAGCTGTTGTTTATCTATAGCTTTTGCATCGTCAAAGAATGATATAAGTTCGTCGTTGGAATGTATGTTTATGAAAAATCCTTTACCGTTTACAATAGGCAGTCCTGAGTAAAAATAATCATCAATGGGAATAAGATTTGTTACCACTGCATCCCTTATTTGAACAGCAGTGCAGGAATCAAGAGCAAGAATGTCAAAATATCTGGGGTATTCGTAGCTCTCTCCCTTGAGTGGAACTTCATCATTGATTCCGTAATTATTGTTCTTTAAAGAATAATTATCTATTGAAAATGTTTTCTCATTATAGAAAAATTCATCAAACAAATAGGTTTTTGCTTTTAATCCGTTGCCCTCGATTATAGTGCAAAGCTCGTCATCGTCAAGTTTTATTTCCTCAACCACACCGCATGAGGCAGTCATATTTGAAACTCTGTCTATTATGATAAGCTCGCCGAGAGTTTTATGCTTTTTAAATTCGCTTATCGGAATTTTTTCGTCAAGGATAATCTCACAAACGGCAATTTCATTTTTCGTGATATATGAAGTTTCAAGCTTTTCGCCGCTGTTGATGTCTGTTTTATAAATTATTTCTTTTATACTCCCGGTAATTTTCCTTGTGCCGAGCTTAATGAAATATTCCTTGCCAATTTCGAGCTGCGAATCATCCATCCATAAAAGAGTCGCATTAAAACGCCATGCATTTTTTATGCCGCTGTCCTTAGAGAGAACGCTTCCCCTTGAAACATCTATTTCTCTGCTGAGAGTTATCGTCACCGGCTGTCCCTCAAAGGCGCTTTTACTTTCCTTATCGCCGACTGTAATTGACTTTACAAGTGCTTTTTCATCACTCGGCAAAGCGGTAATTTCATCGCCGATATTTACGGTGCCTGCTTCAACCTGTCCTTGAAATCCTCTGAATGTTCTGTTGGGTCTGCAAACTCTTTGAACCGGCATATAAAATCCTGCTTCATCATCGGTATTCTTAATCTCAACATTTTCAAGATAGTTCAAAATCGGCTCTCCTGCATACCACGGCATATTATCTGATTTTTCGGTTATATTATCTCCCTCAGTTGCCGATACGGGAATAATCTTGATATTTTTCAGCTTCAATTCATCGGAAAGAGTGTTTATCTGTTCCTCGATCCTTTTAAAAACAGCGTTGTCGTAAGACACCAGATCCATTTTATTCACGGCAAAAATAAAATAATTAATGCCCATAAGGCTGCATATCCTTGCATGGCGTTTTGTCTGTACCAATACTCCCTGTGATGCATCGACAAGAATAATCGCCAAATCAGCAAATGATGCCCCCACAGCCATATTCCTTGTATACTGCTCGTGACCGGGAGTATCCGCAACGATAAACGAACGCTTATCGGTTGTGAAATAGCGGTAAGCGACATCTATAGTAATTCCCTGCTCTCTTTCCGCCGTCAGTCCGTCAAGCAAAAGAGAATAATCTATATTTCCGTCAGTTGACCCGACTTTTGAATCAAGAACAAGTGCTTCCTTTTGGTCAGCAAAAAGAAGCTTTGCATTGTACAATATATGCCCGATAAGAGTTGATTTGCCGTCGTCAACACTTCCGCATGTTATGAATTTGAGCAAATCGTTCATTAAAAATATCCTTCTCTCTTTCTTTTTTCCATGCTTGCAGAACCTCCGTCATTGTCTATTATTCGGCTTGTCCTTTCGCTTTCGACAGATGAAAGCGTTTCCTCAATAATTTCATCAAGTGTTGTTGCGGTTGATTCAATACCGCCGGAAAGGGGATAACAGCCGAGCGTTCTGAAGCGCACGCTTTTCATCATAGGCTTTTCGCCGGGATTAAGCCTCATTCTGTCGTCGTCCACCATAATCAGTTTTCCGTCACGCTTAACAACCGGACGAACCGCAGCAAAATAGAGGGGAACTATCGGTATGTTTTCTCTTTTTATGTATTGCCATATATCCGTTTCTGTCCAGTTGGAGATTGGAAATACTCTGATGCTCTCGCCCTTTTTGATTTCCGTATTATAGAGCTTCCACATTTCGGGACGCTGATTTTTGGGATCCCATGCCTGAGCAGAATTTCTGAAAGAGAAAATTCGTTCCTTGGCTCTGCTTTTTTCTTCATCCCGTCTTCCGCCGCCGAATGCCGCTGTAAAGCCGTACTTATTGAGGGCCTGCTTAAGCGCCTGAGTTTTCATTATATCCGTATACGCTGCGCCGTTATCAAACGGATTTATGCCTTTTTTAACTCCATCCTCATTGATGTATTCAAGCATTTCTATGCCTAACTCTTTTGCGGTTTTGTCCCGAAACTCTATCATTTCCTTAAACTTCCATGTTGTGTTTACATGTAAAAACGGAAATGGAGGCTTTTGCGGATAAAATGCTTTCATTGCAAGATGAAGCATTACCGAGGAATCCTTGCCGATTGAATAAAGCATAACCGGCTTTTCGCATTCTGACGCCACTTCTCTCATTATGTATATCGCTTCCGCTTCAAGCTCATCAAGATGGGTTAATTTACTCATAATTTTGATACCTTTCAATATTTATTGGAACTTTGACTGTCAACGGTAATCGTTCTTATAAGACCGTTTTCATCATAAAATTTCCAGTTGAGCAAGGAACCCTTCTTTTCGACCTGCATATAAACCTTTTCATTACCTATATCAGGTCCCAAGAAAAATTCAATTGCTCCGGTGCTACATTCTTTTAAGCAGGATGTACATCCCCAGCAATCCTCGGGATACAATATTTGCGCTTTTCCTGTTTTTGCATTTATATCTATCAATCCTCCGGGACAGACCTCGCTGCACCTTTGGCAAGATACACATTTGTTCTCATTAATTCTGATACTCATATTTGCCATACCTTTTTGCAAGCTGCCGCTCGATTATTTTTATTTCTCCGTTTTCAAGCCTTGAATTTATGTATTTCAGAAAGTGTTCATCATCCTTGTCGGGGAAGGAGAGATTTTCCGCAAAGCAGTGCCACCTTGTTTCTCTCCTTGCGCAAAGGTGAGCAATCAAAACAAGACATACGGTAAGCCGTTCACGCACCTCAAAAAAATGAGTAAGTTCTCTCATATTACTGCAAAGAACTTTATCAAGCTCCTGTTCCAGCTCTTTTATCTTTTTCTCTGCAACAGCAAGTGATTCCTGTGTATAGGAATAATTGGTTTTTATTCCGCCTGCATAAGTGTCCATAATATCTTGCATTTTTGCCTCAACTGCATCTGCGGTTTCGGTGTTTGCAGAAGAAAAACGCCGATCTGCTTCAAGTGTAATTTTATCAATAAACCGGTTGGAAATTTGAAAATTATCAAATCTGTCCAATTCCTTTAATGCTGCCTTTGCGGTAATTTCTCCCTCGGCAAGTGCACCTGTGACATATTTTTGAGGGCAGCCTCCTGCGACATCTCCTGCCGCATACAAGCCTTCAAGCGTGGTTTTTCGATTATTATCAACCCAATAACCGCTTGCTGTATGACCTCCGACTATATACGGCTCCGTACCCTCTATTTCCACATTTTCGCTGTCTGCTCTTTTTCCGGATGAAACCCATTTGAGCGTTTGCGACGGTGCCATATTCAAATATGCTTTTTCTAAATCTTCTGCTTGCTCGGCGGTAATTGAATCAGTTTTTAAATAGCATGGTCCTCTGCCGGATTTATTTTCTTCAACAGTACCCCAAAGTCTTTGAGAAGTGCTGAGTCCGTACTTGCTTTCGTATTTTTCGCCAAGTGAATTTATCTGTTTTGCGCCTACTCCTTGAGCAATGGTTCCTGTCGGTGCTATAGTATTCTTGCATCTGAGCGCAATGAAACGCATTTCAAATGTTGTCATTTCCGCACCGGCTCGTATTCCCATAGCGTATCCCGCTCCCGTGTTGAAAGGACAGTACCACATTTTATGCCGTGAAAAGCCGGGATTATTCGGTTTGTAAAGTCCAGCCGCACCGCCGGTGCATATTATGGATTCTTTTGCGGAAATGAAATAAAGCTTTTCCTCATTGACACTGTTGCCCCAAGCACCGACAATTCTGTTTCCGTCGGTAATATAATCAACTATATTAAGATTATTTACTACAGTTACATTGCTGAGTCTTTTTACTGCATTTGCCAAAATCGGCTTGATGTTTTCACCGTTAATTTTTATATTTCTGTTGCCTCTGCAAACATATTCGCCGTTTTCATCTTTAAGTATTACAAGTCCGAGCGTTTCTAATTTTTTTGTAACCTCATTAAGGCGTTCGCTCATGGATAAAAGCAGATCCTCTCGTGCGATACCGTGAGCGTCTGATACCGCATAGTCAACATAAAAATCGGGAGTATGACCTTTTGCAATATAGGCGTTTAATGCGTTTACGCCTGCCGCAAGGCAGCCGCTTCGCTTGATATTGGCTTTTTCGGCAATGATTATTTTTGTGTCCAGCGACAGCTCCGATGCTGTAATTGCGGCAAAACAGCCTGCTGTACCGCCGCCGATAATCAAAATATCCGTTTTAAGTTTTTCATGATCCATAATAATATCCCTTTTTTTGATTTATGTGTAAAATCAAAAGTTGATTTTTCCTATCGGGTTAGTAGGGTTAGTATGTAATTAATAATAACCTATCAGCAATAAAATGTCAATACCAAAATCAAAAAATATTAAATGATACCCTTTAGATGTCTGATGGTCGAGACGGTTTTTTCTATTTCCTTTTCTTCATGGCAGACCGAGATAAACATTGCTTCGAATGGGCTTGGTGCAATGTATATACCGTTTTCAAGCATTTGATAAAAGTATTTGCGAAAAGTATTTTGGTCGGATTTTACCGCACTGCTGTAATCTGTAACCTCATCTTCCGTAAAGAATACGCTCAAAAGCGAGCCGACTCGATTTGCATTGATTCCCTTTTCCTTGTACACATTTTCAAGCACTGCGCCGTTTTTATCAAGTTTGTTGTAAATGTCGGGATTTTCCCTTAATATTTTCAATGTTTGAATACCTGCCGTTACCGCAATCGGATTGCCCGACAAGGTACCCGCCTGATATACATTTCCGACGGGAGCAACGCACTGCATAATATCAGCTCTTCCGGCATATGCGGCAAGCGGCATTCCTCCGCCTACAATTTTGCCGAGCGTCACCAAATCGGGCATTACCCCGTAATATTCTCCTGCTCCGCCGTAGGATAAACGGAAGCCTGTTATAACCTCATCAAAAATCAAAATAGTATTGTTTTTCGCACAAATATCTCTCAAAAACCTGAGAAAGCTTTTTTTAGGCGGAATTACTCCCATATTAGCGGCAACAGGTTCAACAATAAGAGCCGCTATATCGTCGTTATTTTTGAATATACGCTCCACGGATTTTTCATCATTATAATCGGCAAGAAGCGTATTTTTGACATATCCCTCGGGTACACCTGAGCTGTCCGCAACACTTTCGGTAAGCAATCCGCTTCCTGCCTTTACAAGCAAGCCGTCACTGTGACCGTGATAGTTTCCTTTGAATTTTATTATTTTATTTTTTCCGGTGTAACCTCTTGCAAGACGAATTGCACTCATAACCGCTTCCGTACCGCTTGAAACAAGCCGAACCTGCTCAGCGCAGGGGATTGCGTTGCAAATCATTTCGGCAAGCTCTGTTTCCTTCGCAGTGGGAGCACCGAACGTCAGACCGTTTTCACACTCGGCCTTAACGACATCGATAATCCTGCGGTCTGCATGCCCCAAAATGCAGGGTCCCCAGCTGCAAACATAATCAACAAATTCGTTGTCGTCTTCATCGTAAATATATGCGCCGTTTGCCCGCTTGATAAAAAGAGGATTTCCGGTTACACAGCGAAATGCACGAACGGGACTGTTTACTCCTCCCGGTATGTATTTCTGTGCTTTTTCAAAATACTTCTCTGATTTGGTATTATTCATTTAGCCACCTCGCAATATCAAGTGCGTGATAGGTGATAATTCTGTCTGCACCCGCACGCTTTAGCGACAGCATGTTTTCAAGAACGATTTGTTTTTCATTTATAAATCCCTTTTCGGCTGCAAATTTTACCATTGCATATTCTCCGCTGACATTGTACGCAATTAAAGGCACTTCACATTCTTTTCTTGCGGATAATAAAATGTCACCGTAGGCAAGTGAGGGCTTAATAATAATCATGTCGGCACCCTCTGCTAAATCCTGCTTTATTTCCGCCATTGCTTCTCTGCCGTTTGCGGGATCCATTTGATATGATTTTCTGTCGCCGAAACAAGGAGACGACCCCGCCGCTTCACGAAACGGACCGTAATATGCGGAAGCGAATTTTGCACTGTAGCTCATAATAGGAATATTAATAAAACCGTTTTCATCAAGAGCGTCTCTAATAACTTCAACTCTGCCATCCATCATATCCGACGGCGCAATAATATCGGCACCTGCTTCTGCGAGAGAAACTGCGGTTTTGGACAGAAACGGCAGGGTTTCATCATTTAAAATTTCACCGTTTTTTACAATTCCGCAATGACCGTGAGAAGTATATTCGCAAAGACAAACATCGGCTATAATTAAAATGTTTGGGTATTTCTTTTTTATATGTCCTATGGCTTTTTGGGTGACTCCGTTTTCGTCATATGCACCGCTTCCCTTTTCATCCTTTTTTGACGGTATGCCAAAGATGAGAATCGATTGAATTTTATTTGTGATAATTTCATTTAATATTTCATCAAGCATGTCAATGCTGTATCGAAAAATACCGGGCATTGATTCGATAGGCTCCTTAATGCTTTCTCCGTCCTTGACGAAAATAGGGTATATTAAATCATCTGTACTTATTTTGTTTTCACGCACAAAAGAACGCATTTTTTCATTCTGTCTCAATTTTCTGAATCTTTTCATTAAGTCTGTCCTCCTTAATTGCCGTTACAATACCGTTTGCTGTTTGCTCTTTTGCAACAATGGGAATTATATCGGTATATTTTCTTAATTGCTTTGCCGTAATTTCGCCAATGCAAACCGGCTGCGCATTATTAATCCTTGAACCGTTTTCAAAGAAGGCACGAATACCGTCGGCGCTTGAAAATGTAATATAATCCGTATTCACATTAGTTTTTTCCGACATTGGTTCGGTTGTGTAAATATGAACATCATCAAACATTATATTTGCGTTTTTCAAATAAACAAGTAAATCATCAGAGCCTTTTGCCGAGCGTAAAATCAAAACTCTGTCATCATGAGAAAGCTCCGCTGCAAGCTGATTTCCCATTGCTTTGACTGTAAATTTTTCGGGTATCAAATCCGCATAGAATCCGTTCTTTGAAAGCTCTTTTGCGCATTGAACTCCGATACAGGCGAATTTTAAATTAAAAAGATTTCGTAAATCAATTTTCTTTTCCTTTAAGAAGCTGAAAAAAAGCTTTACTCCGTTTGCGCTTGTAAAAGCGGCACAGGTGTATTTTGAAAAATCAGTTGGAATATTTTTTGTAAGCGGAACAATTTTTAAATTCGCTTTGTTTTGTGTATACGCACCTAAAGAATTTAGTTCTTTACACAGCTTTGAAGAAAAATTTTTACTTCCTGTAACGGTTACGCTTGCACCGCTTAACGGCAGAAAATCATTTCTGCAAAGGTGCATTGACGATACTGTACCGACAACGAAAATTGCCGGAGTTTTTGCGTCTTTTACCTTGTCGGAGATATTGCTTAAAGAACCGTCAATTCTTTTTTCATCCGGACAATATCCTCTTGAAAGCAGGGAACAGGGAGTGTTTTTGTCCTTTCCGTTTCTGATTAGAGCAGCGCATATTTCATCAATATCGTGTAAAGCCATAAGAAAAACCAGCGTGCCGTCAAGCTTTGCGAGGGCTGCATAATTTTCAGTGCTTTCATCCGCCGAGCTTCCTGTTACCACCGTAAATGATTTAGCAACGCTGCGGTATGTTACAGGTATGCCGAAATGCTCAGGCACGGCAACAGCGGAGGTTACACCGCCAACGGTTTGGTAAGGGATATTTTCTTTTTCAAGAGCAATGATTTCCTCTGAGCCTCTTCCGAAAACAAAGCTGTCTCCGCCTTTTAATCGAACCACATTCTTATTTTCCTTTGCCTTTTTAATTAGTATGCGGTTAATTTCTTGTTGATTTTTGCTGTGATTTTTATATCTTTTCCCAACATATATTTTTTCCGCCGTGCTTTTTACTTCAAGCAACAAATCGTCATCAATCAGATCATCATAGACCACGACATCAGCATTTCTTAATTTTTCAAGACCGCTGACGGTTATCAATTCCTTTGAGCAGCCTGCTCCTACAATCGTAACGGTTCCTTTATCCATATATTTCATCCTTAATTTCACGGCAAAGCAATTTGTAATTTTCAAAGGCTCCCGATTTAACAGACCTTTTGCCGCAGTACATCGCCGATATTTCTATGTTTTCTCCGTCAATTTTTGAATGAACGCCAAGCGGAACACTGCAATCTGCCTGCATTAGGGAAAACATATATCTCTCTGCTTCAAATCTCTTTGCTGAAATATCATCGCTAATGCTGTGCAAAAGCTCAACAATTTCGCTGTCGTTTTCTCTGCACTCTGCGGCGATTATTCCTTGGCAGGCAGACGGTATAAATTCGCTCGTATCAAACACCTTTACATTAAATTCGGACAAATCGACATTCATTCTGTCAAGACCTGCTTTTGCAAGAATGATTGCATCATATTGTCCTTTTTTTAATTTTTCAAGTCTGGTATCAACATTGCCCCTAATACTTTCATATTTTGCATTTGGAAAAAATTTCTTGCACTCTGCTATTCTTCTCGGACTTCCGGTTCCTATGAGAATGCCATTTTCAAGAGTTATGTCTTTTCTGTAAATCAAGCAATCCTCGCCGGCTGCCGCTTTAGGTATTCCCGCAACAATAAGACCGCTTGCAAGCGTATAAGGCAAATCCTTACCGCTGTGTACGGCAATGTCAGCCCTGTCGTCAATCAGGTATTCTTCAATATCTCTTACAAAAAGACCTCTGCCTCCGATTTCATTTATCGGACTTTTTCTGTCTTTATCCCCCTTGGTTTGAACCTTTTCAACAGTTACGCCGACTCCTTGACTTTCTATTGAATCTTTAATTATTTGAGTTTGAACCATCGCAAGACGGCTTGAACGAGTTGCTATAATGATGTTTGTCATAAAAATAGCTCCGATAACTTTTTTTTCAGTATTTTTGCCCGTTCACTTTGTTTGGGCACCGTATATTTAAGCTGATTTTTTAAAAGCCAAAGTTCATCTATAATTTTTTCGGTATTATCCGGTATTACTTTTTCAAATTCCTTTTTTATGTATGCAGAATAAACGGGGCTTTTACCCGCCGTTGCAATTCCTACAGTCAAATCTCCTTGCTTTATCAGAGCAGGGAATATAAATGTGCAGAGAGACGGATTGTCTGCAACATTTACGGGAATATTTTTTTTGCGGCAAAGCGCTGCAATATGTGAATTTAACTCGTTATCGTCACTTGCGCATATCACAACATCGGCAGCATCGATATCCGACTCTTTGAATTTTCTTTTTATAACATGAACGCCGGTAAGCTCCGTGTTTTCTGCCACGACAGTAATTTTATCTGTAAATAAACTGAGCTTGTCTTTTTTTTCTTTTGCGACCTTTCCCCCACCTACTATTAAGAAGCTTTTGTTTTCTATATCCTCAAAAAACGGAAACAAAGTCATCAGCCACTCCGCCTTCCATTAACTGTCATTTTTTTGCATTTTTTCAAGCACTGTAATAAAGCTTTCAAGCTCATTTGCAGTTGCGCAATCTCTGAAATTATATATAAAATTGCGAATTTCAAGATCTTTTATTGAATTAATTGTGGGAACAAGCTTGTGAAACTCCAGTGTCTTCAAAAGCTCATCCTCGTATTCGGCGATAATATCATTGGCAAATTGCATTTCATTAACTTTAATTTCACTGTTATTTTCGGCAATCTTATTAAAATCATCAATTTGCGTCAGTGTTAAGCCGGTAATTTTCTTTATCTCATCATCTATATCTCTTGGTACCGCAAGGTCAATAAATAAACGGTTTTTATCGGTTTTGATGCAGCTTTTCAAATTATCATACAAAATCGTAAAATGCGGGCTTTTGGTTGCTGAAATTACAATGTCGGCTTCATCAACATAACTATATCTCTTGCTGTATTCAATATACTTCAGGTTTGATTTTGGATTTTCCTTTTTACTGATATTGCGGGATGTAACAAGAATCGTAAAGTCATCGTATGAAAGCAGATTTTTCAAAACCTTACCCCCGATTTCACCACCTGCACCTATCAGCATAACCGTTTTGTTGTCTGCCGAAAATTTATGGCAAACGCCCGCAGCAATAGTTGCAACGGACACGGAGCTTTTTGAAATCAGAGTGTTTGTCTTCACCTTTTTTGCGCAGGTTATTGCACATTTAAAGCTTTCGTTAATCTCATAATTTGTGAAGGAAATTTTTTGCGAAAACTCAAAGGCCTTTTTGATTTGACCGAGTATCTCATCCTCTCCGCAGACCATGGATTCAAACCCGCAGCATACCCGAAAAAGGTGATTAATTGCTCTCTTACTATTGTAAATTAAAATATGGCTTTTAACGGTATATTCATCTGCACCCGCAAATTTGCAAAAAACCGACAGCGCCTTATATGGGTCTCCGCTGCCGTAAATTTCGCACCTGTTACAGGTGGAAAGATATACACAGGCTTCTGTTTGATTTAATTTTAATATTTTAAAAAGAGCAGCCGTTTTTTTATTATCAAACGAAAACGCCTCGCGAAGAGACAAATCGGCTGTTTTGAAATTTATTGAAAGAACAAACATTTTTATACTACCGTAATTGTATTTTTTAACATTCCCATCCAGCAGGTATAGGTGAATGTTCCTTCTTCGGTCGGCGTAAATTCAATTATGTTTTCACCCTCCTGCAATTTTATTTGTATGTTATATTCTGCGATTACAATTTCATTATTGCATCCGTTGAGTGTATCGGAATCTACAGTTAAAGTCCACACAACGGGTATATGTGCTTCCACCTGCAAATCGTCAAATCCGTTTGAGTGAAGTGATGATGATATATATTGCTTATCGCCGTTTACCGTTGCCGTTATTATATTTCCGCTTGACGACTGAGATATTGACGGCAGGGATATTCCGGTAAGAGCAAAATTGTTTTGCAGCATATATATTCCGAATACAAAAACGAGTACAGCACTTACATTAAGCATAACATCCCTCGCTTTTTTCTTTAGAACTCCGGCCGCTAAGAAGAATGTAAACATCAGCGGTATTGTACCTAAGCAGAAAAAGAACATAGAAAGCGCACCGGATATAAAACCTCCGCAGGCTATTGCATAGAGCTGCATTGACTGTAAAGGACCGCATGGCATGAAAGCATTTACCAAGCCCACCGCAAAAGAACCGTGCCGGCTGAATTTTGCCATAGCAGTCGATAATCCTTTCGGCATTTTTGGCGTTAACCTTTTTAACAATCCGAAATTGCCAAGCATATTTACTCCGGTTATTACCATAAATGCACCTGCAATTATGCCTATTATTCCTCGTACCTTAAGCGTTATGGCAACCGCTTCTCCTATCAAACCGAGAACACCGCCGACAACAGTATATCCCGTAAGTCTGCCGAGATTGTACGATAAGCCCTTTAACACGGGGTTTTTCTCCGAGGAATTGACGCTTTGAGCCAGATTAATGCCCGAGCACATTGCGATACAGTGAACCGAGGTTAAAAGACCGATAACAAACAAAACCGCATAGCTGACCTTTTCCTCACTTACTGTGGGAAATTTTTGGAAGGCCTCCGTAAGTCCGCATTGCGTTGCAATAACATATAAGCCTAATATTATCACAAGAATATAGATTGAATTTTTATTGTTTTTCTGTTTGTCTGAAATGCCGTAACCCGCCCTGATAACGGCGGCTTTTATTAATTCTTCACTTGCCGGATCATTAAACTCAACAATCAAGGTGTTTTTTTCGCAGTTTGCTTTTGCGGTGCTTACTCCGTCAACCTTTTTAACAGCGTTTTCAACACTTGTTTCACAGGCGGCGCATTTCATGGACTCCACATTAAGGCATATTTTTTTCACGGCATATCACCTAAAAGCTTTTCCAATTTGCAAACTGATTTTTATATCCTTCAAGAAAATCCGAGGAAATTGTTATTACCCCATTTGTGGTTTCATAATATTCTGCCGTTATCGGTACTGGATTACAGCCGCCCTTCTCAATTCCGATATTATCTGTATTAAATGAATTGTTGCAATTTTGGCATATAAAGCTGTCACCGCTTTGCACAAAATATGCATATGGCGAACCCATGCATACTTGGCAGGTGTTCAGTGCCAATCGAACAGTTCCGTCCGAAGCTCTGACCGCAAACACCTCTACAGTTGCACTGTCTGCATCGTAATCAAAAAACGCTGCCGTTTCGGTAATTTCGCTTTCATTAATCTCAATATTACCCGTGAATACAGGTATATCTGTGCCGCTTTGCGCTGATTTCCGTGTGGTTTCGGCATTTACTGCATCGGCTGAATCTCCGCTTGTTCTCGGTATTACTATTGCTAAAACAGCCGCAATCACAACTACCGCCGCAACTATAGGCAAAATAATAGTTTTGGTTTTTGCTTTTGTTTTCATTACATAACCTTGCTTTCTACTGATTGCTTTAAATCTGATATACATATTCTTCATATCTAAAATACATACCTAATTGAGAGTGCTTTGCATGCCCTAATATGAACTATGACGATTTAAAACTTTTTTCTCTGTAAAAGTATAACACCCATTTCCTACTTTGTCAATAGGTTTCATAGACAAATAAGGCAGCGCTTGACAGGTTGGCAATTACATCTAAATCCGATTTAAAGTCTTTTTGGTGAATGTAATATTTGGCTTTATGTAAAAAGATAAGATATGTACAAAATTTTAAATACTGTCATTATGCCAATCTTTTTATTATTAAATACGAAATACCGTAACAAATGCCTTTTTTTAATGCATCCGCTACGGTATTATATGCTAAGTTAAGCACCGATTAAATTTTACGAAGCTGCTGAGTACAACGTCTGTCGCTCTTTTTTCTGCAATACATCATAACAAAGCTCCTTATACGCCGGTATTCCTTGTGCTTTGCTCCTTGTCTTGCAAAAAAATCCGTGAAGCTCGACTCGCTCGACTTGATCAGTGCTTACTTAAACTATAATTTTTTTGTTCTATTTGCCGGATACTGTTACTCCGTCAAAAGCCACCCAGGGGAATACGCAAGAGCCGTCCTGAGCCGTTTCTTTTGATACGGCGGTTACGTTCTGCATCATATCTCTGAGATTGCCGCTTATCATGGTTTCAAGTATGGGCTTCGTAATTTTGCCGTTTTCTATAAGAAAGCTGTTTTTCGCAACGCCTGAAAAATCGCCGTTGCCTGCCGGTACTCCGCCTGAAAACCTGCAAACGAGAATGCCCTGATCAATATTTTTTATAAGGTCTTCATATGGAGTGTCGCCTGCTTCCACCTCCATGCAGCCGCTGAGCGTGGAGCATCTTTTTTCACCGGATTTTCTCGCAGCGTACTCGGACAGTGTAAAGCTCTCCAAAACGCCCTTGTTTATGACAGTGCAGTTTTTCGTTTTATATCCCTCTCCGGTGTATCTTTCTCCGCCGATAACCCTGTCGTCAATAGGTATAAGCTTAACGGTTAATTTGTCCGATGCCACCTTTTCACCCAGCTTATCTCTCCATGGGCTTGTGGAATCGATTATCATGTCGTCTCCTGTGAAATTGCTGACCGCCGTGCCGATAATATCTCCCAGACAGGACGGAGCGATTACCGCCGTTCCGGTGAATTTCCCCTCATAAGGTACAGCGTCAAGCTCCTTTTCGCAAAGGGCGTACATCATTCTCCCTATGCCTTGATCGATAATCTTCTTGTCAAGATCGCTGAAATCAATCCCAAGAGAGTTAAATGAGGTTGTTTTTTCACCGTCATGAGCCGAATACATGGAGCCCATTGAGTAATAATCGCATTTGTATGAAAACTCAACGCCGTTGGTATTCGCAAAGACAGATTGAGCTTCCGAAAAATCGGCAATAAGCTGCTCTATAAATACCTTTGGATAGTCCGCTTCAATGTCCTTTATATACTCGTTAATGCGGTCGAAAAGCTTATCTCGGTCGGGAGTGTCGACGCCGTAGACAAAATCCTCGTTTTCCTGATTGTCCGATATGGAGAGACAGTCGTCAACCGCCGAAACCTCCGCATTTTCAACACATTCCTTCGCAGCCTTGTCAATGGACTGCTTATCGGTTTTGTTTATTCCTATAACGCCCTTTTTTCCGTCTTTTATAACCTTCATTGTAACGGAGCTGTCAAAGGTGGATCTCATAAGGCTGAACTCTCCGGCATCTACGTTTATTTCATCCACAGATCCGAACGTCAGCTTGCACTGCGCATCGTCTGCGCCGTATTTTTTAAGACAGGAAAGGGTATATTGAGCTAAATTTTTTATTTCGGAAATTTCCATAACGCTTCTCCTTATCTTCCCCCGATATTTACTTTGCATTTAACAGCGGGACCGCCGTCCGAAACGGGCATAGGCTGTTTTTTTCCGCAATAGCCGGAGGACGACCATGCAACCTCATCCGAAAGCATATCCACCGTTTTGAGCATGTCAAAGGCAACGCCTGAAATTGTTGTGTCCCTGATGGCTTTGCCCAGCTTGCCGTTTTTGATTTCGTAACCCATGGTTATGCCGAACATAAACTCGCCGGTGGTGTCCGCTTGACCGTTCATGGTTTTTGTAAGATAATACCCCTTGTCAATGGACGCTATCATATCGCTTAATTTATCCGTGCCGGGATGAATGGCCGTATTCCTCATTCTTATAAGAGGCTCATCGGAAAAGCTGAATGCTCTTGCATTGCCCTGAGGCTTCATATTAAAGTTTACAGCGCTGTCCCTGTTGTTCATATATCCCACAAGAATGCCGTCTTTGATTAACGGCGCATCCTCGCATACAACTCCCTCATCGTCCACATAAACGGGGAGGGGAGCCTCTTTTCCGAAGGCGGTGTGCGCAAAATCTGTGATTGATACCTTTTCAGACGCTACACGGCAGCCTAATTTTGATGCCGCAACCGACCCAGCCATAACAAGATCGGCCTCAACAGTATGACCTACCGCCTCGTGAGCTATCATTCCCGCTATTGAAGAATCGATTATGCAGTCGCAAATTCCCGCATCGGAGAAAACGCCGTCACGCTTTGCCATAAGCCTTGTGTAAAGTTCGTCCGCCTTTTCGTAAAGCTCCTTCGGCTCCGTGAATAAATCGCTGAAATAGCCCTTTCCGCAGTCCATAATGTCAAACAGTTCAATTGCAGAGCCGTCCGAGGCTTCCGTCGTCATTGACACGTAAATGCAGGATCTGGGGCTTATGCTGTGAGAGCGGCTGCCGTTGCTAACACGGAGCAAACGCTCAATGCTGTCGCATCTTATCATAACGCTTCTTGACGCAAGATCCGGATACTTGCCGTTAATATATTCGTCAAGCTCTTTGGCGTAATCAATGAGGATTTTTTGAGGGATTTCAACAAAGTCCCTTTTTTCCGTAAAGTCGGCGGGCGCAGTGTCCCACAGGGGAGGCTTGCCCTTGTTTACCCTTCTGTCCATAAACAGAGCGTTGCGTTGGGCTGCGTCGATTACCGCCTTAACACTTTCATCGGAATATTCTCCCATGGAGGAAAAACCGTAAACGCCGTTTTTGTAAACTCTCGCATTGACTCCGCTTGTCTGACTTCTTGAATTGTCCACAAGATTTCCGGAAACAATGCTCACTCCGTACATTGTATTTACCTGAGCTCTAAGCTCGGTATAACTTGAAATACCGGATAGATATTCCGCTTTTAAATCATTAAGCAAATGCATTCCACTCTTTTCATATATCATAAAATTTTTATCAGTTAAGGAAGCTTTCAATTGTATCTCTCAAGCTGCTGACGCTGTCGCTTAAGCTGCCGTAAATACTGTCTAAGATTGAATCCGAGGATGTGATCTCGCTGCCCGTATCGGAGCCTGTTACCGTGCCGGACGAGCTGTCGGTGCCCCCAACCTCGCCCCAGATTTCAAGCGTGATTTCGGTTTCCTCGTAAACTACGGAGCCGGCAGCGGGAGTCATGGAGGCAACCTGACCGGCCGTTCCCGATCCCGTGTTTTTCTTTTCCACAATATTGTAAGAGAGATTAAGCCTTCCCAGATAGTATACGCTTTCCGTAAACGTCATTCCTATAAAGTTCGGCAGGGTTACAGTGGAAACTCCCTTGCTGTATGTTAATATGAGAGACGTACCGACGGCAACCTGAGTGCCTGCGGCTATACTTTGCTCAAAAATGAGATCCTCGCTGACGGTTGAGGATGAAGCAGGCTGAAGAGTTATGTTAAAGCCGTATTTTTCCGCCGCCTCCACAATTGCCTCGTCGTCCTTTGAGCGGTTCGTAAAGTCGGGCATGGTCACAACCTGAGCGGTTGAGGTCCCTCCCGTGTTAATTGTTATTATGCCCGTAAGCACAAGACATATGAAGAAAATTATCATAACAAAAATTATGCTGAAGCACATGAGGATTGTCGCAGCCGTATTGTTTTTCTTTTCGACAACGGCATCCTTTTTCAGAACGGGAATTGCCGGAGTTGAAGAAGAAACAACAGTCGATGTCTTTTGCTCAGAATTTAAATCTCCGGGCTTGATATCTGAAAGGGGATCCACCAAAACGGTGCTGTTCAAACCGTTTTGTTTCGCTTTCAGGCTTTCATAGCCCTCTCTTGTCAGGGAGAATTTGAAGGACTGAATATCCTGTGTCCTTGTTTTCGGCTGAACCTGCATTGCGCCTAAAAAGGCGTGGAGAACATAATCGGGAAGCTCCTTTGCATATTCGGCGGGAATTGAAAGAGTGTCCTCCTTTGAACGTATTTCCGCATCAATAGGCACAGAACCCGTAACGCACCTGTAAAGAGTTGCGCAAAATCCGTAAACATCGGTGGCGGGCGTCAGCTGCATATCGTTGGCGTATTGCTCAATTGCGGCGTAGCCCGGACGGATGTCTGTGGAAATGACTCTTTCCGCTTTTCTCTCGTCCCGTATGCTGAAGCCCCAGGGCTTGAATTTCCCGTTGCCGCACAAAAACAACGTGTCGGGAGAAATGCAGCCGTGAACGAGTCCCGCATTGTTTATTTCGGTTAAGGCGTCCGTTACGGGCAAAAGCTTTTCTTTTACCGTATCCCAGGATAGAGTGTTTCCGTTTTCGCTGAGATAATCGGCAAGAGTCATATTTCCGTCCGCTTCGGCAATGGCGTATACGGTGTTGTTCGCTTCAAATACATCGAGAACGGAAATGAGATTGTCGGAATTTTTAAGCTTCATAAGAGCGTGCCACATGGAGAGAAAGTCCTTGCGGAGGCTCTCATAAGTAATATCATATGAGGTGTTCGGAGTGATTTTCAGCTCATTTTTTTCTCTTGTACATATTTCAAAGGGTAAAAATTCCCTGACTCTGACACAGTTGTTGGTGATAGTGTCAAGCCCCAAATAGGTTACGCCCTCGCTGTTCTGTTCAAGCACATCGCCGATAACGTATTTGCCGGCAATTACAGAACCATAGGCAAGGAAAGGAGACTGCTGCTCCGCTTTAAGGTCAAATCCGCAGAAGGGACAAACCTCTGCATCGCCAACTTCATTCATACAGCCGGGACATAAATTTTTATAAAAACCCATATCAAACCCTCCGGTTTTCTTTTCTATCAACATATTATACCATATTCAGTCGGAATACTCAACAGAAATAATGCAATATTTATGAATAAATTTTTAAGGTTTTCGGTATATGTTCGGAAACTGTTTTATGTCTCATCATTCAGAACCGCTTCGGCGCAGCGCATCCCGTCAACGGCTGCGGATACAATGCCTCCCGCATATCCCGCTCCCTCGCCGCAGGGATAAAGACCTCTTATGTTAGTTTGGAAAAATTCGTCTCTTAAAATTCTGACAGGGGAGGAGCTTCTGCTTTCGGGAAACGTAAAAACGGCATCCTTCATGGCGTACCCCGGCATTTTTTTGTCAAATGCCGTTATTGCCTCGCCGATAGTGTCCGTCACATACCTTGGAAGAACGGCCCTCATATCCGTATATGTGACGCCTGTGGGACAAGTCGGCTTTACGCTGCCGCCTTTTAACGACGGACTTCCGCTGATAAAATCCCCCAGCAGCTGAGCCGGAGCGGTATAATCACATCCGCCGTGTTCAAAGCCCGCCCTTTCAATCTGCCTTTGCAGCTCAATTCCCGACAGCGGGTGATTATCCTCAAAGTATGACGGCTCAATCCCCACAAGAATTGCGGCGTTGGCGTTTTCACCGTCTCTGGCATACTCACTCATGCCGTTTACAACCATTCCCCGCTCTTCACTTGAAGCGGCTACTACGGTTCCTCCCGGACACATACAAAATGTATAACCGCCTCTGCCGTGCAAAGGGTGATTGGACAGCTTGTAATCGGCTGCTCCCAGTCTCGGATCGTTCCACATTTTACCGTATTGAGCCTTGTTGATAAATTCCTGAGGATGCTCAATTCTCGTGCCTACGGAAAAAGCCTTCTGCTCCATCTTAACGCCCTTGTCAAAAAGCATTTTAACCGTATCTCTTGCGGAATGACCTATACAAAGCACAACGCAGTCCGTTTCAATGTCCTCGTTTTTGCCATTCTCATCGGTGATTGTAATGCCATGAACAAAGTCATTTGCCGATATGATGTCGGTAAGACGGCAGCCGAATCTGATTTCACCGCCCATGGATATTATGTCGCTGCGGATATTTTTCACAATGCCCGATAACAGATCCGTGCCTATATGCGGTCTTGCGGAATACATAATATCGTCCGGCGCCCCGTGAGAGTGAAGAACATTAAATACCTCTCTGCACCGCGGATCCTTTATTCCCGTTGTAAGCTTGCCGTCTGAAAAAGTGCCTGCGCCGCCCTCGCCGAATTGAACGTTTGAATTTGTGTTGAGTATTCGCTTCGTCCAAAAATCGGACACGTCCCTTTTTCGCCTGTCAACGTCATGACCTCTTTCTATGATAAGAGGCTTAAGTCCCGATTTTGCAAGCATAAGACCGCACAGCATTCCTGCGGGACCGAACCCCACAATAACGGGACGCAGATATGACGTCCTTCTGTTTTCGGGCAGCTCGTACTTGTATTTTTCAACAAGTGTAACTTTATTTTTCGGAAAACCTGCGGCAATATCCTCTTCACCGAAGGGCAGAGCGACCTCCACGGAGTATACAAGTCTGATGGTTTTCTGCCGTGAATCCACAGACTGCCTGACAACCTCAAAGGACAGAAAATCCTCGGGATTTACGCCGATTACGCCGGCGGCAGCTTTTTTTAAATTTTCTTTCGGTTCGTCAAGGGAGACGGACAGCTCATTTATTCTCAGCATAATTTTCACCAAAGTCCCATAATAAAAAATGTCAAATATTTATCGGCGTGCGAGATATAACGCCGCAGCCTTTCCTGCGGCTCTTCCGGAGCTCCACGCCCAGCCTAAATTATATCCTCCGCATATTCCGTCGATATTCAAAACCTCTCCGCAGGCAAAAAGTCCGGGCAGCTTTTTCGCCTCAAGGGTTTCATTGTCAAAAAAAGACAAATC
The DNA here is from genome assembly GCA_021200555.1 of Clostridiales bacterium. Taxonomy (GTDB): domain Bacteria; phylum Bacillota; class Clostridia; order Oscillospirales; family Acutalibacteraceae; genus UBA1081. Next base: position 5,423 of record JAJQGK010000118.1, on the reverse strand, counting down.
TGCGCCGCCGGCTGTAACCTTGGAGTGGTCAAAACCCAAAACGCCGCTTATTTCGAATATGTCGGAATTTAAAATCTCCGTTAAAGCCGCCGCTGAGCTTTTTGTTACGGAGCTTAAAGGTGACGATCTGTTTATTCCCGCTTTTTCGATTTTTGCAATTCCCAGCTGCTTAGGCATAACGCCTGAAAGCAAATCCTCGCATTTAAGGCTTGGATTGGACTTTTTTCGCTGTATTATGTAGTCAAAAATTTCCTCTGCGGAGAAATCGGGCATGCAGTTTACCGCCATTAAAATTTGTCCTTTTTTATGAAGTGCAAAATGCTCCGATACCGCTCTTGATACGTTCATTGCGGGAATACCGGAAATCCCGTAATCGGTATATTGAAGTTCGCCCTTTGCGGATGCCTTGACCCGCCCGGAGTCCACAATGAGAATTTCGCCCTTTGCCCTTATTCCTTTAAGAGCCTTGTTTTTCTTTTTGATAACAATTCCGGTTAATGACGGGAAGGTTGGATTTATTTTTACTCCCAGCGATTTAAGCAGCTCGAAGCATGAACCGTCCGACCCCTGAACCTTGGCGGATTTACCGCCTCCCGCAACGATAACGGCATTTGCTTTTTCGGAGCCGTTTAAAATAAAACCCTCTTTGTCTTTCTCGATTTTTTCGATTTTGCAGCCTGTAACGGTTCTTATATTTCTGTTTGCAAGCTCAAACCTTAAAGCGTCCAGGACAGAAGCCGCACGAAAGCTCATAGGGTACAGCCTTCCGTCCTCCTCCTCGGAAAAACGCAAGCCCATTTTTTCAAAAAATTCAATATTGTCTCGGGGCGTATAATTTTTGAAAACCGCTTCCGCCTGTCCCGTGTCTCCGGAATACATTTTTATATCGGCGTTTTTATTCATAATGTTGCACCTGCCGTTTCCCGTGGCAAGGAGCTTTTTTCCCACGGTGGGCAGTCTTTCGTATATGATTATTTCCGTGTCGTTATCGGCATAATCGGAAGCCTCTGCCGCCGCAGCCATTCCCGAAGCGCCGCCGCCGATTATTGCAAGAATTTTTCGACTCATAAGATAGGATTTCCTTTTCTGTGTAAAGTAAAAGCAGAATATACCCCGCCTTTTTTATAATAAAGCATTTATATGCAAATACGGTTTCTTACTGAATTATTTTACCCGTATGAACTCTGTATGTCAAGGATGAGAAAATATTTTCGGCGTTTCTCAATGAATTTTATGAAAACACTTGAAAAAACTTGCAGCACATGATAAAATAAAAGAAAAAAAGCGAGGTGCAAGACATGGATCTTACAGCATTTATAGTTTACATTGACTATATCACTCAGCTTCTGAGTAAGTATTTTGCCATGATACTTAGCTATCTTGGAATTGAGACAACAACGACAGCGGCTGATACGGGCGATACGGAAGAGACGGAATAATTCTCCGAATTTTCAATTGGGAAGGGTATTGATTTAATGCCCTTCCTTTTTTGCAAAAATATTGAAGCCGACTTAATTGCCGGCTTTCATTTTTATGATGATGTTTATTTTTGTTAAAACAAGCGTAACCCGCCGCCTGAGTGACGGGTTTTCTTGTTGTTGTAATTTTATCTCCGAGGGGATTATTCCTCTTCTGCGTTTTTCTTTGCATCCTCGATAACCTTCTGGGCAACAGATGCGGGAGCTTCCTCATAACGGCAGAACTCGAAATCAAAGTAGCCTCTGCCTATGGTGACGGAGCGGAGAATGGTGGAGAAATCACCCATTTCAGCCATGGGAACCTCAGCCTCAAGCTTTTGCATTTTAGGCTCTTCGGCAGGACCCATGCCTAAAACTCTGCCTCGTCTCTTTGTGATGTCGCCCATAATATCGCCGAGATTTTCATCGGGCATATAAGCGTTCAAAGTGCCGATAGGCTCAAGAATTACGGGATTTGCATCGGGATTAAGCTTTTTGAATGCAAGGGAAGCGGCTGTTTTAAATGCCATTTCCGAGGAGTCAACGGGATGGTAGGAGCCGTCATAAAGAGTGGCTTTTATTCCGACTACGGGATAGCCCGCCACAAGACCCTTCTGAACGCTTTCTCTAAGTCCCTTTTCAACTGCGGGGAAGAAGTTCTTGGGAACGGAACCGCCGAATACCTCTTCGGCAAACACAAGCTCTTCACTGTCGCAGGGCTCGAATCTGATCCAAACATCGCCGAACTGACCGTGACCGCCGGACTGCTTTTTATGTCTGCCCTGAACCTCAACCTTTTTCTTTATCGTCTCTCTGTACGCAACCTTGGGAGTCGTAAGATCAACCTCAACTCCGAATTTTGTTTTAAGCTTGTTCACTATAATATCAAGGTGCTGCTCACCGATGCCGGCAAGTATCATTTCCTTGGTTTCTTCGTTTGTGTAGAAGTCGATTGTGGGATCCTCGGTCATAAGTCTGCGCAGACCCTGTGCAACCTTTTCCTCTTCACCCTTTTTGCGAACCTTAACCGCCATTGAAAGACAGGGCTTGGGGAAGTCTACGCCGCTGAGCTCCACTATGTTCTTTTCGCTGCAAAGAGTGTCGCCTGTGTGTACGCCCGCAAGCTTTGTGAGAACGCCTATGTCTCCCGCCGTGATGCAGTTCGTATCCTCCTGCTTGCCGCCTCTGAGTATAAGGAGCTTGCCTATTTTGACGGTTTCCGCCGTCCTGGGGTTGTATGCAGTCATGTCTGGGGTGATTTTACCGGAAACAACCTTTATATATGACATTTTTCCCACAAACGGATCCGCAACGGATTTGAAGCAAATCGCCGCAAGATTGCCGTCGGGATCGCACTTTAAGTCGCCTTCGCCTGTTTTTGCGGCAGCGGAGGGAGCAAAGTTGGCAATCGAATCAAGAAGGATGTCAACCGCCTCAGTTGTGTAGCCGGAGCAGGCCATAACGGGATATACAGAGCCGTCGGTAATTCCTGCACTGAGACCGTTGTAAATTTCATCCTGTGTGAAGGGTTCGCCGCCGAAATATTTTTCCATAAGATCGTCGTCGGTTGTGGCAACAGCCTCAAACAGCTCTTCTCTCATTCTGTCGATTTTATCGCCCTGGGGCATGGGAACCTCGGTTCTTTTGCCTCCGTCATATTTATAAGCCTTGCCTACCGCAAAGTCTATGTAGCAATCGATTTTTCCGTCTACTATATTGGGGATAACCACAGGGCAGACGGGAGTGCCGTACTCCTCTTTAAGAGCGTCGAATGTATTGAAAAAGTGACCGTTTTCATCATCGCACTTTGTGACAGCAAAAATAACAGACTTGCCGTTTTTAACAGCCGCCTTATAAGCCTTTTCTGCACCTACGTCAACGCCGCCGCCGGATTGAAGCACGATAAGAGCCGTGCCTGCCGCTCTCATGCCCTCTGCGGCGCCTCCCGCAAAGTCAAATGCGCCGGGAGTGTCGATAAGATTGATTTTGGTGTCAAGCCATTCAATCGGAGCTACTGCCATTTGGACAGATGATTTTCTTCTTCTCTCCTCGGCATCATAATCCATTACCGTATTTCCGTCAAGAACACGGCCAAGCCTGTCGGTAGCGCCGGCTGTATAAAGCATTGCTTCGGCAAGAGTCGTTTTTCCTCTGCCGCCGCGTCCTGCTATGGCAATGTTGCGGATTTTGTCTGCGCTGTAAAGTTTCAATGTAAGTTCCTCCCTTTATGCCGTAAAGCAAAATAGCCGGGCATATTGATATTTTTTGTTTTTACTTCACATAACATTGCTATTATAACATAACCGATTTTGGATTTCAATGATTATTTTATCTTTTTGACTAAAATTGAAAAAAATACAAAGCCAAAATTGTACAGACTTTTTTTCGTAACTACCCGCCTCCCGATAATTCAGCCGCTCTCGCATACGTTTGGATGCGGCGGCGTTGCGTCAGGTGTAATTTAATCATCGGTTGCTTAACACTGCCGGCTTACAAGGACTGTATAATTCTGCTTCTCTGCATACTCTAAAAAGTCGCAAATCAAATCTAAGCATTTGGAGGTTTCTGCAATTTCAAACCGATTGCCTCTATATGTACGCAAGTCAGAGAGATATTCCGGAATATTAATCAGGGTGCCTTCGTTATCATAGGTTCTTACACCCTCTTGATAGTCCTTTGTAAAACCCGTCCGGCCCTTTTCGTGAAAAACCGGATTGCTGAAAATGTCGCAAAAATATCCGTCCCAAATATGCAGAGCAAGATTTGAATCTTCGATAATTTTTAACTCAATTTTCGGTTCACCTTCAAAGCCTTTATAAAAATCAATGTTATTCATCTGTCCACTCGATCTCCTGCTCGACTTCCCAAAAAGTTTTGCCCTCGAAAATGGGTGCCGTTATAAATGCTTTTTTGCCCTCATCAGCAGAAGATGCGTCAAATTCCCATGTATATCCTTCTGTCGGAGGTTGGTATTGGAAAATTTCCATATGGAAACCATTAGGTGTTGTATAACCTTGAAACCAATATTTTATTCCATGAAATATATATACAGTGTCTTGCCCTGAATAAAGCACATATAAGAAGTCATTTGGATTTCCGTTAATCATCTATTTTAATCCCCTTAAAAAATTTTTGTCTGCAATAAGTATTTTTCATATTTGTATCTCCTTAAAATCAAAGTAAACAGGCATATTTAATTTTTTTGCTTTAAAAAAGCCGTCATTAATTTATTTTCAGCTTCAAGTAAATTTACCTTGAAGCTCTTGGAAATATATTGTTCAGAAGTTCAATAGCTGAGTTGATGTTGTCTTTTTCGAGCGTTTCTTCCTCAAAAATGTCTATTATATATAATACTAAATTTTTTATTCATTTCACAAAAGAAATCACTTAAAAGAGAATATTCTTCTTCAGTAAGCTCTACTGAAATACATTGTCCAACTTTGAGTCGCAATCTTCATGCTCTGCAATCCCTTTTTCATTGAGAGGTACATTTAAATAACTTTTTTTCCAATATAAAGGCATTATGTTTTCTCCTTTAAAATTTTTATAATTTTTTCCGCTGTATCCTCATCGATTCCTTCAAATGAGCGTGCAAATTGAAGTGCGGCCTCTCTTTGATAATCTTCGGATTTTGCAAGTGTGATTTTGATTTGTGTCTTTGAGTTTTCTGCGGCTTGCTTCATTTCCGCAATTTGCTTTTCATCAAGAGAATAATGGGCCGATATAATATCAAACCACTCTGCCGGTATGTTTTTCTTTCCGTTTTCAACAGCAGACAAAAACGGTGTTGATACGCCGAGAAACTTCGCAGCATCCCCCATTACCTCATGATGCTGAACCCGCAGGATTCGCATAAACTCACCAAATTTTGTGTAACTCATTTTTAGGTCCTCCATTTCAGATGATATTATAATACAGACTTATTCGTTTGTCAAGTAAAAAAATAAATCTTTTTTTGGTTAATAA
>JAJQGK010000106.1 GCA_021200555.1 Clostridiales bacterium | reverse complement strand
TAGCTCAGCTGGGAGAGCACCTGCCTTACAAGCAGGGGGTCACAGGTTCGAGCCCTGTTGTTCCCACCATCAGGAGGCCCGGTAGTTCAGTTGGTTAGAACGCTAGCCTGTCACGCTAGAGGTCGTCGGTTCGAGCCCGATCCGGGTCGCCATTTTTTGCGGTTTGCCTTTGTAGCTCAGTTGGTAGAGCAGCGGACTGAAAATCCGCGTGTCGTTGGTTCGATTCCGACCGAAGGCACCACATTATGCGGATGTAGCTCATCTGGTAGAGCGCCACCTTGCCAAGGTGGAGGTAGCGAGTTCGAGCCTCGTCATCCGCTCCATTTTTTTATACGGCGTTTGTATTTTTACACGGCGCTATGGCCAAGTGGTAAGGCAAGGGTCTGCAAAACCCTGACTCCCCGGTTCAAATCCGGGTGGCGCCTCCAATTAAGCGAGTCTCTTTGAGGTTCGCTTTTATTTTTTTTGTGTCGCTTCACTACTTCTGCACTTCATTGATGCTGATTGAAATTTTTAATCTGTGCGGTTTAACAACTTTGCCCAATGAGCAATTAGCAATGAGCAATTAGCAATGTCGGAAGCCGCAAGCGGCTTGTTCCGCTCACTACGTTCGCTCTAATGAAATTTAAAGCTTTAATAATCAAACTTAATGCGTGTAAACTTTAAATTTTATTTATTATAATCGGGTGCGGGTGTCCCGCCATTCACTGCTAATTGCTCATTGCTAATTGCTCATTGCTAATTGCTAATTTTCCAACGGGTGTGCAGGAACCAAAAACTCTCACAAATCTTTCGGAGAATTAATTCTGTTTTATGCGGTGAAAATTACGAAAAATCGGTTGAAATTCTTCCTTTCGGGGAAGCACCAACCGTTTTTTTTTTTTGATAAAAATGGTGCTTTTTTCACAAAACAAGTGTCTCAAAATTGTGACTGTACATAAAAAACTTCCATTTATCGATTATATATTGATTTTTCTAAAAAAGTAAGTTAAAATGAATTTCAAAGAATGGGTTATTGGTTTCATTTATACATAACATCAAAGGGTGAATTTTTTATGTCAAAACCTAAAACAGGAAGAAAGCTGCTGTCGATATTTATGTGCTTGCTGATGATTTTTACATCGGCTCCGTATTTATTTACCTCTGTTATTGCGTTGGCAGCATCCGACTCTTCCGAGGACAGCGCCACAAGGCTTGAATTGAATTTCAATAAAAATTGGAAGTTCAATTTGGGCGATATTTCCACCGCTTATATGACGGCTTATTCCGATGCGTCATGGGAAAGCGTGGATCTGCCTCACGATTTCAGCATATCACAGTCATACACCTTAAGCGGAACCGAGGTTGAAAGCGGACTTCTTCCCGGCGGCACGGGCTGGTACCGCAAAACCTTCGTTATGTCCGAGGAGTACAGCGGCAAATCCGTTATACTCAACTTTGACGGCGCTTATCAGTATACATACTTATATGTAAACGGAACATATGTTGGCGCAAACTATTACGGCTACAATTCATTTTCCTTTGATATTACGGATTATCTTTACTTTGACGGCACTACGGCGAACGTTATAGCCGTTAAGGTTGAAAATACAGTCCCCTCAAGCCGCTGGTACTCAGGCTCCGGCATTTACAGGGATGTTACCATGACTATTGTTGATCCCGTTCACGTCTCCCTTTACGGCACTCAGGTTACAACTCCCAATCTTGCGACTTCAAACGGCTCCGATGGCACCACAATGGCTGTTGTCACCGTTCAGAATGACGGCGCAGAAAAAGTAACCGCTCACGTTACGACTACGGTTCTGGACTCAAGCGGCAATGAAGTGGGAACCACCTACGCTGCTCAGGAAATCGGAGCCGGAACAAGCGAGGACGTCACCCTTGAAATAACCGGCATTTCCAATCCCGCCCTTTGGTCAACGGAAAGCCCCACTCTGTATACCCTTCACACCGAAATTACCGTCAATGAAGTGCTTTGCGATGAATACGACACCACCTTCGGCTACAGATGGTTCGCTTTTGATCAGGATACGGGCTTTTCATTAAACGGCGAAAACCTTAAAATTTACGGCGTTTGCCTTCATGCGGATCAGGGGGCGGCTTTGGGAGCGGTACAGGAGTACGACTCCGTTTACCGTCAGCTTTCCATAATGAAGGACATGGGCGTAAATTCAGTCAGAACCGGTCACGACAGCCCCTCAAGCGTATTCCTTCAGGTTTGCGACGAGCTGGGCATCCTTGTTATGGATGAATTTTTTGACGGCTGGACGGCTTCAAAGAACGGCAATACATACGATTTCAGTCAATATTTTAATGTGGATATTGAGGAGAGCAACAACATTATAGACGGTTACGGCAACGCCTGGTACGAGTTTGTCATTAAGCAGACCGTTAAGCGTGACCGCAATTCCGCTTCCGTTATAATTTGGGACTTGGGCAATGAGCTTGCGTCTTCGGAATACAACAACACTACAATCGCCTCAAATATGCAGAGCATAATTCAGTCCATGGACGACCGCCCCCCCGTGTTCGGCCACAATGTGGGCAGCGTCGTCGCTCGTGACTCTGCTACAGATAGTGTCGGCGGAATCGACCTCACAAATTACCGCGGGCTGGGCTCCGCGCAT
>JAJQGK010000034.1:56357-64818 GCA_021200555.1 Clostridiales bacterium | reverse complement strand
AATATACCTGTGAATAACCTGATTGACGGCGAAAAAATCAAAGGCGCCCGCTTTAGGAAAAGAAAGCCCGGAGATCGCTTTAAATTTCCAAATGCGGCTCATTCAAAGTCAATAAAAAATCTTTTCCGCGATAAAAATATCCCCGAAAATGCAAGAGACGGTTTGATTTTTCTCGCAGATGAGGAGCATATTCTGTGGATTGAAAAAATAGGCGTATCGGAATATGCAAAGGTAACGGAAGGTACAGTAACAATATTGCAATTGCAGGTTGATTGCTTATGATGCCGGAAAAGCCGGCGAAAGGTTGGATGTGAATGGCTCCGTCAATGAATGACGATATTGAAAAGATTTTGTTTTCCGAGGAACAGCTGAAAGCAGTTATAAAAAGCCTCGGTGAACAAATTACAAGGGATTATGAGGAGAAAAATTTGCTTCTTGTAAGTATACTTAAAGGCTCGGTTATAATTATGGCCGATCTTATGAGAGAGATAAAAATTCCCGCAGAAATTGATTTTATGGCTGTTTCAAGCTACGGCGGAGACACAAAAACAAGCGGCACCGTTAAAATCATAAAGGATCTTGACAGAGATATTGCAGGCTATGATTTGCTTATAGTCGAGGATATTCTCGACAGCGGAAAAACATTGTCATACTTAAAGGACATCTTGACGGCGAGAAATCCCAAAAGCATAAAAATATGCACCTTGTTCGATAAGCCCGAAAGACGCGAGGTTCCCAATATTAAGGCGGATTATGTTGGGGCTGTCGTGCCGGATGAGTTTATCGTCGGATACGGCCTTGATTATGATCAAAAGTACAGAAATTTGCCCTTTGTGGGTATATTAAAAGAAAGAGTCTATTCGAAATAAGCTGTTGCAGCTTCGAATTACCAAGGAGAGACGATAATTTGGAAAATAATAACAACAGTAACAACAGCAGAAGATGGCTGCGCTATTTGCCTTATTTGCTTATTCCGATAATTCTGCTGGCGGCAATATGGATGTATACCGACAGCTCAACTTCGGATACAAAAAGCTATTATGAAATTATAGAGCTTTTTGAAAACGATGAAATTCAAGAGTATACGTTAAACCTCAGCAGCGGAAGTCTTGTTTACAAATTAAAGGATGACAGCGCAAACCTGACTTATCAATATGACGTCCCCAATGTATCGCTTTTTTTGGAGGATGTGCATGAGATTGCCAAGACAAACGGCGTAGAGTATAATTACGATGCCGGTTCTTCAAGCTCGTGGCTTACAAGTATGCTTCCTTCAATCATTATGACCGTTGTTCTTCTTGTCCTTATGTACTATATGTTCAGGAGAATGAACAATTCCATAATGAGCGAGACAAACAGAACGATAGGCTTCGGCAAGGCGAGAGTCAAGGGCAAGGACGATAAGCATAAAACAACCTTTGACGACGTTGCAGGCGCAGATGAGGAAAAGGAAGAGCTGTCCGAGTTGGTGGAGTTTTTGAAAAACCCCAAAAAATTCCAGGAGCTTGGAGCAAGAATCCCCAAGGGCGTGCTTCTTGTAGGCCCTCCCGGAACGGGTAAAACTCTTCTTGCGAAGGCTGTGGCAGGCGAGGCGGATGTGCCGTTCTTCTCCATATCCGGTTCCGATTTTGTTGAAATGTATGTCGGCGTGGGCGCATCCCGTGTAAGGGACTTGTTCCAGCAGGCTAAAAAAGAATCTCCTTCAATTATTTTCATAGATGAAATCGACGCTGTAGGCAGGCACAGAGGCGCAGGCATGGGCGGCGGCCACGATGAGCGTGAGCAGACGCTGAACCAAATGCTTGTTGAAATGGACGGCTTCGGCGTAAATGACGGTGTTATTGTCATTGCGGCGACAAACAGACCCGATATCCTCGATCCGGCGCTTCTGCGCCCCGGCAGATTTGACCGCCAGGTGACGGTCGGTTATCCCGATATTAACGGCAGAACGGCAATATTAAGGGTTCACTCCAAAGGCAAGCCCTTGGCGCCTGATGTGGAGCTTGAAAAAATTGCGCAGCAGACAGTGGGCTTCACGGGAGCAGATCTTGAAAACCTCCTTAATGAGGCGGCTCTTCTTGCGGCAAGAAGAGGCTACAGAGCAATTACCATGGCTGAAATCGAGGAAGCTGCCGTAAAGGTTATGGTCGGTACGGAAAAACGCTCCCACAAAATCAGCGATGAGGATAAAAAGCTTACGGCATATCACGAAGCGGGTCATGCGGTTGCAACCTTCTATCTTCCCACTCAGGATCCCGTGAGACAGGTGTCGATTATTCCAAGAGGAATGGCGGGCGGATATACCATGTCCGTTCCCACAGAGGACAAACTTTACAAGTCAAAGAACGGTATGCTTGAGGAGCTTGTGGTTCTCTTAGGCGGAAGAGTTGCAGAGTCCATTGTATTCGGCGATATTTCCACCGGTGCGTCCAACGACCTTGAGAGAGCGTCCGACATTGCTCGGCAGATGGTAACAAAATACGGTATGAGCGATGAGTTGGGCCCCATTGTTTTCGGTTCGGGAAATGATGAGGTGTTCCTTGGCAGGGATTATTCCAGCGTAAGGAATTACTCCGAAACCGTAGCCGCAAAAATAGATTCGGTGGTTGGCGAGATTATCACAAATGCATATAACAGATGCACGGTAATCCTTAAAACCCATATGGATAAGCTTACCGAGGTTGCGGAATACCTTATCAAAAATGAAAAAATCGGCGAAAAGGATTTTGCGGATCTTATGGAAGGCAAAATGTCGGCCGAGAGCAATAAAATCGAAGGCTCTGTAAATGCCGAAAGTCCGGCGAAACCCGACGGTTCGGATGAAACGGCGAACGATTTGGGAGAGGTTTAAAGCAAAAAGGCAGTTCTTTGCTGCCTTTTATGTGCGTTATGCCTTTAATGCGGAGAGATGATAATGAAAAAATCCGGCGAAGCCATAAATATATTTAAATTTTTGTCGTCCTTTGTAATTGTTTCAATACATACGGCTCTGTTTTCATATGTTCTCTTTTCCGAATACAATAGGATTTTGGCTGCTCCGCTTGCATCCGGCGGACTCTTGATGGTTGCTCTTTATCTTGCGGGATTGATATTTATTTTCAATATTATGGGTGCGCTGCGTGTCGGATATAATAAGCAATTTAATATTATTTTATCGCAAATTATAGGTCTGTGCTTTATAAACATCATTGCGTATCTTCAGCTGAGCCTTATCCACAGAGCATTTTTGCCGTTTCATCAAATTTTCTTTATGACGGTGTGCCAGGTTTCGGCGGCAATCATATGGACGCTTATAGTTTTTGCCATTTTGAAAAAGAAATTTCCCGTTATGAAAATGCTGCTTGTGTACGGCGACAAAAAGGCGGAGGATATTGTATATAAAATCCTTGAGCGTGAGGATCAGTATATGATTTGCGAATCCGTGCGGTATGAGTGCGGTAATTCGGGAGAGAGCAATTTAGACGAGGTTAAGGCGAAAATCAGCGAATATAATTCGGTGATTATATGTCAGATTTCCAGCAGCGTCAGAAATGATTTGCTGAAATTTTGCTATGAAAACGATATCGTTGCTTATTTGCAGCCGAGAATTTCCGATATAATTGTAAGAGGCGCAAAGGAGCTAAATCAGTTTGACTCTCCGTTGGTTGTGTGCAAAAATTGTTCCTTAACTCCGTCTCAGCGTTTTTTTAAGCGGCTTTTCGATATCATCATATCTCTTTTTGGGATAATCATATGCTCGCCGCTTATGATTATTACGTCCTTGGCAATAAAAATTTATGACGGCGGCCCTGTGTTTTTCAAACAAAAGCGTGTTACAATCAACGAACGTCTTTTTTACATTTACAAATTCAGAAGTATGATAACAGATGCGGAAAAGGACAACAGGGTAATCCCCGCTTCCGATAACGACCCGAGAATTACCCCTGTCGGCAGGATTATACGAAAGCTCAGAATTGATGAGCTTCCGCAGCTTTTCAATATTTTGAAGGGTGATATGTCCTTTGTGGGTCCAAGGCCGGAGAGAGTGGAAAATCACCTTGAGTATACAAAGCAAATCCCCGAATTTGCTTACAGATGCAAGGTTAAGGCGGGACTTACGGGATATGCTCAGGTTATGGGGAAGTATAATACCTCTCCGTATGACAAGCTTCTCCTTGATTTGGCGTATATTCAAAAATTTTCGTTTTTCCTTGATTTTTCCCTTATCCTTCTGACCGTTAAGGTCGTGTTTATGAAGGAAAGCACCGAGGGATTTAAAGATAATTGATAAGATAAATAATGGGAGTGTGTTACTTGTGAAAAAATCCATAGGCGCTATTCTTTGCGTTTTGCTGGCGTTTGTTCTTTCATCATGCGGCGGTTCGGATAAAAATGCCAACTTTTATGATGAATTTCCCACGGGAGACGAGATTGAAACCGTGGAGGTTGAAACAAATCCGGTTGCGACCATAACTCTTGAGGACGGCTCTGAAATTGTAATAGAATTGAGTTATTATACTGCGCCGAACACCGTTGCGGACTTTATTGCAATGGCTCAGGCGGGAGCATATGACGGAATGGCTTTTAACGAGGTCAGAAATGATTGTATCGTCATGCTCGGAAGCGTTGACGGAGAGTATAATCCGCCTTATTATGTAATGGATGAATTAAGTGACGGGGATAACGAATATGCGTTGTCTCACACAGCCGGTGTTGTGTCAATGATAAGGACGTCAAGCTCAAATACATCTACAGGCAGGTTTTTCATCTTAACCGAGGATCAAACGCATTTCGATAATCTGTTTACCTCCTTCGGCACCGTCACATCCGGCATGGACGTAATCGAGGCTATTGCGGAAGCGGAGCGGGATGACGGCAATATGATCGTTTCACCTTATGTTATAAAATCCGTAGATATAAAAACCTACGGCGTTGATTTCCCGAACCCAACAATAATCCCCAACGACGCGTATAATGCTGATGAGACTCAAGAATAAAAACATAAACGCCCCTTTGCTTTATTAAGGCAATGCTTTATACAGCGGAAAAATTATTATATAATGCAAAATTAATTCAAATTATAAAATTCAGATGTTTATAAATAAATGCAGATATTTAGTTGGTTGCAGCAACATCAAGGAGAACGATGTTATGAATGAAAGAGTAAAGGATAATAAAGGGAAATCCATTGCAAAGGCTAATGGATTAAAATCCACTTTTAAAATCAGAGAAAATGAATTTCTTATGACTTCCTTTGGCAAAGGCAATGAAGCACAGGAAGAGAAATATATAACAGGCGGCAATGTAGAAAATTGTCGCAATACATTTACTGCAACAGTAAAAAATGATAAACAAACTTCGGTTTACGGTGTTACTAAAATTGCCACAGATGTTCAGCTGCCTGTTGAAGATAATAACCTCTTACAGGCAAAATCGACCATAGAAAAAATATTTTTTGAAAAATCTTATGAAGATAATATCCATGTGCAAATTGCCTATCAAATTTTTGATATAAAAAAGTTGTTCTCTATTTATGCAAATAGTATTGTTTGTGCAATTGATAATATATGCGATAAAGCTGAAACAGAAGATTGGTTGGGAAGTTTCTACACCGGCAATTCATACCGTAAAGCAAGAGCTGCGTATTTAATCAAAAATAAAATTACCGATTGGGATCATCCTAACTATTATAATAGCACCATTCGTGTCATCAAGGAAGAGTGGAATAAGTATAACTGCGAATTAAAATTTATATCAGCAGCGGTAAACAAATCAAATTTTCCGGGTTCATTTATGGCTAAGCTCGGAAATTATCTTTATGAAAATTACAAAGCTAAAGAAAATAATGTTAATAGATTGGCGGACTCGTATAAGTCATTTGATATTTTATTGAATAAATTAAAACACAAAGCTTATTATTTTGATGGTGCTTTTTTCAATAACGAAGGTGAATTTGATGACGAAAGAGCCTTTGCGCTTTTAAGACTTTGCTCAATTATGCGTCAATCAGCGGCTCACGAAAAGAAGGACACAAAAGCTTGGTTTTATAATATAGAAGCAGACGATGATGTAGACTTTTTAGAAACGATTAACAAGATTGTATCAACAAAGGTAGACAGTATAAACAATAATTTTATCAATCAAAATAAAGTCAATTTATCAATTTTGTTTAATATATATAATCGGGAAAGTGAAGTTGAAATCGCAAAGAGATATTATGATTTTATAGTAAGAAAGTCGTATAAAAATATAGGTTTTTCACTTAAACAATTAAGAGAAACAATGCTTTCTCTTGATAAATTCAGCTTTATTACAGAAGATAAATATAACTCCGTCAGATCGAAGCTTTATTCTCTTATAGATTTTGTTATATATAATTACTATATAGACAATCCGGAAAAGATTGATACAATCGTAGGTTCACTTCGCTGTACTCAAAATGATGACGACAAGATTAAAATATATATCGAAAATGCCGAATTTGCAGCAAAAGAACTCGGCGATACAATTTTGAAGCAAATTGTACCAAGTGTAGACGAATCAAATATAAAGAAGCTTTCAAAGGAAGGAGTTTCTATAAATTTTGATGAACTCTCCGGTTATATGGAGAACATTTCAAATATATCATTTTTTTCTAAAGCGATTTACTGCATAAGCTTAATGCTTGACGGTAAAGAAATAAATATGTTTCTCAATTCGCTTATTGAAAAATTCGGAAATATTGCCTCTTTTAATAAAACATTAGAGGAAAGAAGCATTGAAAATAAGTACAATGCCAATTATAAATTATTTGAAAAAAGCGGTCAGATAGCAAAGGAATTGACATTTCTTAAATCTATTGCCAAAATGAGTAAAAGCAAAAAGGCTGTGAAGGATTCCTCTAAAATCAAAAGGATTCAATATCTTGATGCTGCATATCTTCTTGACGAATACAATGATGAAACAATTAATAATCTGTTTGGCATGTCAAACAAACCAAACAGAGGTAGTGCAATCTCAAATATTCAAAAAAACAACAAACAAGATAACACGCGGCTGCATTCATTAAGAAATTTTATAATCAACAATGTTATCAATTCAAATAAATTCCATTACATAGTTCGTTTTATTAATCCGAAAGATGCGAAAAAAATTATGACAAACGAAATTCTTGTTAAGCTTGCTCTTCGGGAAATTAATGTAAATCAGCGGTCGCAAATAGAAAGATATTGCAAAACCATAGAGATAGCCTATAACGAAAGAACATTTGAAAATGACTTGTGGGATAAATTAAAAAATATTTCTCTTTCATCATTTTTAAATGTTAATAATGCAAAAGAATCTGTTGAAAAAGAGAAAAGCAAGGCTTTGTTAGGGCTTTATATGACTATTCTTTATTATATAGTTAAAAAGCTTGTCAGAATTAATGTCAGTTATTTTATTGCATTAGGCACTCTTGAAAGAGATGAATATATATTAAACAGCAATTTCAAGGAAAACAACAGTGAGTGCTGCTTTGATGTAAAATCTAAATCGGATACATATGACCCATGTGCAATTTCCGTATATTTTAAGGAACAAGGCTTGCTCAATTCTCGAACAAAAAATTTCTTTGCGGCAGTTGATAAAAAATCAGACGAAAATATAAGCTCTTCAACGATTGATTATACCGATAAATCCGGAAAGAGACCCTTTAAAAAATCAAATTCCATGGCATTTTATGAAGAGGACAAAAACGGCAAATGGATATACCGTCAGTTGTTCAGGAGCTTCAGAAACAATGTGGAGCATATCACCGCAGTTCGAAGCGTTGCAAAATATTCGGAAAAAATTACCTCTCACAGAATAAATGATTTTTTTGATGTTTATCATTACTTAATGTATTGCTGTATTGATGACAGTTTGAATGATAAGAATGAGCCGTTTATGCGTTTTAAACGCTCACATCCGATGATAGATGAATATCAAACTGTATGTAAGCAGCTTCTTTATATTCTTTGCCTGCCTTTCGCTTATAATTCGGCAAGGTTTTATAATCTTACGGTTAAAGAGAAATTCCTCGCAAGCTATGGTAAATAGCACTTGCAATTTAATTTTTTATGTATTATAATACAATCACTTTACCTATGAATTAGACCGTTTGCAATGGTGTAAAATTACATAGGTCTAAAACGATGTATACGTCGTATCCGGCACGTGATGTCGTTTGCAATGGTGTAAAATTACATAGGTCTAAAACCAAAAAATCGTACACATTTAGATGTAATTTGCGTTTGCAATGGTGTAAAATTACATAGGTCTAAAACATGATTGTGGTCAATGCATCGATTTTTTTCCGTTTGCAATGGTGTAAAATTACATAGGTCTAAAACTATCCTGGCGTTTTAGTACATTTTCTGTTCGTTTGCAATGGTGTAAAATTACATAGGTCTAAAACCCTGCCAAAGCTCCTTCTGTTCAGCCAACGCGTTTGCAATGGTGTAAAATTACATAGGTCTAAAAC
>JAJQGK010000034.1:0-56257 GCA_021200555.1 Clostridiales bacterium | reverse complement strand
CGTTTGCAATGGTGTAAAATTACATAGGTCTAAAACGTCACTACAAACAGCAGTCTCGAATCCTTGCGTTTGCAATGGTGTAAAATTACATAGGTCTAAAACTTAATGATAAATTTTAGCCCTGAACTATTGACGTTTGCAATGGTGTAAAATTACATAGGTCTAAAACCATCCGGCATCTAAATCTGATTTCATATTTCGTTTGCAATGGTGTAAAATTACATAGGTCTAAAACATAATTTCATCATTTACCTTTGTTTTTACTCGTTTGCAATGGTGTAAAATTACATAGGTCTAAAACAGCCCTTAATTGCTTGCCAGATGTATTCCCGTTTGCAATGGTGTAAAATTACATAGGTCTAAAACGCGGGTGATAATCGGAAAATGTCCAGTCCTCGTTTGCAATGGTGTAAAATTACATATGTCTGAAACGAGAAGGGGGGAATTATAATAGAAAAGATAGTATGCAAAAGTTTTAGTTATCAAATAGCAGAGTTTCGGAGAATATTTTCCGAGAACGAGCAAGATAGGATAGATAAGGAACCGACAAGGTATGTGCCTGTATGGGATTATGTGAAAAGCTTTGCAGTGCTTGAAGACGCTTTAACGGAGCTGCGGAAAGAAGAGTATAAGCCCAAACTCCAAAAAGAAGAGCAGAACGGCAAAAAATTCTATATTCTAACCACATACGCCGTTAGAGCGATACTTGAAACAAACAGAACGGAGCGTTGTCCTGAGTCAACACAAGTGATAGATTATCCTCCCGTGTATGAGTTCAAGTTTGACGGGGATGCAGATGACATTACATCGACTCTTGTCACGCCTAAGGAAGGGGGAAATCTCTTCAGAGTCTTCTATGAGTTCCGCAAAGAAAAGGATGAAGAACGCATAACATATCCAAAGCGAAAAATACGCATGGAAAACTTGATTAAAGCCGACCACTTCCATGAAGCCGTTCAGAAGGCTGTAGACTCAATCGCCAACGATATAAACAGAAAAGGGCTTGTAAAAGATAAGGACGGGAAAACCAAGCAGATGTTTAAGGCTGTAAGCTTCAGCGACCGTGTGTGGGTCTTCGAGGATAACGGGGATATGTATGGAGAATACATACACTTCGTTGCGAGAGATATTAACGACAGGGGACGACCTGATAGATATTGATATTTGTGAAAAATCATTTGCAATGGCATAAAATTACATAAATACATTGCAAAATAATCTTTAAATTTTATATGGCTGAAAAGTCTAATTTACTTTACCTATGGATTTTACATGAAAATAAAAAGGCGCCCAGTGTATGCACATTGAGAGCCTTTTATTTTTTGCAATCTTTTTAAATTGCTTGCAAGTTGTATTTATTTGTATTATAATAAGTTTAAATCAACGCTTATTTAACTTATGAATCCGGATTTAGGAGGACTGAAAATGAAAAAAATTATCTCACTTATTCTTGCGGTTATTATGGTATTTGCCCTTGTTTCTTTTTCCGCATGTTCAAGTGACACGGACGACGGGTCAAACTCAAGCGAGGACTCGTCAGAATGGCACGGTGAAGAGGACAATCCCATAGCAACCATCGTTGTTAAGGATTACGGTACGATTACAGTTGAGCTTTATTATGACGAAGCGCCCAACACGGTTAAAAACTTTATAAGCCTTGCGAACAGCGGCTTTTATGACGGGCTGACGTTTCACAGAGTTATCGAGGGCTTTATGATTCAGGGCGGCGATCCGAACGGTGACGGAACCGGCGGCCCGGGATATTCAATCCAAGGCGAATTTTCAAGCAATGGAATTGAAAACAATGTCGAGCATGTAAGAGGCACCATTTCCATGGGCAGAACAAACGACTACGATTCGGCAGGCAGTCAGTTCTTCATCTGTCAGGAGGATTATTCCTACGGCGACGGAAATTATGCGGCGTTCGGAATGGTTACGGACGGAATAGAGGTTGTGGATGCCATAGCCGAGGTCGATACCGACAGCAACGATAAGCCCGAAGAGAATATTGTTATCGAATCCATCACCGTTGATACAAAGGGAATTTACTATGACGAGCCGGAGACAATTGCCGCTTAGTTCATTGTTTGTTAATATTTTTGTAAGATTTGCACATAATTATAAACTCTTGATAATTCAAATATTAAAAATTCTTTAACTAAATTAGTTTTTTTTGTTAAAACTATTGATTTTTTCCTGAGGGTATTATATAATTAAAGTACCTAAAAATGAAAGGAAAGGTAACTATGAAAACCATTCTTAAGTTCCTCAAAATCATTCTTAAAATCCTTAAGCCCCTTATCAGTCTCGGTCTCTTCGGCGACCTCGGCGACACGATAAGCGAACTTATCGATCAGCTTTCTTCTGATGAAGAGGAAACAGCAGCAGCCGAATAATTACTTAGCTAAATAAGTCCGTCATCAAAAATGGCGGATTTATTTTTATTCGGCAGATGTATGTTTTCAGACGATTTAAATTGTTTTTATTTGTTTTTAGCTTCGATTTTCTACGAAAAAAGAAGAAACTGTTCAGATTTTTGTATTGCAAAAGGCTTAACAATGTGGTAAACTTACAATGAAAAGTGATTTGCTGCATAGATAAAAATTGTTTTGAATATGATTTATCAGGTGATGATTTATGAAACGCTTGATAATCAATCTATCCGTAATAGTTGTATCTGTTGCAATTATCGCTGTTATGCATTCCATTGCTCAAACAGATGAGCTTGTTCAGACCGAAACGGCATCATCCGAATATCCGCTGATAATAATCGATGCGGGACACGGAGGACAGGACGGCGGAGCAGTGGCACGCGATGGAACTCAGGAGCAATATATTAACCTTGACATCGCTTTAAAATTAGACGCTGTCTTAAATGAATGCGGCTTTGATACGCTCCTTACGAGAAGTGACGACAATTCAATTCACGATTCGGATAAAACCACAATCAGGGAACAAAAGGTTTCCGATATTCATAACAGACTTAAAATTATCGAGGAGCATCCGGGCTGTATATTTATAAGCATACATCAAAATTATTATACCGAAAGCAAATACAGCGGAACCCAAGTCTTTTATTCGCCCAACAATCCGGAAAGCAAGGTTTTGGCTCAATATATACAGGAAAGTGTTGTCAGCAGCCTTCAACCTGACAATACAAGACAAGTTAAAGAGTCCGGAGACTCTATATATATTTTGTATTATGCGGCGGAAATCGCCGTTCTCGTGGAGTGCGGATTTTTGTCGAATGACGAGGAAACGGCAAAGCTTAACGATGATAACTACAGAGCGGAAATGGCGGAGTCTATCTGCGCCGGACTTGTAAATTATTTGTCATCCGAAACCGAAACCACAGAAAATGAAAGCGGAACCGTTTTCAATATGAAATAACAAAATTAAAACAAACGGAAGGATAAAAATATGCCTGCAAAAAGCAAAACGGTATTTATATGCAATCAGTGCGGGTATGAATCCGCAAAATGGTACGGTCAGTGTCCGTCCTGCGGTCAGTGGAACTGTATGGAGGAGTCTGCGGCTGTTGCCGTTTCCGCAAAAAAGCACGCTGATTTCAGGGGCAGAAGCAGAGCCGTTACCATCGATGAAATAAGCGAAACAAGCGAAATTAGATATGATACGGGAATTTCCGAATTGAACAGAGCTTTAGGCGGCGGTCTTGTAAAAGGCTCCCTTGTGCTTATAGGCGGAGATCCCGGTATAGGCAAATCTACCATTCTCTTGCAGGCCTGTAAGCATTTGTCCGAGAGCAAAAAGGTTTTGTATGTTTCCGGAGAGGAATCCGCAAGCCAAATTAAGCTGAGAGCCGGACGTTTGGGTGTTTCAAGCAAAAATCTTTATGTGCTTTGCGAAACGGATGCGGAGTACATTGCGGAGCTTATACGCTCCGAAAAACCCGATGTGGTTATAATCGACTCAATTCAGACTATGAGTATCACCGATATCCAATCCACAACCGGCAGCGTAACACAAGTCAGAGAATGCACAAACCTTTTTATGCGCACGGCAAAAACATTGGGTATTCCCATTTTTATAGTAGGTCATGTAAACAAAGACGGAAATATTGCCGGACCTAAGGTGCTTGAGCATATAGTGGACACGGTTTTGTATTTTGAGGGCGACAGAAATATGTCCTACAGAATACTCAGAGCCGTAAAAAACCGCTTCGGCTCAACAAATGAAATCGGCGTATTTACCATGAACGATACGGGACTTGAGGAAGTTCCCAATCCCTCCCAAATGCTCCTTGACGGCAGACCGAAAAACACTTCGGGAACCTGTGTAATGTGCGTTATGGAAGGATCCCGTCCCATCCTCGCAGAGGTTCAGGCTCTCGTAACTCCCATTAATTTCGGCAATCCAAGAAGAATGACAAACGGCTACGATTTTAACAGGATGGCAATGCTTATCGCTGTTCTTGAAAAGCGGGCAGGATATTATTTTGCCAATACGGATTGTTATCTCAATATGGTTGGCGGCTTAAAAATCGATGAACCCGCAAGCGACTTGGCTGTCGTTCTCGCTTTGGTTTCGTCACTGAAGGATATGATTTTAAAGGATGATGTTATCGCTTTCGGAGAAATCGGACTTGCAGGGGAAATAAGGGGAGTATCTAACGCCCTGCAAAGAGTAAACGAGGCTGTCAGAATGGGCTTTAGAAAGATAATAATTCCCTTCCACAATTATAAATCGCTGCCTGAGGATGTGAAAAACAAAGCCGAGATTGTGGGCGTGCGGCGTATCCGAGACGCTTTCACGGAAATAGTATTATGATAAAGCTTGCAATTTCTGCGCCTCTTTCAATCAGCGCCAAGGAAAAGCTTAAGCAAAACGGCGTAAAATTATTGGAATTTGACGGAAATCCCTCCGTTATGCCTCAGGTAAAGTATCACAGCGACTTGTCTTTTTTCTATGCGGGAAACAATACGGTCTTTACCGCTGCGGAAGCGGAGTGCACAGGCAGATATTTGTCCTCGTTGGGATATTGCGTTATTCCTTTGTCAAAGCTTAAAGCCGAATATCCCTTTGACGTGCCGTTAAACTGCGTTGCGGTGGGGAAGCATTTTATATGCAATACAGATACCGTGTCAAAAAAAATTTTTCAATATTTTTCGGACAGGCAGTATGAGATAATTCCCGTTTCTCAAGGGTACACAAAATGCTCTGTCGTCCCCGTAACGGATAAAGCACTGATAACGGACGACGAGTCGATTTTTCGAGAATGTATTCTCAGAGGGCTTGACGTTCTGAAGGTATCAAAAGGAAACGTGGAGCTTGAAGGGTTTCCCTATGGCTTTATAGGCGGCGCAAGCGGAAAAATCGGCGATAATCTGATTGCGTTTAACGGAGATATAAATACCCATGAAAATGGGGAGGGCATAAAAAAATTCTTATCGTCTCACGGTATTTCATATATATCCCTTGATAAGGGTAAGCTTGTGGATGTGGGAAGTATAATCCCACTGTATTAGGAGGTTTTGAAATGAAGAAAAACAACGTAAAAAATCCGGCAGCCACCTTTGCGGCATTCGCTACACTTGCGGTTGTTTGGACCAATGTCAAACGTATGATTAAAAAATATCACAAAAAGCAGGAGGGATTTTTCGACTGATGTAAATATGATTTTTACTTATTTTTAATTTTTGCTTATTATTATTTTTATTAATTGGGTGTACTGTAGAAAAAAAGAAAAAGAAGGATTTTTATTGTGAATATACTTGTAACTCTTGATGAGAACTATCTTCACCCTCTGACGGTGATGCTTAAATCCATGACGATTTCCAACCCGAAAGGCGATTTTGATATTTGGGTTGCCCACACATCTCTAACCGAGGAAAATTTCAGGGAAATCTATAATTCCGTGGATGAGGCGAGAATGCGTGTCCACCCTGTGATTGTGCCGGAATATTCGGTAAAAGACCCCATGATGAAAAAAAGGCTTACCCTTGCCAGCTATTACAGACTTTACGCCTTGGATTATCTGCCGTCAAATGTGGACAGAGTATTGTACCTTGATCCCGATACGGTTGTGATTAACAATATAGGATATCTGTATAATATGGATTTGGGTGACAAACTCATCGCCGCCGCAGGCCATACATACGGAGCGGTTGAATTGTTTAACAAAAAGCGTCTTAATTTGGAGGAAGGCAGAAGATACGTAAATTCCGGAGTAATCCTTATGGACTTGGACAAAATCCGCCGAATGTATACAATTGACGTCATATGCAGATTTATTTCCGAGTATAAAGGCAGTCTTCTTCAAGGCGATCAGGACATATTAAACGTTCTTTTTAAGGGGCAAATTCTTATATTGGATGAAAAATATTACAACCTTGATGAAAAAACACTTTGCCGGTTCAAAAGGATTATCGACATCAATTGGGTCAGAAGAAATACAGTAATCGTTCATTTTAACGGGAAGTATAAGCCCTGGCGCAGTAAATATAAGGGAAGTCTTAAATGCTTTTTCACGGAAGCACTCAGCGTAAGTCTTAAATCTGCCGCTGTTACGGCGTAAGGAGAAAGCCATGAGTAACGTTGCTGTAAAAACAAAAAATGCTGCCGCTCTTTTCCTTTGCAAAAAAATCCATGATTTCAAGGATGCCCTTAATGAGCAGACGGCGGAAATAAAAAATGTCAAATCCAAGCGAATTATGACAATCGTTACAGCCTGTGTCCTTATTACGGCTGTTGTGGTATGCTACTTTACATTGGGAAAAAAGCTTGTGCTCTTTATAGAGGATCGGGCGGTGTTTAAGGCTTGGCTCGGAAGCTTCGGAAAATGGGGAAGAATTATCTTTGTCGCCATAAGAGCACTCCAAACCGTAATAAAAATAATTCCGGGCGAACCTCTCGAAATTGCAGCAGGGTATGCTTTCGGAACTTGGGGCGGACTGTTTTATTGCTCATTTGGTACATTGTTGGGTTCTTTTGTAATAATTGCTTTGACAAAAAAATTCGGCATGAAGCTTGTAGAGCTTTTTGTGCCGAAAAAGACTATAAATTCCATGGGTTTTTTGCAAAATAAGAAAAACCTCAATATAACGCTTTTGATAATCTATCTTATACCGAGTACACCGAAGGATATAATTACATACCTTATTTGCCTGACAGATGAAAATATATTTGTGTTTTTGCTGATAACCACTTTTGCTCGAATACCGTCAATAATAACCTCTACATGGTGCGGAAGCGCACTGCAAAGTGAAAATTATTTAGTCGCCGCTGCGGTGTTTGCCTGTACGGCTGCGTGCGGTATAGGCGGAGCGTCGATTTACGCCAAAATATCAGGCAAAAAGAAACATCATGAAAATGAGAATGATCAGGACAGCATAGAATTGTCGGAGCTTGAGCAAGCAAGCACCCGCTGATAAAATTATGAACAGGTGTTGATTTCGATCGTTTGATTGCTTATTTTACCGCAATTCTCATTCTGTATGAAAAGTCAATATCAAATTCATTGTCTCCGAAAATTTTCCCGATTTTTTCTTGAAAGGCATTAAGCTTTTCATTGATTTTTTCGGGATAATTTTTTATAAGCTTTTGCGTACTACCTTGACTTAAGAGAAGCTCTGTAAATCTTGAAGCAGTGCATTTTTCTGTATTTGAAAATGTAATTTCGCGGCAGTACCGAAAATAGCCGCTGTCAGACATATTTTTAAGATGATTGTTTTTATCATATCTTACAAAGCTTTTGCGAATTTCAGGCGTTTCTCTTTCAAGACGTTTTATGTACTCGTAAATATCGGAATAAGCTTTTTCCGCTTGCCAAACCGATATGGGCGGCCAGTCGCAGTCTATCGCCGCAAAAACTCCGCAGGGGGATAAAATTCTGTTTATTTCTTTTAATGTGGATTTTGGCTCCATCCAGTGGAATGACTGAGAACAGACAACAGCATCGGCGCATAAATCGGGAAGTCCTGTATCATTTCCAAAGCCGCATTGAAATTTTACTGCGGAGCTTTCCTTTGGTTTTGCAAATGCAAGCATATCTTCGCTGGGATCGATCCCGATAAACTTGTCGCATTTATTTTTCCATGGAATACTTGAAAGTCCCGTTCCGCAGCCTAAATCGACTACAATACAGGGCTTTTTTTGAAGATATTGTAATATAATCTTTATCGGATAATCAGGTACAGAGGGTCGGGCACGGTCATAAATATCTCCGAAGCCCGTAAATCTGTTCGCATTTTTTCTATCATTGTCATTATTATTCATATGTAAAATCCTTTTATCGATTGTCTTCCCAATCGCTCCACATGTAATCCTGACCATCGGAGAACCAATTGTCATCGGATTCATCTCTGATTGTAAAGGGGATTTCATCGGCGACTTCGATTTTTCCCAGCCTTGACCACAGTGAGGCGTTAAGATTAAGCTGATACCCGCAGCCTGACGGCGTTCTCCAATCGGTAAGCGGCGCTTCGGGAAGACCGAAAATCGAAAGAAGAGTCATGATAATTCCGCCGTGTGTTACAATGGCTGTGTCATGTATTCCGGTTTTCAGTAGTCCGTCAACAATTTTAACAAAGCCGGCGCAGATTCTTTGGCTGAATTGCTCGTTGGATTCGCCGTAAGGAGGAGCGGCGTTTTTTTCGCCCTTGATCCATTTCTTAAAGTCCTCGTTGTCGCTGAGATCGTCGGCGGTCAACCCCTCAAATTCACCGAAGTCGCACTCCGCAAGCTCCTGTATTATAATGGGTTCCTTTTCCGGGTAAATAATTTTTGAAGTCTCGATACATCTTTTCAGCGGACTTGAAAAAACAGCCTCAACTTCGGGAAAATAGCCCTTTGTCGAAAGCTCCTTAACCTGTTTTTTCCCCTCGCTGCACAGGCTTTCATCGGTGTGTCCGATATACCTTCCCTCGATTGTGCCTTGAGTAAGTCCGTTTCTGATAAGATAAATTTTGTAATTTTTCATTTTTTTGTTTCCTTTATGCTTTACAAATAAATTTAATTAATGTATAATTTAAACTGTCAATAAGAGTGAGGTGAAAAATATGAGCGGAAGCTTTGCGGTGCGTCTGACGGATTTAAGAAAAGAAAAAAATCTCAGTCAGAAGGAGGCGGCATCCTGCCTCGGCATTTCTCAAGCGCTTTTATCCCATTACGAAAAGGGAATAAGAGAGTGCGGACTTGATTTCTTAAAACGAGCCTGCGATTATTATGACGTTACTTCCGATTATCTTTTGGGACTTACCGACAGCCGTCACGGACTTAACGATATTTATTCGGAAAGTGAGCTGCCGATTGACTCCGAATTTAGAATAAAAACGCTTATAAGAGCCTTTGTAAGTCTTACGGAAAAGCTCAGCGCCTCGGCGGATACCACCGAAAACAGACTGAGAGAGGAAATTGCAATTTCTGTTTACCGTTTTGCCCTGCTCAGCGTAAAATACGGTATAATGGAAAAGGATTGGTTCTCCATTGATCCCGACTGCGCCCAGTCTCTGTCTTCCGTAACTCTTGATATGCTTTTTTCCTGTAAAAAGCAAAGCGATGAAAAGGCTGTGAATGCCTATGAGGAAGAGCCGGAATACCTGAAAACCCTTGTGGCGGGAGCGGAAAATTTAATGCGTGACAGATATGCGGAAATTCTCGATTTGGATAATGAATAGCGAAATACTTGGAAATGCTTAAAAAAGAGAGGCTTTGATTTGCAGCCTCTCCTGTTTTTTTATTCCGAAGTAGGCTCCCATGTGGAGCTGCCCAGCCAGTCAAACTCGTAGGATCTTGTATCAGTAAATCTGAACTGAATTTGAATGTTGCCCAAGTCTTCAAAAGAGCCTTTGCAAAGGGCGTTTGCCGTAACATCGGCAATTATCGAATAGCTTAACGCCGTAATTCTTCCCGTGCTTTTATATGTGCCGTCATCCTGCTGCTCAACCTCAACGGACAGATAAATTGTGCTGTAAACGCTGTTTTCCTCATCCTCCGTATATGAAACGGAATAATCGGTAATTTCGGCGTATTCACCGCTGTAGCTGTTGATTTCGTCGATAAGAGAGGTTTTGTCTCTTGTGCCGAATATCTTTTCAACCGTATCGGCGGAATCGGTTAAGTAAATAGTTATATTCATATTTGAACCGTCAACATAGCATTGCGCAGAGCTTACATCCGATACCGTTAGCGTTGATTCTGCGGAGTCATAAGGATAAATAACCTCGCTTATGGATGAACCCATATCACCGAAGGCAACCACGGGAACGGATGTGTCAATTCCGGAAATAATCCTGTCCCTTATTGCGTTGACGGAGCTGTTAAGAGCGTCAAGCGACTCATCCTCCGCCGTTTCGCCCGTCTCCGTGTTAAGAGTTAAAACTTTTACATCGTCGGCGCTGAGATACTCCGTTGTATTTACTCCGGGCTTATTGTCGGATGTAAAATTATCCGTTTGCTGAACATATGAGACCATGTAATTAAAGAACTCGATAATTTCAGCTTCAGATACCGGAATGCCGTCCGATACGGGAATTGTGGCGGCCTGAAATTCGTTTTCCTCTTCATCACCCGAAGAGCTGCATCCGCAAAGGGAAAATATTAAAAGGAAACATAAAACTACAGCTGAAACGGAAGTAAATTTTTTACGCATAAAGGAAATAACCCCTTTCCCGATTTATGATAATGATTATACCACAATCTGCCTGAGTTTACAATACTGAATTTTATTTTGATAAGCCCGTCTCGTCAAAAAGAAAGGCTGCTTCAACCGCAATTTCAATTCCTTTTTCAATGGCTTTAAGGTTGAGGGCGTCAATCTTGTCGTCCCTTGTATGAGAGCGGAGAGAGGAATTGTTTTTTGCTGCGGACAGAGCTGTGCTTGAAATACCGCTGCGAGCCGCAGCCGCTGCATCCGAGGCGACCGCATGGCCATGGGAAAAGCTGAGATTAAGACCTGCATTTTCAGCCGCCTTTTTCATTATATTGCAGCATCTCATATCGTATTTTACGAAGCCGGACATATCCTTGCTGTAAATTGTCAAACTGTCATAATCCGCCAAAGTATCCAAGGCAACGTACATAGTTTCAACTTCCTTGTACTTTTCACTGTTTTGCTTAACAAAAGCGCTTGCGCCTCTAAGCCCCGCTTCCGAGCTGCCTGTCAAAAGCACTTCCACCTCGGTATTCTCAAACCTGATGTTGTTGTCGTCCATAAATTTAAGCACGGCGGCGCTGCACAAACAGCCGGTAAGATTGTCGTTTGCTCCGTCAGCACAAACCTTGTTGTTTATAAAAAAGAAAAGCATTACATAAGAGGGTATGAATACAAGCGCTCCCCAGCCGTACCAGCTGATGTCGGCTGCCGATGGGGCAAATACGCCGGATGATATAATGCAGACAATGCCGAAGACGGTATTCCAGCAGAACCCCAAAGCCGCATATATAATTGAAAAATACATTAACGGCGCGCCGCCCAAACGGTTGTATCTCCATTCGTAGGAGGAATCCGCATGACCGCAGAAGACAATTCTTCTTTTTACCTCGCCGGAGGGTTTGCGTGTGAGGACTGTGTTATGAGACGTTTGCTTCTTGTAAAAACCGTCTGATAATTCTTTGCAGAGTATAAATTCTCCGAAAAAGCAGATGAATGCCGCAACGGAAAAAACAAGCGTCAATACGGGCATTTTGAACAGTAAAAGCAGCGCTCCGACGGCAAGAAGAACCGCATCGATTTTCATCCAGCCGTAAAATGCAGCGGGAGCCGCTGTAAATTCCCGAGTCTCTGCCGTATCTGCGGCGGAACCGGTTTGCTTTGCTATCAGCTCCTGAGCCTTAAGCTCTTCTTCGCCGGCTGAGGGGCGGGGACCTATATCCTTGCATATTTTTTTGATTGTCCATACGGCAAAATTTGCACACTCTCTAAGGTTTGAGCTGTATCGGGGACCGCAATCCTGTGGTTTCATTGTAAATTCCTCTCTTTCATTTTCTTTCTCTGAATACCTGATTTATTTAACCTGATT
Source organism: Clostridiales bacterium (assembly GCA_021200555.1). Taxonomy (GTDB): domain Bacteria; phylum Bacillota; class Clostridia; order Oscillospirales; family Acutalibacteraceae; genus UBA1081. The sequence continues at coordinate 44,279 of JAJQGK010000034.1, read as the reverse complement.
ACAACATGATAACATAAAATTCAATTCCTGTCGAGTGGAAATCCAGATAAAAACCATGTTCACATATTGTGCAAATTTAACATATATTTATTTTCCGACCAAAAATTTTCTCGGGTCAAAAGCTTTACAAAAGTACGCAATTATGATATACCATATTCAAGACAATTTTTGATATTTACATACAAAGCAGGAATTATATTATGGATAAGAATAAATCAAAAAACAATAAGGCTTTGATTGCGGCGGCGATTATCTTTTTCGTTTTACTGTTTGTCTGCGTATTTCTCCTGACGCTTACCTTATATAACGGCATAAACACCGAAGAGGAAGAAACGGCGGCCGAGGAAATATCCGCATCCGACTCCGATTACAATTACACAGAACCGGAACCGCAGGAAACGGCGGCTCAGGACACAGCGGCAAGCGAAACGACCGCAGCGGAAAGCACAACAGCTGCCGAAACCACAGCCGCAGAGACAACCGCATCAAGCGTAAGCAGCACCTTTTCATCGACCCTTATAGATTTTCCGTCTGATACATCGTCATGGCAGCTTATCTGCCTTAATACCTCACGCAGAGTCAGCTCAAGCGTTGAAAATACAATCACTCTTTCATATGTTGCGGGTTCAAGCCAGCAAATGGATTATCGGGCCGCAGCCGCTTATGAGAAAATGTACGCCGCAGCTGCCGAAGACGGTATCTACTTGACGCCCTGCTCCGGATACAGAAGCTATTCCACTCAGGAAAGACTGTACAACGAGTTTGTGACCGATTACCTTAACGCCGGATACTCCCAATCCGAGGCTGAAAAGCTTGCGTCTACAAGAAGAATGCCTGCGGGAAGCTCCGAGCATAATATAGGAATTTGCATGGACATTATCACCGCTTCAAGCAGCTACGGCTTTGAAAATACCGCCGCATACGCATGGCTTTGTGAAAACGGAGCGGATTACGGTTTTATTTTGCGTTATCCTTCCGACAAAACCGACATTACCGGAGTAAAATTTGAACCGTGGCACTGGAGATATGTGGGGACGGAGAACGCCCGCAGCATACAAAACAGCGGCTTGTGCCTTGAGGAGTATTTGGGGCTTGCATGACGCAACAAGCTCCGATAAGATGGCGGAATTTTAATTGAAAAAAATCTTGACAATTTTTCGTTTATCATTTATAATATGAAATTGCTGTTAGGAAAACAGTATCCTTGCTCCCTTTGCTTTCCGATACATGGGAGCCAAAGTCCAAAAGGAGGTGCTATATATGGCAAAGACAAATTACGAGGCTGTCCTGATTTTCTCTGTTAAAGACGGTGACGATGTTTCCGCTCTTGTGGAGAAGTTTAAGGCGCTTATCGAAGCCAACGGAACTCTTACTTCAGTTGATGAGTGGGGAAAAAGAAGACTTGCTTACCCTATCAATTACGAAACAGAGGGCTATTACGTTCTTTACAATTTTGAGGCTGAGCCTGATTTTCCTGCCGAGTTTGAGCGTATCGCAAACATTACCGACAGAACTATCCGCTCAATGGTAGTTAAAGCTCAAGCTCCCGTACAAGTCAAAGAACCCGTATCCGATGCCGATGAAGATGCGGCAGATGCCCCTGCAGAAGAAGCTGCCGAATAATTTCAAGGGAGGATGTCAAAATGCTTAACTGTGCTATAATTATGGGCAGGCTTACCGCCGACCCTGAGCTTAAGACCACGCAGTCGAACTTGTCCGTTGTTTCCTTCTCCGTAGCGGTTGAAAGAAATTATCAATCTCAAGGTGAGAGAGTGACCGACTTTATTAACTGCGTCGCTTGGAGACAAAATGCCGAGTTTATCTCAAGGTATTTCCGCAAGGGTCAGATGATTGCCGTTCAGGGCTCAATTCAGACCCGTTCATATGAGGACAGAACAGGCGCAAAGCGCACCGCTGTTGAAGTTGTCGTTGACAGAGCCAGCTTCTGCGGTTCCAAAGCGGAAACGGGCGGTCAAACTTCAGGAGACAGATATAACGCTCCCGCCGCACAGCCAACATCCTACCAAAACGGCAGCGCCGAAGATTTTTCGGATATTGCCGATGTGGAAGATGACCTTCCGTTCTGATATTTTTAATTAGGAGGTTTCGTAATGGCTTACGAAAAAAGCGATAGAGGCTCTCGTCCCGGTAACAGAAAGGGCCGCAGGAAGGTTTGCACATTCTGTGTAGAGAAAACCGCGGTTATCGATTACAAGGATGTCGCCAAGCTTCGCCGCTTTACTTCGGACAGAGCAAAAATTCTTCCCAGAAGAATTACAGGCACATGCGCTAAGCACCAGAGAGAGCTTACCACTGCTATTAAGCGTGCCCGTCAGATTGCTTTGCTTCCGTACACAAGCGACTGATACAATGCAAATCACGCAGTCCTTCGGGGCTGCTTTTTTGTTGCGTAATTTAAATTTTTTTCCTTTGAATTTTTCCGATATATTAATAATTCATTGCCGTATTTTAAACGATTTTGCTTTTTTATTGACAAACAAATTTTATCAATGTATAATTTATATGTATATCAGTTATGTATATATCGGTAAGGAAGTAAAATGCTATGATAAATATATATTCTGTCTCCGATTTCGGAGCCGTCGGAAACGGCAGCGCCGATGATTCGCAGGCTATTCAGGCCGCCGTGAACGCTTGCTCCGAGAACGGCGGAGGAAAAGTTGTACTGGAAAGCGGAAAAACATATTACAGCAGCTCCGTTGAGCTTAAGAAAAATGTAGAGCTTCATATTATGAAGGGCGCTGTTCTCAAGGCAACGGCGGATATTGACGGTTACATCAGACCCTGTAATATGATTAACGACCCGAAAACGGCAAAGGTTGGCAATCCCGTTACGGGCAAACCCTCGTTTGTGTTTATTTACGGCTATGAGGCGGACAATTGCTCTGTAACCGGCGAGGGCGTAATTGACGGAAATTGTTATGCCTTTGTGGAGAGGAAAAACCAATACTATGTTACGGGAAATTTTTATCCCCGTCCCACAACCATATATATAGAAAAAAGCAATAATATTTCTTTTAGGGAAATCACAATACAAAACGCTCCCTTCTGGACCCTTCATCCTGCCGGCTGCAACGATGTTCTGATTGACGGCATAAGGATTTTGAACCCTCTTGACGTTGCAAACAGCGACGGAATAGACCCCGACCACTGCTCCAATGTGCGTATCTGCAATTGCCATATCCAATGCGCCGATGACTGCATTTGCCTTAAAACAACAAACGGCAACTCCGAGTACGGTGCAACGGAAAACGTTATAATTTCAGGCTGTACACTGACTTCAACCTCCGCTGCGGTTAAAATCGGCACCGAGGGAGTAGGGGACTTCCGCAATATTTTGGTCGATAACTGCATAATTTCTAAAAGCAACCGAGGTCTGTCAATTCAGATTAGGGACGGCGGAAATGTGGAAAACGTCACCTTTTCAAACTGCATTGTGGAAACACGCCGCTTCTGTTCGGATTGGTGGGGAACTGCCGAACCGGTAACAATTACTTGCTTCAGGCGTGATGAAAATACAATTCCCGGGCATATTAAGAACATCAAGTATTATAACGTAACGTGCAAAGGCGAAAACGGCGTGCTGATGTATTCGTCTGAGGATAATCCCATTGAGGACGTTGTATTTGAAAATGTTGACGTTTGCCTTGCAAAAACCTCAAAATGGGACTGCGGAATGTATGATTTGCGTCCCTGTATAGACCACGGAATTGAAAAGGATAACAATTCGGCGTTTTATATGAGAAATTGCAAGGATGTGCGGATTGAAAAGTGCCGTGTCACATGGGGGAAAACTCCCTGCGGTACCTACGCTCATGCCGTAGATGCGGAAAATGTTGAGAATTTGGAGCTTGTAAGAAATAAATTCAGCTCGTATTCGGATAAGTATGACGCCGTAAAATGCAATCGTCAATCAGAAAAATCAATTGGTAAAAATTCAATATAAAGGGTGCGAGATAAAATGAAAGCCGATCGTGAAAGACAGAGAAAATCCATGTGGGTATTGATTGTTCTTGCCGTAGTGTGTGTTGCGGTGCTGATTGTTTCGGTCGTAATGCTGTTTAAAACGCAGAACGCCTTGACGGACGGAGACGTTAATCTTGTCAATTCAGACTCAGTCGCCGATACAACATCCCTACAGACAAATTCATCCGATACAAATACAGCGGGAACTACCGCAGCGGACTCAAATAATTCCGTGCAGACAGTCGGAGAGACAACAACCGCTTCCTCTTCCGCCGCCGCAGTTCAAACCACTGTTGCGGACAGTGATTTATCGTCTCTTTCAACAAGTGAAATTGCCTCGATTATGACCTCCGCAATTGCCCAGGTTAAATCGGATGCCGCATTTACGGGAAGAAAGCAGCAGGTTATCAGCATTGAGCTTGTGGATTGCAGCATTTCATCCGTTACAAGCCTTGTAAACAGAATTATTCAGGGACTTGTTGATGATAAGGATGAAACCTACAGCTTCTCAAACGGCACTGCAACAAATACGGAAACAGGGGAGACTACCACCACTTTGGACCAAATTCCGCCCAGTGACAAGCAGTCCTATATAGATCCCGCCGGACTTACCTCCGCCACAGCGGAAAAGAGCGGAGACAATACCGTTTATACCGTTAAATTCGTTCAGGAGTACACAACTCTCGAAAGTCCCGTTCCTTATTATCATGCCCAAGCGATGGACTACCTTGATTTGGCAAGCGTTGACGTCAGCCCCGCAAAGATAACGCAAGCGGATATGACCTATACCGGCGCAACAATTAAAGTCACCGTCAACAGCAGCGGTCAGATTGTGGGATATTACACCTATATGCCCATTTCCGGCACGGGTTCAGGTTCCTTGGGTCTTTCCGTCTCAGGTACAATTGACGGATATTTGGAGGAAAATTGGACGTTTACATGGTAAAACTTCATCGATAAATTCTAATTATAGTATTCATTTAAAGCATATCCGGTGTTCGGGTATGCTTTATTTTCATATTGTTGCGAAAAATTTGCTTTAAATGTAAACAAAATATGAATTTTTATCTATATGAATAAAAAATGTTGACATAACAGGGCTTTTTATGTATAATTAAACTAAGATCAAAATGTGGGTTAATCCGCATTGTTCTATGATAAACGCAGATGTTTATTCAATTTAAGAAAGGTCGTGTTTTTATGGCAAAAACGAAGACAGTGTTCAGAAAGGCGCTTGCAGTATTTCTCTGCGGCGTTATGTGCTTTGCCAACTTTGCGTTAGGCGCATCCGCCGATTACGCAGGCTGGCCGTCGGGAAATCCCGACAGTGAATATTATTATCTTACCATGTACGCCGACGACTCCGGTTACGGCACTCCCCAGTGGGATCAGTCAACGGGCTTGGAGTACATGAAATGGGTAAAATCCAATAATGACGGTGAATATGTTAAGATTTACTATCCAAGCGAAATTTATCTCGATGTCACCGAAACGCTCCAATCCGCCGGCTACGCTCTTCATATGGAGGCTGTTTACGGTATCGGCAGCAACGCTACCGATTACAGAGTTGTCGTTTGCTCTATAATTTGGGGTGAGCTGAGCAGTAACTACAGCGAGGTATCAAATGATTACGGCAGCAGTCACGCATTCGCAAATATGTTCGATAATTACACAGCGGTGGGTACTTTAACCGAAGGTACTAAATTAGCCAGTACAGGTACTTCAGATGCCGATCACATTGATGATGATGCTTATTCCGACGAAAGAACGTTGCTGTGGAGGAACCCGTCAACCTCTACTCAGGTAATCGATGAATATATTGTTTTGCAGGGTACTCCAAAATCCACCGGTACAGGCGCATTTACCACCTACGGTTGGAATACAACAAGCGGCGATATATTCGTTGCATTCCAAAAATATGAAAGCGAGTGGTTCTCTTATTCATGGAATGATAAGGCAACAAATACCGATAAAGGCACGGAATCTTCGTTAGTTATCAATGGCTGGAACGATATTCGTATGGCGATAACCATATATGATAAGTCCGAACTTAATACCGAAATTGAAAATGCGGAAAACTTTGTTGACCCCAACGAAGAATATCTCGATTTGCTGGTAAACGGCGATTGGGATACATATACTGCGGCGAAAGCTGCTGCCGAGACGGTTCTCACTACCCGTGAGGTAACTCAAGATGATATCGAATCGGCAAAGAGTACTCTCGGCGCTGCTGCATACGAGCTTACTTTTGCTGCCAATAACGAAAATTTGCTGGAAGCCATAGCAGACGCTCAGGCGATAATGGCTGAAAGCGATTATGAAACGGCGTACACCTCTGCAACGAGACAGGCTCTTGAAACCGCTCTGTACGCAGCTCAGAACACATCCTATTCCCTTGAGCCGGTGCGCGCTTATAATAACAGCGGAGCCGGTAAGCTTGCATACGAAAATCAGACCATAATCGATACTCTTACCGATAACCTTAATACCGCCATTGCGGCTATGACTCTCGATACACCCGATTATTCCGCATATGATGAGTTCCTTGCCGAATATACTCCTCTCGAATACGGCATTTGCTATACGTCCGCTACTCTTACGGCATATAATGAAGCTGTCAGCGCAGTTGCAGACATGAGAAGCGACAGCAGCCTTACAAGAAGAGACAATCAGACTGAGGTTGACGAGGCGATTGCAGCCGTCAAAACAGCCTATGACAATCTTGTTGTTGAGCATGATTACTCCGTATTTGTAGAATATGTAACTGAGCCGACCTGCACGGAAGGCGGAACCGCTACATATAAATGCTCAAACTGCGAAGCCACCACAGAGGTTGCCGTAGCTGAAACGGGACATAATTATGTTCCCACTGTAGTTGCCCCCACCTGCACAGAACAGGGTTATACGGTTTATGTTTGCTCAGAGGGTGACGACTCATATATTGACGCAGACTCCTATGTCGATGCGCTTGACCATGATATGGATGACGGAGTTGTTACAAAAGAGGCTACCTGCACAGAGGAAGGCGTAATGACTTACACCTGTCAGCGTGACGGCTGCGGTTATTCCTATACGGAATCAATCCCAATGACCGAGCATTCCTGGGATGAAGGCGTTATTACCACACAGCCTAACTGTACGGAAAGAGGCGTAAAAACCTATACCTGCTCCGATTGCCAAACCACAAAAACCGAAGAGGTCGCCGCTTTGGGTCATGACTATGTAAGCAGCGATGTAAGCGCCTCTTGTACAACTCAGGGATATACGCATCACGAATGCTCCCGCTGCCACGATTCTTATGATGATAATTACACAGACGCTTTAGGGCATGCTGAAATTACGGAAACCTTTGCTCCCACCTGTACGGAACAGGGATATACAAAAACAACCTGTTTACGCTGTGATTATGAGGTGATCACCGATTATACCGACGCTTTAGGTCATGATTACCAATATAATGTAACAAAAAAAGCCACATGCGAGGAAACAGGCTTGCAGGATGTAACCTGCTCACGCGGCGATTACGAGTCCTTGAATGAAGAAATCCCCGCTACAGGCCATACATGGGGCAATGTTCAGATAATCAAAGCCGCAACCTGTACAGAGGACGGATATATGTCGGCAATTTGCCAGACTTGCGGTGCCGAACAGGACGAGATCGCCATTCCAGCAACGGGTCATACATTTGATTATACAAGCGGCGAGGTAACAAAAGAAGCAACCTGCTATTCCGAAGGTGAAATAACCTACACCTGCACTGTTTGCGGCGGCAGTCTTGAAGGCGGCGTTGAAACAGCAGCGATTGATAAGCTTGACCATACATGGAACAGCGGAGAAGTAACCACAGAAGCCACCTGTACAAAAGCGGGCGTAAAAACCTATACTTGTACGGTTGACGGCTGCGGCGAAACATACACCGAAGCGATTCCCGCAACGGGACACAGCTATGAAACAGTCGTAACAGAGCCTACCTGCACAACTCAGGGCTACACAACCTATACTTGTACAAAATGCGGCTATTCATACATAAGCGATTATACGGCTGCATTGCAGCACGCATGGGATGAAGGCGTTGTTACAAAAACAGCCACCTGCACGGAGAACGGCGAAAAGCTTTACACCTGTGCAAACTGCGGCGCAACAAAGACGGAAGCCACACCGAAAACGGGACATAATTTGGTTGACGCTGTTGTAGATCCCACATGTACCACAGTCGGCTATACCGAGCATATCTGCCTTACCTGCGGATAAAGCTATGTTGATAATGAGGTTCCCGCAACCGGTCATACCTTCACCACAACGGTTGTAGACCCCACCTGCACGGAAAGAGGTTATACAAGGTACGAGTGCACCGTATGCGGAGGCGTATACAGAGACGATTATGTACTGCCGACCGGTCATAATTACATTGAAACGACAGTTGCCGCTACCTGCACAACTCAGGGTTATACCTCCTACACATGCTCAATATGCGGAACAAGCTACAGAGCAAATTACACAGAGGCTACAGGTCATAATTACATAGAAAATATCATTGCTCCGACCTGTACCGAGCAGGGTCGTACATCCTACACCTGCACACGCTGCGGACTTACCTATATTGAAGAATATACTGAGGCTACGGGACACAATTACATTGAGGCGGCAAGAGTCGAAGCCACAAAGACAAAGGACGGCTATATTATGTACCGCTGCGACAAGTGCGGCGACACATATAAGGAAACCCTTTACGCCGGCGGACAGAGCGAAGTAAGCGAGGTTATTACCGACGCTGAAGGCAATCCTCTCACAAATGCGGAGGTTACAGTTACCGAGGTTAATACCGGCGAAACCTTTACCCTTACAACAGATGAGAACGGCTGCCTTGATTATGTATTCCCCGAGGGAACATGGGAGCTGCTTATCCATAAGGACGGATATACCGATACCTACGCTTATGTAACCGTTGCAGACGGCGATGCGGAGGTTGACATTCCCGCAGTTGAAACAAATCCCTGTGACTGCCTTTGCCACCAGACAAATATCTTTGCGAAAATATTCAGAATTATACTTAAAATTTGCAAGATGTTCGGCATTGACGTTCATTGCTGCGATGACAGCCCTTTGAATGACATCTGATATATAATAAAAGTCAAGTATATTAAGTAAAAATCAAGCCTGTGACGGGATAAAACCTGCCGCAGGCTTTCTTCATCTGTTTAAAAGATAAATTCAACATTGTTATCCTTAATCCAATAATATATCTGCACGATATATGCCAGCACCTGAGGACCCCGCATAAGCTGACCGTACCAAGGCTCCTTGAGCGTATCGGGATTTTCCGTTAACGCTCTGACCGTGTCGGCGTTCAGCATTTCCGACAGGGGACCGGTTTTGTCGCTGAGAACCGTCTCCGTCATTTTGCAAATTTCATCGAAATATATCGGATTGAATGTTTTCGGGTATGGGCTTTTCTTACGCCAAACAATAGATGTGGGCAAATCCCGTTCAAAGGCCCTTCGCAAAATTCCCTTTTCCCTGCCCTCAAAGGACTTTATTTCCCAGGGCATATTGTAAGCATACTCAACAATTCTGTGGTCGCAGAAGGGAACCCTGACCTCCAGGGAGCTTTCCATACTCATTGCATCCTTCCGAACAAGGAGCGTCTGCATAAACCAATCTAAATTCAGCATGAACATCTCACGCATCCGTTTTTCAAATTTTGTGTCGCTTTCGAGATACGGCGTTTTTGCAACTGTTTCCCTGTACTTTTCCCTTACGTATTCATCACCCTTCGGAAGCAGCCCGCGCTTCAATATGCTCCTGCGTACATTGCCGGATCTGCTCCACGGGAAGCAGTCCTCAAAAAGAATATCCTTATTGTGGTACCATGGATAGCCGCCGAAAATCTCATCTGCGCATTCTCCGGAAACCGCAACGGTGCAATCCTTTTTTATCTGCCTGCAAAACAGCAGAAGCGAAGAGTCCACGTCGGTAAATCCGGGCAATCCTCTGGCGTACGTGCTGTCGATTACCGCTTTCGCAACCTGCCTGTTGTCAAGAACTATATTTTTATGTTTGCTGCCGATAAAATCCGATATAATGCCTATATAATCGCTGTCCTTATTCGGCTGGAATATGCTTTCGGTAAAATATTTGTCGTTGTCCTCATAATCAACGGAATATGTTTGAAGTGTTTTTCCCTTGTCACAATAATATTTTGCCGCAATCATACTTATTATCGATGAATCAAGTCCTCCGCTTAAAAAAGTGCAAAGAGGTACGTCGGAAACAAGCTGCCGCCGAATGGAGTCCGTTACAAGGAATTTGGTATGCTCCAAGGTTTCGGTAAAGCTTTCATTGTGTTTTCGGGCTTTGAGCTTCCAATAATATTTGATTTCGCTTTTTCCCTGACGAAAATACATATAAGCCCCGGGAGGCAGCTCCTTTATATCTCGAAAAACTCCCGAACCGATTGGCTTTGCCGGTCCCAGCATAAAAATCTCGTTCAGCCCGTTTTCGTCAACCTGAGGCTTGATTTCAGGTACTGAAAGCAGACTTTTAATTCTGCTGGCAAAACAGAACAACTCCTCTTTTTCGGCGTAAAAAAGGGGCTTTACGCCTATTCTGTCGCGGCACAGGAAAAGCTCCCGATCCTCATCATTCCAAACGGCGTAGGCAAATATTCCGTTAAGCTTTTCGAGAGAGCGTTCACGCCATTTGTGAAAGGCCTTCAGCAAAACCTCGGTATCGCAGCTTGTTTCAAATTTGTAGCCGCTGCGTATAAGCTCTTGACGAATTTCCTCCGTGTTGTAAATTTCGCCGTTATATATAATTGTATATTTCCCGAATGTCATGGGCTGAGCGCCGTTTTTCGGATCGATAACAGCCAGCCGCCTGTGAATTAACGCCGCATAGGGCTTTATCATCTCGCCCCTTGCATCCGGGCCCCGCATTTTCAGACTGTCGCTTATATTGTTGATTACGTCCCGTCTTTCTCTCATATCGATATGAGGGGACAGCATCCCTGCAATTCCGCACATAAAAAATCACCTCTGAATATTATATGCAGAGATGATTGATTTGATTATTTTTTCAGAAATTTCCGCCGTTCCAGCCCCAATCGGATATCGGGTGATAGGTCACATAGACCGCCGAGCCGGGAATGTCAAGCTCCTTTTCGTAAATTTCACAAATTTTCTTAGTGAGCTTCTCATAATCCGAAGATGATGCGCTTCCGAACAAGCTTACCTCAACATATGCGCCCTTGTCGAGCTTTTTTCCGCCCATCCATAAATCATAGTTGTCTGCAATTCCGATCATAAGGTAAGTTTCCGATTTGTGAAGAATTGAAACTGCGGAACCGAGCTGAGATTTAATTTTTTCCTTCTTTTCGGGACTGACTTCTTTGGTTATTTTTGAATCTATAAACGGCATAAAATTTCTCCTTTTTATTTGATACAGCCATAATATCATAAAGTGAATACAAAATCAACAAAAAAATAAAGCCCCGAAAATGGGGCTTGTGGTGACCCGGACGAGAATCGAACTCGTGTTACCGCCGTGAAAGGGCGGTGTCTTAGCCGCTTGACCACCGGGCCGTGTATGCGGGCGGCTGAACTTGAAAGCAAAGCCGCCTGAATGGTAGCGGCGGTTGGATTTGAACCAATGACCTGTCGGGTATGAACCGAATGCTCTAGCCAACTGAGCTACGCCGCCATATTCGCTGAAATTCAACAGCGAATGTAATTATAAAGCATACAACCTCTTTTGTCAAGTAATTTTTTGAATTTTTTTTAAATTTAAAGATTTTTCACGATTTGGATAACAACGTCGATAAGAGAGTCCTCGCATTTGTCGTTCATTTCCTTGTAGCTTTCAGATGCCGCATCGTCCGCATCATCGCTTATTTGCCTGATTGCCGCAAATGGAATGTCCGCATCATGACAGACGGAAGCGATTGCGCCGGTTTCCATATCAAATTCGTTTATTCCGAATGTCTCCTTGTAAAAATCCTTCTTTTCCCTGTCGCTTAAAAAGAAATCTCCGCAGCCGCATTTTGCGCTTTTTACGCCGGCAATTGAAAGAGCCGCTTTAACCATTGCGCCGTCCGCTTCGTAAACATAGACGTCCTGGGGCTTTACGCCTACGGGCAAACCCAATGGAGAAATATCAAAATCACATTCCGTAAAGCTTGTTCCGGCAACGATGTCGCCCTTTAAAAGTCCGCTGACTGCGCCCGAAAGCCCGAAATTTATAATGGCGTCAACATTGTCGTCGGCTATGAGAAATGCAGCCGCAGAAGCAGCGTTAACCTTGCCTATTCCGCATTTTACGGCGATAATCTCATGTTTTTCAATGTTAAATTCAACGCTTTCCCTGTTTCTTCTCGTAACCTTTTTGCAGCCGTATTTTTCGGCATTTTCAAGAACGGGTGCGTATTCGTTGTCGTCCGCAATAACAAATCCTATTTTCATTTCTCATTCTCCCTTAAAGCTTCTTCTATGGCGGCAGCCAGCTGGTCGGGACATGACGTTCCCTTAAAGCCGCAGGTTGTGCCCTTGAGTTTTTTTACCACATCTTCGGCATTCATTCCCTCAACAAGGGATCCGATGCCCTTAAGATTGCCGTTGCAGCCGCCGACAAACCTTACGTTGGATACCACGCCGTCATCCAAATCAAAGGTTATCTTTGTGGAACAGGTTCCTCGTGTTTTATACGAAAAATTCATTTTTATTTTATCCTTTCAGAATAATTGCAATATAATTTTAGCAGAAGAAGTAAGGCAAAGCAATAGCAAATGTAGATTTTTTATAAATTTTTCAGATTTTGTTTGACATAAGGAGGATTTTGTATTACAATCTATATGTGTATTTTTTTTGGAGGTACAATAATATGGACACTCGTTTCGCAATAGAGAATTATTGTGACGCAGAGGCTGTTACTAAGCAGTTAGACGAGCTTATTAAACAGCCGATTTATACCATCAAGCCCGAAGCCCTTAAGGACTATGAAGAGAATTACTTTGAAAAGAAATGCTCAAAATCAAAAGTAATGATCGAAGAGGCAAAGCAGATTATCCCCGGCGGTGTACAGCATAACCTTGCGTTTAACTACCCGTTCCCCCTTGTTTTTACAAAGGCAGACGGCATGAAGCTGTATGATATTGACGGAAATGAGTACTTTGATTTCCTGCAGGCAGGCGGTCCTACAGTTCTCGGTTCCAATCCTCCCGCAGTTCGTGAGCAGGTTATTGACCTTCTTAACACTTGCGGTCCTTCAACAGGTCTTTTCCATGAGTATGAATACAAGCTCGGCAAAAAGATTGCGGATAATGTTGAAACGGTAGATATGTTCCGTATGCTCGGTTCGGGTACCGAAGCTTGTATGGCTGCCGTTCGTGTTGCAAGACTTGCCACAAAGAATAAGAACATCGTTAAGATGGGCGGCGCTTACCACGGCTGGAGCGATCAGCTTGGCTGGAGTATCCGTGTTCCCGGTTCAAAATTCACTCAGGCTCACGGCGTTCCTCTTTATCTCTTCAAGCACACTCAGGAGTTCTTCCCCAATGACCTTGATTCTCTTGAGAGAACTCTCAGACTTAATACTCTCAGAGGCGGCACAGCTGCTGTATTCATCGAGCCTGTCGGTCCCGAAAGCGGAACAAGACCCCTTGATTATGATTTCAATAAGGGCGTTGAAAGACTTTGCCGTAAGTACGGTGCTCTGCTTATATTTGATGAGGTTGTTACCGGCTTCCGTGTAGGCATGGCGTGCGCACAGGGCTACTTCGGCGTTTCTCCCGACTTGACAATCTTCGGTAAGGTTATAGCGGGCGGATATCCCGGAGCAGGCGGAATCGGCGGTAAGAGAGAATATATGAAGTATCTCGGCGCCGGTCTTGACAGCAACGGTGAAAAAATCCATAAGGCTCTTATCGGCGGTACTCTTGCTGCTACTCCCATTTCCTGTGTTGCCGGTTATTATACTCTTGAGGAAATTGAGAGAACAAACGCTTGCCAGAAGGCGGGACAGATGGGCGACAGACTTACCAAAGGTCTTCAGGAGCTCATCAAAAAGTACAATCTTCCCTTTGTTGCGTTTAACCAGGGTTCAATTTGCCACCTTGAAACAGTCGGCACAATGCATTTTGCTGTTAATTGGAGCAAGCCTTGGACTATCCCCGGCGTTCTTTCCGCTACAAGCGAAAGACAGAAAGAGATGGAGCACATGGGCGCTGCTTATATGGCAGAGGGTCTTGTTACTCTTGCAGGTTCCAGACTTTATACTTCAGCTGCTTATACACCCGAACTTATTGATGAAGCTCTTGCTAAGTTTGACAGAGTATTCGCAAACGTCGGTCTTAAGCAGTACGATTGATAACTCCCTGAAAGAGGTGGCATAATGGACATATTGGAAGCAAAAGAAGAAGTTGTTAAGGCGGGTATCAGACTTGTCGAGTCCGGTCTTATCGCCAGAACATGGGGCAATGTAAGCTGCCGTGTGGATGATGAGTATTTTGTTATCACTCCCAGCGGAAGAAGCTACGAGTCCCTGACTGTCGATGATATCGTTCTTGTAAGGATTGAGGACTGCGCTTATACATCCGAAATCAAGCCATCATCGGAAAAGGGCGTTCACGCAGAGGCTTATAAGCATCGCAGTGATGTCAACTTTGTAATTCATACACACCAGAAAAATGCATCTGCAATAAGCTTTTTGGGCTACGATATAAATATGGTTCCCAAGGAGAGCAGAGATATTATAGGTTCCGATATTCCCGTAGCGTCTTACGGACTTCCCGGCACCGGAAAGCTCCGTAAGGGAGTAACGGCAGCCATTGAGCGTTCGGAGTCAAAGGCTGTTATTATGGCTCACCACGGCGCTCTTTGCATGGGCAAGGATTACGACGAGGCCTTTGCTGTTGCGGGAGAGCTTGAAAAGGTTTGCGGACAGTTCCTTCTTGACAGACTTGAAGCTGTTTCCGGTAAGATTGCCGACAACGTAACGGCTGTAGCGGAGCATGTGGCGGAAGTCAGCGAGGGAGCCAAGCAGCAGGCGCAGCTTTTCGATCCCTATACCTCAGAGAGAGACGGCTCTACAATGATAATGTCTCCTGTAGAGGGCGGCGACTCCGTTAGAATTGACCTTGAATCCGGCGCAGAGGTTGGAGCTTGCGATGAATATCCTGCCAGCGCAGAGCTGCACAGAGCTGTTTATAATGCCAGAGAGGATATAAATTGCGTTCTTCATTCAAAAAAGCCCGAATTGGTTGCGGCTTCAAGAATGGGCATCAAGTTCAGACCCTTGCTTGACGATTTTGCACAGCTTGTGGGCGTTACTCTTAAAACAGGGGAGTATAACCCTTCAAACACCGCAAAGTCGGCCAAAAAGGTTGTTAAAAAGCTCAAGGGCAGAAATGCCGTGCTTGTTAAGGATAACGGCGCTATTTGCGCAGCCGGAAATAAGTATGACGCAGAAGCTGTTGAAATGGTTCTTGAAAAAGAAATCAGAACGGATGCAGCCGCACGCTTAATCGGCGATGCAAAATATATCAATCCTGTCGAAGCTTTGCTTATGAGAATTATTTACAAGACAAAATACTCTAAGAAAAACGAGACAAAC
Source organism: Clostridiales bacterium (assembly GCA_021200555.1). GTDB lineage: Bacteria > Bacillota > Clostridia > Oscillospirales > Acutalibacteraceae > UBA1081. Next base: position 28,688 of record JAJQGK010000034.1, on the reverse strand, counting down.
AAATAGTACATTATAAAATAAGTCCGAGGCGGCAGAAATTTACCGCTTCGGATTTTTTCTTGTGTTTACACCTATAATATGGTATACTTTTCAAAATTATACTTTTTTAAATGTATACGGAGGAAAATTATATGGATATACCCGTATTTGCCGGAGTTGCCGAGGAATGTGTCCCCGAGGCATTAAGAGGAGACAGGGAGGAAATGAAAAATATGCCCTGCTGTAGGATTCCGTCTGTCATTCTTTCAGATGATACGCTGATTGCCGCCGCAGACAGATCAATCTTCGGAGCCGATTGGGGGTTTATAGAAATCGGAGTCAGAAGAAGCATTGACGGCGGAAGGTCGTTTGGAGAAATGCAGATTGTTTATACGCCTCCCGTATGCACCGCTCCCGTAAATTATCATGACGATACGTCGGCTTTTGCCATAGATCCAGTAACGGTAAAGGCGAAGGACGGTTCCGTTGTAATGCTTTTTGATTTTTATCCCGAATGTAAGGGGATATTTAAGCGAGATATTCTCCGTCATTCCACCGGTTATACCAAAATAAACGGCAATTATTATTTGCGTCTGAGGGACCTCTGCGGAAGAGAGTATAGCGTAAGAGAAAAGGGGATAATTTACGATGATAATAATGAAAAAACACATTATTACCTGCCACAAAATCATTCAGCTGAATACAATTACAGCACAATAGGTGATATGTATTATACCGAGGATGAACCTGAAGCGGGAGAATTTATTGAAAAATGTCCTCCTCTTTTTCCCGATAATACGAGGGATAAATATGTGGGGAACATATATCTGCGTCCGAGGGCGATAATGAGCGGCGATTGTCCGGAAACAGAAAAAAAGCTTTCTGAGAAATGTATATACAATTGTATAGAGACTTTTCCTGCGCCGATGACCGCAGATACAACATCTTATATTTGGATGACAAAAAGCTTTGACGGCGGAAAAAATTGGTCGCAGCCCAAGGATATAACGCCTTATGTTAAAACCGATGAGGATGATCCGTTTTTCGGTGTGGGACCCGGCAGCGGCGTTTGCCTTAAAAACGGAAGAATTATTATTCCCGTTTACAGCGTTGGAAATGCTTTTGTGATTTACAGCGATGATAACGGCGAAAACTGGCACAGAGCGGGCGAGTGCGAAAACCTTGACGAATGTCAATTTGCAGTCTATTCGGACGGCGTTATAGGCTGCTTCGGAAGACCCGAAAAACCCGGTAAAATGCCGTATTCTGTAAGCTTTGACAATGGAATTACATGGAAAAAAGTTGAAAATTCGCTTTATACCGTTCGCTGCCAGCATTCATGTCTTGCTGTTCCGAAAGAAATTTATACGGATAAAATGGACAAAAGCAAGGATTACATTATAATTGCAAGACCAACGGGACATATGGGAAAGGATGAAACAAGAACCGACGGCTGTGCGGCTTTGGGCGAAGTCAGCAGCGATTATAAAATAAAATGGATAAGCGATTTGCCTCTTAAAACAGATAAAATTTACGAGAGTTCTGAACAATACGGAGATTTTTTTGCTTACAGCTGTATGACTGTTTTGCCCGACGGCGGAATAGGTTTGCTGTATGAGCCTTTGCCCTGCGGATATATTGCTTTTAAAAAATTTGAGTTGGCGGACTTCTTTAACCCGAATGCGGCAGAGGCTGTCACAGAGTAAGCCCAAAATACCCGTGTATTGTCAAGCTAATGTATTATATTATAATGTAACATCGGCAGTTTCCGAAAAAACGGAGGCTGCCGTCCGTTGTTTTTAAAGCAATTTCGGCATATAAAACCGCTTTACTATGTGTAAAATTTTCAGAAATTTTTTGATTTTTTCATTTTGGAAAATTAGAGATATTGTTCCGGATTTGAGGCTCTGAACCACTACATTTTGTGCCTATTACGATAAAATATTGGAAATATTAAATTCATGGGGAAATACAGAATTTCAAAAAGTTGTTTTTTGTGTAAGTCTACAATAATGAAAAATTTATTTTTCTAAATTCGATAAATAAATCTAATTTTTTTCATATTTGCCTTTGAGAAAAAAAGTCGGGAAAAGATTTTGTTGTGCAAAATAAACAAAAATGCGGTTGCAATTTTTCTTGACATTCACAAAAAGCTTAACTATAATGACGGCGTCTTGTTGCAAAAAATGTATTAGCCTCGAAAATATGCATATTTTTATGCAAAATCTTTTCGGGAAAAAACATCAAAGGAGACAACTTAATGAAGAAAGTAAAAACTTATTTTTCTTCCCTGTCGGGCGTTAAATGGAAAGCTCTCTTCTGCGCAGTCGTTGTATCATTCGCATCGATTGCTTCGGCGGTACAGCTCACATCGGACGATGTAAACTTAATTTCCTCGTCCGCCCGCAATAAGAAGATAATCCTGGAACTTTCGGAATCTTATTTATCGCCAAGCACAACAAACAACATTTCTGTTCTTAATATTAACAGAAAGCTTTATGCAGAGGACGAAAGCGAGGAAATTGACCTTGTGGAAATGTTTTCAGCAGAAGTCGAAAGTGAAGCAGAAGAAACAACGGTAAAAGCAGAAGAAACAACCGTTGAAAAAAAAGAAGAAGCAACAGTTGCACAAACCGAAGCCGCAGCGGAAAACACTGTAAATGCCGCAGAAGCGTTGTCGGAGACGACGGAGCTTCCAAGCTCGGATAACGGATATTCTTTTTCCGAATTGGGACTTACCCAGATGTCGGATATACCCGTTCCGGACAGCATAAGGTTTGACGAAAACGGCATACCCCTTGAGTATTCATATAAGCTCAGCGGCAAATCCACAACCTATAACATGGGGACAAGAACGGCAACAGGTACGTATGTTCACCCCGGCGTTGTAGCGGTTGACCCGGGAATCATTCCCTACGGTTCAAAAATGTATATCGTAGCGTCAGACGGCAGCGGATATATTTACGGCTATGCCAGCGCGGAGGACACAGGCGGATTTATTTATTGGGACAACGGTCCTATTGTTGACCTTTATGTCAGCACCACGAGCGATGTGTACTATTGGGGCAATAAACCCGTAACGATCTATGTTTTTTAAATAGTTTAGTAATTTAAAGCAATCTATTTTTAATTTTTAACAAGACAATACCGCCCTTAGTGTATTATAATCGACACTGAGGGCAATTTTTTACGCCAAGCCGCCTCGTTTTTTGTATTATTTTATAATATATGTTTATTATATAATAAAATTTGCTTGCATTTTTGTTGCTATTATGCTATTATATCAACATATTTGGAAACGGAGGTATTTGCAGTGAAAAGAAAACTCATTTGCTCGATTATGTCTGTCATTCTTATTTTTTCATCCTTTTTATCCGTTACGGCTTTTGCCGAAAGCGGCAGCACGGAATGTGAATATCCCTTTGTCCTTATAAGAGGTATGGATTTCAACGGTTTGTATGTTGACATCGGCACGGAAAATGAAGAGGAATGCCTTAAACCTATTACCTTCACGGGAGTAATAAGGACTGTTTTCAATGCTTTGGGCGGTTATATAAAAACGGGAACCCTTGACGGATTTACAGATCCTATTCTTGACTATGTGAATGAAATAATGGGCTCTATGGCGTGTGATGAGAACGGCAATTCCGTTTACAATGTTTCAAGCCCCGAATATCCTTTGGCGGTGTCAAATTATCCGGAGCTTTTGGAGGCTCTTGCGGACAGCACAAGCGAACAGGGCATACTCAAGGAAGCCGTTGAGGAATACGGTGCGGAAAATGTCTATTATATGGTTTACGACTGGCGGCTTGACCCTCTTGACAACTGCGATAAGCTTTATGATTTAATTGAGCTGGCAAAATCGGAGCATGACGCAGAAAAGGTTAATCTTGTGTGCTGCAGTATGGGCGGAATTATAACCGATGCGTATCTTTATAAATACGGCTGCGAAAGCTTTAATAAAATTATCTTTGATTCCACCGTTTTTTGCGGAACCGAGCTGAGATTTAATTTTTTCCTTCTTTTCGGGACTGACTTCTTTGGTTATTTTTGAATCTATAAACGGCATAAAATTTCTCCTTTTTATTTGATACAGCCATAATATCATAAAGTGAATACAAAATCAACAAAAAAATAAAGCCCCGAAAATGGGGCTTGTGGTGACCCGGACGAGAATCGAACTCGTGTTACCGCCGTGAAAGGGCGGTGTCTTAGCCGCTTGACCACCGGGCCGTGTATGCGGGCGGCTGAACTTGAAAGCAAAGCCGCCTGAATGGTAGCGGCGGTTGGATTTGAACCAATGACCTGTCGGGTATGAACCGAATGCTCTAGCCAACTGAGCTACGCCGCCATATTCGCTGAAATTCAACAGCGAATGTAATTATAAAGCATACAACCTCTTTTGTCAAGTAATTTTTTGAATTTTTTTTAAATTTAAAGATTTTTCACGATTTGGATAACAACGTCGATAAGAGAGTCCTCGCATTTGTCGTTCATTTCCTTGTAGCTTTCAGATGCCGCATCGTCCGCATCATCGCTTATTTGCCTGATTGCCGCAAATGGAATGTCCGCATCATGACAGACGGAAGCGATTGCGCCGGTTTCCATATCAAATTCGTTTATTCCGAATGTCTCCTTGTAAAAATCCTTCTTTTCCCTGTCGCTTAAAAAGAAATCTCCGCAGCCGCATTTTGCGCTTTTTACGCCGGCAATTGAAAGAGCCGCTTTAACCATTGCGCCGTCCGCTTCGTAAACATAGACGTCCTGGGGCTTTACGCCTACGGGCAAACCCAATGGAGAAATATCAAAATCACATTCCGTAAAGCTTGTTCCGGCAACGATGTCGCCCTTTAAAAGTCCGCTGACTGCGCCCGAAAGCCCGAAATTTATAATGGCGTCAACATTGTCGTCGGCTATGAGAAATGCAGCCGCAGAAGCAGCGTTAACCTTGCCTATTCCGCATTTTACGGCGATAATCTCATGTTTTTCAATGTTAAATTCAACGCTTTCCCTGTTTCTTCTCGTAACCTTTTTGCAGCCGTATTTTTCGGCATTTTCAAGAACGGGTGCGTATTCGTTGTCGTCCGCAATAACAAATCCTATTTTCATTTCTCATTCTCCCTTAAAGCTTCTTCTATGGCGGCAGCCAGCTGGTCGGGACATGACGTTCCCTTAAAGCCGCAGGTTGTGCCCTTGAGTTTTTTTACCACATCTTCGGCATTCATTCCCTCAACAAGGGATCCGATGCCCTTAAGATTGCCGTTGCAGCCGCCGACAAACCTTACGTTGGATACCACGCCGTCATCCAAATCAAAGGTTATCTTTGTGGAACAGGTTCCTCGTGTTTTATACGAAAAATTCATTTTTATTTTATCCTTTCAGAATAATTGCAATATAATTTTAGCAGAAGAAGTAAGGCAAAGCAATAGCAAATGTAGATTTTTTATAAATTTTTCAGATTTTGTTTGACATAAGGAGGATTTTGTATTACAATCTATATGTGTATTTTTTTTGGAGGTACAATAATATGGACACTCGTTTCGCAATAGAGAATTATTGTGACGCAGAGGCTGTTACTAAGCAGTTAGACGAGCTTATTAAACAGCCGATTTATACCATCAAGCCCGAAGCCCTTAAGGACTATGAAGAGAATTACTTTGAAAAGAAATGCTCAAAATCAAAAGTAATGATCGAAGAGGCAAAGCAGATTATCCCCGGCGGTGTACAGCATAACCTTGCGTTTAACTACCCGTTCCCCCTTGTTTTTACAAAGGCAGACGGCATGAAGCTGTATGATATTGACGGAAATGAGTACTTTGATTTCCTGCAGGCAGGCGGTCCTACAGTTCTCGGTTCCAATCCTCCCGCAGTTCGTGAGCAGGTTATTGACCTTCTTAACACTTGCGGTCCTTCAACAGGTCTTTTCCATGAGTATGAATACAAGCTCGGCAAAAAGATTGCGGATAATGTTGAAACGGTAGATATGTTCCGTATGCTCGGTTCGGGTACCGAAGCTTGTATGGCTGCCGTTCGTGTTGCAAGACTTGCCACAAAGAATAAGAACATCGTTAAGATGGGCGGCGCTTACCACGGCTGGAGCGATCAGCTTGGCTGGAGTATCCGTGTTCCCGGTTCAAAATTCACTCAGGCTCACGGCGTTCCTCTTTATCTCTTCAAGCACACTCAGGAGTTCTTCCCCAATGACCTTGATTCTCTTGAGAGAACTCTCAGACTTAATACTCTCAGAGGCGGCACAGCTGCTGTATTCATCGAGCCTGTCGGTCCCGAAAGCGGAACAAGACCCCTTGATTATGATTTCAATAAGGGCGTTGAAAGACTTTGCCGTAAGTACGGTGCTCTGCTTATATTTGATGAGGTTGTTACCGGCTTCCGTGTAGGCATGGCGTGCGCACAGGGCTACTTCGGCGTTTCTCCCGACTTGACAATCTTCGGTAAGGTTATAGCGGGCGGATATCCCGGAGCAGGCGGAATCGGCGGTAAGAGAGAATATATGAAGTATCTCGGCGCCGGTCTTGACAGCAACGGTGAAAAAATCCATAAGGCTCTTATCGGCGGTACTCTTGCTGCTACTCCCATTTCCTGTGTTGCCGGTTATTATACTCTTGAGGAAATTGAGAGAACAAACGCTTGCCAGAAGGCGGGACAGATGGGCGACAGACTTACCAAAGGTCTTCAGGAGCTCATCAAAAAGTACAATCTTCCCTTTGTTGCGTTTAACCAGGGTTCAATTTGCCACCTTGAAACAGTCGGCACAATGCATTTTGCTGTTAATTGGAGCAAGCCTTGGACTATCCCCGGCGTTCTTTCCGCTACAAGCGAAAGACAGAAAGAGATGGAGCACATGGGCGCTGCTTATATGGCAGAGGGTCTTGTTACTCTTGCAGGTTCCAGACTTTATACTTCAGCTGCTTATACACCCGAACTTATTGATGAAGCTCTTGCTAAGTTTGACAGAGTATTCGCAAACGTCGGTCTTAAGCAGTACGATTGATAACTCCCTGAAAGAGGTGGCATAATGGACATATTGGAAGCAAAAGAAGAAGTTGTTAAGGCGGGTATCAGACTTGTCGAGTCCGGTCTTATCGCCAGAACATGGGGCAATGTAAGCTGCCGTGTGGATGATGAGTATTTTGTTATCACTCCCAGCGGAAGAAGCTACGAGTCCCTGACTGTCGATGATATCGTTCTTGTAAGGATTGAGGACTGCGCTTATACATCCGAAATCAAGCCATCATCGGAAAAGGGCGTTCACGCAGAGGCTTATAAGCATCGCAGTGATGTCAACTTTGTAATTCATACACACCAGAAAAATGCATCTGCAATAAGCTTTTTGGGCTACGATATAAATATGGTTCCCAAGGAGAGCAGAGATATTATAGGTTCCGATATTCCCGTAGCGTCTTACGGACTTCCCGGCACCGGAAAGCTCCGTAAGGGAGTAACGGCAGCCATTGAGCGTTCGGAGTCAAAGGCTGTTATTATGGCTCACCACGGCGCTCTTTGCATGGGCAAGGATTACGACGAGGCCTTTGCTGTTGCGGGAGAGCTTGAAAAGGTTTGCGGACAGTTCCTTCTTGACAGACTTGAAGCTGTTTCCGGTAAGATTGCCGACAACGTAACGGCTGTAGCGGAGCATGTGGCGGAAGTCAGCGAGGGAGCCAAGCAGCAGGCGCAGCTTTTCGATCCCTATACCTCAGAGAGAGACGGCTCTACAATGATAATGTCTCCTGTAGAGGGCGGCGACTCCGTTAGAATTGACCTTGAATCCGGCGCAGAGGTTGGAGCTTGCGATGAATATCCTGCCAGCGCAGAGCTGCACAGAGCTGTTTATAATGCCAGAGAGGATATAAATTGCGTTCTTCATTCAAAAAAGCCCGAATTGGTTGCGGCTTCAAGAATGGGCATCAAGTTCAGACCCTTGCTTGACGATTTTGCACAGCTTGTGGGCGTTACTCTTAAAACAGGGGAGTATAACCCTTCAAACACCGCAAAGTCGGCCAAAAAGGTTGTTAAAAAGCTCAAGGGCAGAAATGCCGTGCTTGTTAAGGATAACGGCGCTATTTGCGCAGCCGGAAATAAGTATGACGCAGAAGCTGTTGAAATGGTTCTTGAAAAAGAAATCAGAACGGATGCAGCCGCACGCTTAATCGGCGATGCAAAATATATCAATCCTGTCGAAGCTTTGCTTATGAGAATTATTTACAAGACAAAATACTCTAAGAAAAACGAGACAAACAAATAGTACATTATAAAATAAGTCCGAGGCGGCAGAAATTTACCGCTTCGGATTTTTTCTTGTGTTTACACCTATAATATGGTATACTTTTCAAAATTATACTTTTTTAAATGTATACGGAGGAAAATTATATGGATATACCCGTATTTGCCGGAGTTGCCGAGGAATGTGTCCCCGAGGCATTAAGAGGAGACAGGGAGGAAATGAAAAATATGCCCTGCTGTAGGATTCCGTCTGTCATTCTTTCAGATGATACGCTGATTGCCGCCGCAGACAGATCAATCTTCGGAGCCGATTGGGGGTTTATAGAAATCGGAGTCAGAAGAAGCATTGACGGCGGAAGGTCGTTTGGAGAAATGCAGATTGTTTATACGCCTCCCGTATGCACCGCTCCCGTAAATTATCATGACGATACGTCGGCTTTTGCCATAGATCCAGTAACGGTAAAGGCGAAGGACGGTTCCGTTGTAATGCTTTTTGATTTTTATCCCGAATGTAAGGGGATATTTAAGCGAGATATTCTCCGTCATTCCACCGGTTATACCAAAATAAACGGCAATTATTATTTGCGTCTGAGGGACCTCTGCGGAAGAGAGTATAGCGTAAGAGAAAAGGGGATAATTTACGATGATAATAATGAAAAAACACATTATTACCTGCCACAAAATCATTCAGCTGAATACAATTACAGCACAATAGGTGATATGTATTATACCGAGGATGAACCTGAAGCGGGAGAATTTATTGAAAAATGTCCTCCTCTTTTTCCCGATAATACGAGGGATAAATATGTGGGGAACATATATCTGCGTCCGAGGGCGATAATGAGCGGCGATTGTCCGGAAACAGAAAAAAAGCTTTCTGAGAAATGTATATACAATTGTATAGAGACTTTTCCTGCGCCGATGACCGCAGATACAACATCTTATATTTGGATGACAAAAAGCTTTGACGGCGGAAAAAATTGGTCGCAGCCCAAGGATATAACGCCTTATGTTAAAACCGATGAGGATGATCCGTTTTTCGGTGTGGGACCCGGCAGCGGCGTTTGCCTTAAAAACGGAAGAATTATTATTCCCGTTTACAGCGTTGGAAATGCTTTTGTGATTTACAGCGATGATAACGGCGAAAACTGGCACAGAGCGGGCGAGTGCGAAAACCTTGACGAATGTCAATTTGCAGTCTATTCGGACGGCGTTATAGGCTGCTTCGGAAGACCCGAAAAACCCGGTAAAATGCCGTATTCTGTAAGCTTTGACAATGGAATTACATGGAAAAAAGTTGAAAATTCGCTTTATACCGTTCGCTGCCAGCATTCATGTCTTGCTGTTCCGAAAGAAATTTATACGGATAAAATGGACAAAAGCAAGGATTACATTATAATTGCAAGACCAACGGGACATATGGGAAAGGATGAAACAAGAACCGACGGCTGTGCGGCTTTGGGCGAAGTCAGCAGCGATTATAAAATAAAATGGATAAGCGATTTGCCTCTTAAAACAGATAAAATTTACGAGAGTTCTGAACAATACGGAGATTTTTTTGCTTACAGCTGTATGACTGTTTTGCCCGACGGCGGAATAGGTTTGCTGTATGAGCCTTTGCCCTGCGGATATATTGCTTTTAAAAAATTTGAGTTGGCGGACTTCTTTAACCCGAATGCGGCAGAGGCTGTCACAGAGTAAGCCCAAAATACCCGTGTATTGTCAAGCTAATGTATTATATTATAATGTAACATCGGCAGTTTCCGAAAAAACGGAGGCTGCCGTCCGTTGTTTTTAAAGCAATTTCGGCATATAAAACCGCTTTACTATGTGTAAAATTTTCAGAAATTTTTTGATTTTTTCATTTTGGAAAATTAGAGATATTGTTCCGGATTTGAGGCTCTGAACCACTACATTTTGTGCCTATTACGATAAAATATTGGAAATATTAAATTCATGGGGAAATACAGAATTTCAAAAAGTTGTTTTTTGTGTAAGTCTACAATAATGAAAAATTTATTTTTCTAAATTCGATAAATAAATCTAATTTTTTTCATATTTGCCTTTGAGAAAAAAAGTCGGGAAAAGATTTTGTTGTGCAAAATAAACAAAAATGCGGTTGCAATTTTTCTTGACATTCACAAAAAGCTTAACTATAATGACGGCGTCTTGTTGCAAAAAATGTATTAGCCTCGAAAATATGCATATTTTTATGCAAAATCTTTTCGGGAAAAAACATCAAAGGAGACAACTTAATGAAGAAAGTAAAAACTTATTTTTCTTCCCTGTCGGGCGTTAAATGGAAAGCTCTCTTCTGCGCAGTCGTTGTATCATTCGCATCGATTGCTTCGGCGGTACAGCTCACATCGGACGATGTAAACTTAATTTCCTCGTCCGCCCGCAATAAGAAGATAATCCTGGAACTTTCGGAATCTTATTTATCGCCAAGCACAACAAACAACATTTCTGTTCTTAATATTAACAGAAAGCTTTATGCAGAGGACGAAAGCGAGGAAATTGACCTTGTGGAAATGTTTTCAGCAGAAGTCGAAAGTGAAGCAGAAGAAACAACGGTAAAAGCAGAAGAAACAACCGTTGAAAAAAAAGAAGAAGCAACAGTTGCACAAACCGAAGCCGCAGCGGAAAACACTGTAAATGCCGCAGAAGCGTTGTCGGAGACGACGGAGCTTCCAAGCTCGGATAACGGATATTCTTTTTCCGAATTGGGACTTACCCAGATGTCGGATATACCCGTTCCGGACAGCATAAGGTTTGACGAAAACGGCATACCCCTTGAGTATTCATATAAGCTCAGCGGCAAATCCACAACCTATAACATGGGGACAAGAACGGCAACAGGTACGTATGTTCACCCCGGCGTTGTAGCGGTTGACCCGGGAATCATTCCCTACGGTTCAAAAATGTATATCGTAGCGTCAGACGGCAGCGGATATATTTACGGCTATGCCAGCGCGGAGGACACAGGCGGATTTATTTATTGGGACAACGGTCCTATTGTTGACCTTTATGTCAGCACCACGAGCGATGTGTACTATTGGGGCAATAAACCCGTAACGATCTATGTTTTTTAAATAGTTTAGTAATTTAAAGCAATCTATTTTTAATTTTTAACAAGACAATACCGCCCTTAGTGTATTATAATCGACACTGAGGGCAATTTTTTACGCCAAGCCGCCTCGTTTTTTGTATTATTTTATAATATATGTTTATTATATAATAAAATTTGCTTGCATTTTTGTTGCTATTATGCTATTATATCAACATATTTGGAAACGGAGGTATTTGCAGTGAAAAGAAAACTCATTTGCTCGATTATGTCTGTCATTCTTATTTTTTCATCCTTTTTATCCGTTACGGCTTTTGCCGAAAGCGGCAGCACGGAATGTGAATATCCCTTTGTCCTTATAAGAGGTATGGATTTCAACGGTTTGTATGTTGACATCGGCACGGAAAATGAAGAGGAATGCCTTAAACCTATTACCTTCACGGGAGTAATAAGGACTGTTTTCAATGCTTTGGGCGGTTATATAAAAACGGGAACCCTTGACGGATTTACAGATCCTATTCTTGACTATGTGAATGAAATAATGGGCTCTATGGCGTGTGATGAGAACGGCAATTCCGTTTACAATGTTTCAAGCCCCGAATATCCTTTGGCGGTGTCAAATTATCCGGAGCTTTTGGAGGCTCTTGCGGACAGCACAAGCGAACAGGGCATACTCAAGGAAGCCGTTGAGGAATACGGTGCGGAAAATGTCTATTATATGGTTTACGACTGGCGGCTTGACCCTCTTGACAACTGCGATAAGCTTTATGATTTAATTGAGCTGGCAAAATCGGAGCATGACGCAGAAAAGGTTAATCTTGTGTGCTGCAGTATGGGCGGAATTATAACCGATGCGTATCTTTATAAATACGGCTGCGAAAGCTTTAATAAAATTATCTTTGATTCCACCGTTTTTTGCGGAACGGATGTGGTAACCGAGCTTTTCCAAGGCAAGGTTAATATTACCGGTGAAACTCTTTCAAATTATGTTACCGGTATGATTTCAAGCGGCTTTATTTCAAATATCCTTGAAAAATCCGGTATATTTGATAGGCTGGCGGAGCTTGCTATGAAGTTCGTTGAACAGGAAAAGGATTATGTGTACGAGAATTTCCTTGTCAATACCTTCGGCACAATGCCTGCTCTTTGGGCACTTGTACAATGTGAGGATTATCAGGCGTGTCTTGACTATATGTTCCCGACAGAGGCGGACAGAGAAAAATACAGCGGTCTTATTGAGCGTGCGGATGCATTGCAGGAAATGATGTCCGGCATGGACGAGATCCTAACGGCTCTTCCCGAACAGGGTGTTGCCGTTGCTGTTGTGGCGTCCTACGGCTCGGCTCTCGCTCCCGTTTACGAGTCGGCAAACACAGCCGGCGACAGTTTCTTAGAGAGTCATTTAATGCTCGGCAGAGCGGTAGTCGCAAATCATAACGAGCAGCTCCCCGATGATTATACAGCCGATGACGAGACAAAGCTCTCTCCCGACAGGTGTGTTGACTTGTCAAATTGTCTGTTCCCCGAGTATACATGGGCAATATGCGGATCTCCTCACGTGGCTGCGTCCTACGGTACGGATTTCAGCGAATTTCTGTTTTGGCTTGTGAATTACGACGGTCAGCCCACCGTTACATCCAATCCGAATTATCCACAGTTTATGCTGTCGGGCAGCGATGAGCACTTGGAGCTTTTCGGCTGAACGGTTATTGAAACAACAGACGGGTTACAATTATTATTAAAATATTATCAAAAAAAAACTGCGTAAGCACCTTGATGCCTGCGCAGTTTGTTTATTTTTTTCCTAAATCTGTTTTTCGGCATTTTGCTCCTCTTTTTTCAGCCCCTTCAGGAAAATCAAAATTAACGGAATACTTACGAAAAACGTTAATACATCGGATATTGCCTGAGTAAATTCAACTCCCGCAATTCCAATATATTTTGGGAGAATCATTATAAGAGGAATGAAAAATATTCCCTGGCGGCAGCAGGAGAGTATAGTGGCTCTGACGGATTTTCCCAGTGACTGCAAAACCATATTTGTGCACACAGACGTGGCGAGAAACGGCATGGAGTAGCACTGCGCTCTGAGAGCCGCCGTGCCTATTGTTACAACATCTGCGTCCTCCGCTCTGAAAAGCCTTAATATGTTCGGTGCTAAAGCGTAACACACGATTGCCATTACGGTCATAAGTATTGTGGCCGTTATAACCGTAAATTGAAAGGATTTCCGTACTCTGCCGAATATTTTTGCGCCGTAATTATAACCTGCAACAGGCATAAAGCCCTGTCCCACTCCGAGACAAATGCAAAGCACGAGCATACTTACCTTGCCGACAATTGACATTCCCGCAATTGCCGCATCGCCGTAGGGCATTGCCATTCTGTTAAGCAAAATTGTTGCAACGCTTGCAAGTCCCTGCCGGCTGAGGGAGGGCATACCTACCGAGACAATCTCCAAATAAGCTTTCGGCTTAAATGTAATGTTTTTAGGCGAGAGTGAGGTGCTGCTTTTCTTGAAGATAAACATCGAAAGCAAAATCACAAAGCTTATGCACTGACTGATAAGAGTCGCCAGCGCCGCTCCGGCTGTGCCCATATTAAGAGAGAATATAAATATCGGATCGAGAATAATATTTAATATCCCTCCCGTAACAAGACCTACCATTGCCAATGACGCTTTTCCCTCTGAACGCAGCAGATTGTTAAGCACAAAGGAGCCCGACATAACAGGCGCCGCATAAAGTATATAATTCCCGTATGCCACGGCGTATGGAAGTATGGTTTCCGTAGCGCCCAAAGCCGTCATAAGCTGCTTTGTAAAGAGCTTGCCGAATAAGGCTATTACCGCTCCCAGCAAAATAGCCAGATAAAAAGCCGAGGATGCGTACATATCCGCCGCTTTTTTGTCCTTGCCGCCCAGCCTTCGGGAAAGCAGACTGCCGGAGCCCATGCCGAGAGTAAAGCCCACGGCTTGAATAATCGTCATAAGCGAGAACACAACACCTACTGCGCCGCTTGCGCTTGTGTCAAGCTGAGATACGAAAAACGTATCCGCAAGGTTGTAGATAGACGTTATCAGCATGCTGACCGTTGCGGGAAATGCAAGAGATGCCACAAGCTTCGGTATCGGCGTTTGAGTCATTTTTTTAAATTGAGCTTCATCCTTTTCCATAATTCGGTATTCACCTCAAAGTATAACCATCGGATCGTCCTTGCTTTCATCATAAAGACCGAAAGCTTCGTTTTTATCGGATAAAAATACGCTTAAGTAGCTGTCAAAATGGGGCGCAAGATCAAAATCGCATATGCGGTTTTTTTCTGTCCAGAAAACCTCTCCCTCCTCCGTTTCCTTAATAAGATTTCCTGAAAATTTGGTTGTCTTGTAAAGCAAAACGATATATCTTCTGTCGCTGTCCCTATGGCACCAATGAACGGCGCCGCACAGCCTCGGATTGAATATGTCAAGACCGGTTTCCTCTTTAGCCTCTCTTATTACGCTGTCTGTGAAGCTCTCTCCCTTTTCAATATGTCCTCCGGGGAATGATATACCCTTCCAGTATTTTACCCGATTTTGAACGACTACACAGCCGTTTTTCGGATTTTCTATCATTACCATATTTGTAAGCTCGCACTCGATATTATTTTTTCCCATATTATCCTCCTAAATACGGCTGCACCTTTTCAGATACAGCCGTGTTAATCAATCAGCGGTTACTTGATTAATATTCGATTATTCCCTCAAAAATCAAGCTCGTGTTGCCTGTCAGTGTTATGCCTTCATCGGTGTAATTTACTATCAGATCGCCGCCCTTGAGCTTTACCGTTATATCTTTGCCCTTGTCGCAAAGACCCAGCTCACACGCCGCCGCAACAGAAGCGCATGCGCCGGTACCGCAGGCGTAAGTCTCACCGTTTCCTCTTTCCCAAACTCTCATACGGATTGTTTGGCGGTTGACTACTCTGACAAACTCGGTATTTATCCGTTGCGGGAAGTATGAGGCGTTTTCAAATTCGGGTCCGATGGCTTTCAGATCTATGGAGTCAATATGATTTGCAAATACGACGCAGTGGGGATTTCCCACGTTTACGCACGTTATATTGTAAACCTTGCCCGCAACTTTTACAGGGTAGTCAATAACGCTTTTTACAGGCAGATTTGCCGGTATCTTTTCCGTGGAAAATTCAGCCTTGCCTAAAATTACCTTTACGGATTTAACTCTGTCGTTTTCGGTGTAAAGATGGATTCTGCGTAATCCTACAGGCGTTTCGATTGTCATATGGGTTTTTCTTATGATGCCGTTGTCATAAAGGTATTTTCCTGCGCATCTTAAACCGTTTCCGGCAATCAATCCGGGGGAGCCGTCCCTGTTGTACATAATCATTTTCGCATCGGCTGTTTCCGACTTTTCGATAAGCACAATTCCGTCGCTGCCTATGCCGTAGTGCCTGTTGCAGAAATTCACCGCAAGAACTTCGGGGGAGTCAATCTGTCCGTCAAGGTTGTCAAAGAATATGAAATCGTTGCCTGCGCCCTGCATTTTTGCAAATTTAAGCTTCATAGGCTCTTTTCTCATATCGTTTATGTCTACAAGCTCTGTATTGTGCTGATTAAAACCGCTGGCGATAATATCAGCCAAAACATTGGCAGTGTCGATTGACGTAATGGTTGCAACGGAAAGCTGAAGCGCGCGTCTGTGGAGCTTAATGAAGTCGTCTATTACATCAAGAGGCGTACCGGTGTAAATTATATACTTAATCTTTCCGGCTTCAAGAAGATCCATGCTTGTATTTGAAGAATCGTAAAGCTTGTTCACTACGGTTACGTCGATGTCAATGCTTCTGATAACCCTTGCCGTTCCCTCTGTGGCGTAGATTTTTAATCCCAAATCATGGAATTTCTTTGCAAGCTGAACGACTTCAGGCTTGTCCGCATCCTTAACGGTAATGTAAACGCCCTGATCCTTTCTGTATGTTTCCGACGGTATTTCAAAGCCCGCCGAGACAAGTCCCTTAAAGAGCGCTTCTTCGATCGTCTTTCCTACGCCTAAAACTTCGCCGGTGGATTTCATTTCAGGCCCTAAGCTTGAGTTGGCGTCGAGAAGCTTTTCAAAGGAGAAAACGGGAACCTTTACGGCAAAGTACGGCGGCGTCTTGTACAGCCCCGTGCCGTAGCCGAGAGACTTAAGCGGAGTGCCTGTCATAACCTTTGTTGCAATATCAACCATCGGAACGCCGGTAACCTTGCTTATGTACGGTATCGTTCTGGACGCCCTGGGATTAACCTCGATTACATAAAGCTCGTTGTCATATATAAGGTATTGGATATTTACAAGTCCCTTTGTACCCAAAGCCAGCGCAAGATTTGACGAACAGTCGATAATCGTCTGCTTCATTGAATCCCTGAGATTATAAGGCGGATAAACCGCTATCGAGTCGCCGCTGTGTACGCCGGCGCGCTCTATGTGCTGCATAATGCCGGGAATGAGAACATCCTTGCCGTCTGAAATAACGTCAACCTCAAGCTCCGAGCCCATCATATATTTATCTACAAGTACGGGATTTTCGATTTTGCCCGAAAGAATTATCTCCATGTACTGCCTTACGTCATAGTCGTTGTATGCAATAGTCATATTTTGACCGCCTATAACGTATGAGGGGCGGAGAAGAACGGGATAACCCAAGGTATGAGCGGCGTTGAGAGCTTCGTCCATAGTGAGAATTGCCATTCCCTTCGGACGTCTTATGCTGAATTTCTCAAGAAGAGCGTCAAATCGTTCACGATCCTCCGCAATGTCTATGCCCTCTGCGGATGTGCCCAAAATCTTAAAGCCGTTTTCATCAAGGAATTTTGTAAGCTTGATTGCAGTTTGACCGCCGAATGCCACAACTATGCCCTCCGGCTTTTCGGCTTTGATTACGCCCAAAACATCCTCGGGAGTCAAAGGCTCAAAATAAAGCCTGTCCGCAGTGTCGAAATCGGTGGAAACGGTTTCAGGATTGTTGTTTATTATGACAACTTCATATCCCAAGGCTTTAAGCGTCCAGACGCAGTGAACTGAGGAGTAGTCAAATTCTATGCCCTGTCCTATTCTTATGGGACCCGAACCCAAAACTATTATTTTCTTGGCGTTATTGCCCTTTAAATGCTCTCTTGCCTCGCAATGCTTGTCATAGGTGGAGTAAAAATACGGTGTTTCGGCTTTAAATTCAGCGCCGCAGGTGTCAACCATTTTAAATACTGAATCAACCGGATTTTCTATTTTGCAGCCGCTTATTCTTTCAATCGCCGCATCCGTGTAACCGTATTTTTTGCCCTTTAAATAAAGCTCCTCCGTAAGCCCCTTGGAAATGTCCTTTTCATAGTCGGCAAGGTTTTTCAGTTTATTTATGAACCATTCGTCGATTTTTGTTATATCGTGAATTTCCTCTGTGGTAATTCCTCTTTTTAACGCTTCAAATACGGTAAAAAGACGCATATCGTCCACATTGTGAAGCTTTGCCCTGATGTCGATTGAAGGGTCGGAGAAATTTTTCATATTAAGCGTGTCGAGGGAAATTTCCGCTCCTCTGACGGCCTTCATTATCGCCGCCTCAAAATAAGGTGCAATTGCCATAACCTCTCCCGTGGCTTTCATTTGTGTTCCCAATGTGCGTTTGGCGTTGATAAATTTGTCAAAAGGCCATTTTGGGAGCTTAACCACCACATAGTCGAGAGTAGGTTCAAAACAGGCACAGGTCTGTCCCGTAACGTCGTTTCTTATTTCGTCAAGAGTGTAGCCCAACGCAATTTTAGCCGCTACCTTTGCAATAGGGTAGCCGGTGGCCTTGGATGCGAGAGCGGAAGACCTCGATACTCTGGGATTAACCTCTATAACGGAGTATTCAAAGCTTTCGGGATTAAGCGCAAACTGACAGTTGCAGCCGCCCTCAATTCCCAGTGAGTCAATGATTTTAAGCGATGCGCCCCTGAGCATTTGATATTCCTTGTCGGACAAGGTCACCGCAGGAGCGATAACAATGCTGTCGCCAGTATGTACGCCTACGGGATCGAAGTTCTCCATTGAGCAGACAGCGATAACGTTGCCTGCGTGATCCCTCATAACCTCAAATTCGATTTCCTTCCAACCGTAAATATATTTTTCTACGAGGATTTGATCGATGGGGGAGAGAAGTATGCCGTTGCTCGCTATGGGCAAAAGCTCCTCCTCGCTGTACGCCACGCCGCCGCCGGCGCCGCCTAATGTGAAAGCGGGACGAATAATAACCGGATAGCCTATTTCATTGGCGATTTCCACGGCTCTCTCCGTTGTGGTCGCAATGTCGGAGGGGATAACCGGCTGACCTATGGCTTCCATAGTCTCCTTAAAAAGCTCTCTGTCCTCCGCTTTGTCAATGGCATCCGCATTTGTGCCGATGAGCCTTACTCCGTGTTCCTCAAGAAAGCCGCTTTTTGCAAGCTGCATTCCTATTGTAAGACCTGTTTGACCGCCAAGGCCGGCGAGTACGGAATCGGGCTTTTCCTTTTCGATAATTCTCATAACCGTTTCAACGGTAAGAGGCTCCAAGTATATTTCATCCGCAAGAGCGCTGTCTGTCATGATTGTGGCGGGGTTTGAGTTGACAAGCACAACGTCAATGCCTTCATTTTTCAAAACTCTGCAAGCCTGAGTGCCGGCATAGTCAAACTCTGCGGCCTGTCCTATAACAATGGGACCCGAGCCGATAACGAGCACCTTTTTAATATCCTTATTCAGCGGCATTTATCGGTTACCTCCCATCATTGAAAGAAATTTATCAAAAAGGAATTTTGTGTCTGTGGGACCGGAGCAGGCTTCCGGGTGGAACTGCACGGTATAAGCGTTCAGCTCCGGATATTCCACTCCTTCACATGTTCCGTCGTTGGCGTTTACAAAGCTCACTTTTCCCTTTGTTTCATCTATAGACGAGCCTATAACGGCATAGCCGTGGTTCTGGCTTGTTATGAATACTCTGCCGTCCGATAACCGTTTGACAGGCTGATTTGCGCCTCTGTGCCCGTATTTGAGCTTTTCGGTTTTGCCGCCCGCCGCAAGAGCCAGCAGCTGATGTCCGAGACAAATGCCGAAGATAGGCTTTTTGCCCAAAAGCTTTTGAAGCTCGGCTATTGGCTCCGTATTTTCGGAGGGATCTCCGGGGCCGTTTGAAAGCATAATTCCGTCAATGTCCATACCGAGAATTTCTTCCGCTTTCGTATTGTAGGGGAGTACGTAAACGGTGCAGCCTCTTGCCTGTAACTCGCGGACAATATTTTCCTTTGCGCCGTAATCCATAAGGGCAACCTTGTATTTCTCGTTCTCAGCCTTGTGAACGGATTTTTCAAGTGTGCTGACCGATTTCACCGCATCCTTGATAACATAGCTTTTAAGGGCTGTTAAATCAACTTTTGAGGGATCCGAAGTAATATAAGCGTTCATAACTCCCTCTTCACGGATAATTTTCGTGATTTCACGGGTGTCTACGCCGGAGACGGCCACAATATTGTTGTCCTTAAGAAATGTGTCAATATCTGTTTCCGTTCTGAAATTTGAGGGCATTTCGCACCACTCTCTGACAACATAGCCCTTTACGACGGATTTCGCACTTTCCATATCTTCGCTTATCATGCCGTAATTTCCTATAAGGGGAAACGTATGCATAACAATTTGACCGTAGTAGCTGGGATCTGTCAGGGTTTCAATGTAGCCTACCATGCCGGTGGTAAAAACAAGCTCGCCGAGACTTTCGCCCGTTGCGCCGAAGCCCTGTCCTTCGAAAATGTGACCGTCACTTAGGACGACATACATTTTTTGCATCTGTATCATCCTTTTTTTTATTTTTGCTTTTATTCTTTATTAAGAGTATTAAGCGTAGTCTCTCATAAGCTTTACCATAACCGCTTTTTGGGCGTGGAGGCGGTTTTCGGCTTCTTCAAAAATTTCATCCGCATGAGCCTCAAATACATCAGCGGTGATTTCCTCGCCTCTGTGCGCAGGAAGACAGTGAAGTACTATTGCGTCGGGTTTTGCGGCTTTCATAAGATCCGAATTGATTTGATAGCCTTTAAATACCTTTTTGCGAACCTCTGCTTCGCTTTCCTCTCCCATGGATGCCCAAACATCGGTATAAAGAACGTCCGCATTTTCGGCGGCTTCGTAAATATCCTCCGTTAAGGTGAATTTACCTGTGGTTTCGGCCCATTTAAGTATATCGCTGTCCGGCTTGTAATCCTTCGGACACGCTACAGCAACCTCCATGCCGACCTTTAATCCGCCGACAATAAGGGAATTTGCCATGTTGTTGCCGTCGCCGATAAACGTCATTTTCATACCCTTGAATGTGTTTTTGATTTCTCTGATTGTCATAAGATCCGCAAGAACCTGGCAGGGATGAGCGTAATCGGTCAAACCGTTAATAATGGGAATTGAGCCGTATTTTGCAAAGGTTTCCACTTCCGATTGATCGAAGGTTCTGATCATTATTCCGTCAAGATAGCGTGAAAGCACTCTTGCGGTGTCCTCTACGGGCTCTCCTCTTCCGAGCTGCGTGTTTGCATTGCTCAAAAACAGAGCGGAGCCTCCCAGGTCGTACATGCCGACCTCAAAGGAAACTCTTGTCCTTGTGGACGACTTTGCAAAAATCATACCAAGGGTTTTCCCCTTAAGATAGTGATGCTCGATATTGTGTTTTTTCTCATATTTAAGCTGGTCGGCAAGATTGAGGATTGAAAGAATTTCTTTCTCGCTTAAGTCGCCTAATTTCAGTAAATGGTTCATATGTGTCTTCCTTTCTGAGGTCTGAGGAAAAATAGCGGTTTTATAATTTTACGTTATTCATCAATTACGGCCGTGATAACGTCCATGGCCTGTTTTAGGTTTTCATTGTCGATGTTCAGCGGTGGCAGGAGCCTTATCTTGTTTTTCGCCGTCAGAGGAAGCACTCCTCTGTTCATGCATTCGGCAGCGACCTGCTTTGCATCCTTCGTCGTTTCAATACCGAGCATAAGCCCCATGCCGCTGACGCTTTTGACGTTTTTGCATTTTGACAGCCTGTCTTTTATGTATTTTCCCTTTTTTGTAACCTCGCTTAAAAACTTATCGTCGATTCTTTTGACAATGCTTACGGCTCCGGCGGCGATAACGGGGTTCATTCCGAATGTCGAGCCGTGAGAACCGAGGGTAAAGGTGTCTTTTGTCTTTTCGCCGAAAAGGCACACTCCCATAGGCAGTCCGCCTGCGACTCCCTTTGCGGTGGAAACGAGATCCGGCATTACGCCGTAGTGCTGATAAGCGTACATTTTTCCCGTTCTTCCGTTGCCTGTCTGCACCTCGTCTATTATTACAAGTATATCATGCTCATTGCAAAATTCGCAAACCTTTTTTACAAAATCGCCGTCAAGAGCAATTACGCCGCCCTCGCCCTGTACAATTTCCATCATAACGGCGCATACCTTGTCGTCACAAAGCTTTTCAAAGCCCTCAAAATCGTTGGCGTCGGCATATATAAAGCCGTCGGGGAAGGGTCCGAATATATCGTGAAACGCCTCCTGTCCGGTTGCCTTGAGGGTTGCAAGGGTTCTGCCGTGAAAGCTCTGCTTAAGGGATATTATAACGTTTCTGTCGTTGCGTTGGTATTTGTCAAAGGAATATTTTCTCGCCGCTTTTATGCAGCACTCGTTTGCCTCGGCTCCGGAATTGCCGAAAAAGCATTTTTTCATTCCCGATTTTTCACACAGCAATTGGGCAAGCTCAACGCCGGGTTCCGTGTAATAAAGATTTGAGGTGTGCTGGATTTTATTAAGCTGTGCGGTGACCGCTTCAATCCATTCCTCGTCACAGTATCCGAAAATCGTAACGCCTATACCGCTTCCCATATCTATGTATGATTTACCTTTGTCGTCCTGAGCCACAGCGCCTTTTCCCCGTACAAGAGTTATGGGAAAACGGGCGTAAGTATGGGCTATATATTCATTATCCTTCTCTATCGTATTCATGTTATTTCCTCATTCCACAAACATTGTTCCTATGCCCTCGTCCGTAAGAGTCTCAATCAGAATGGCGTGCGGTATTCTGCCGTCAATAATAAATACCTTTTTAACACCCATTCGGATTGCCTCCGTGCAGCATTTTATTTTAGGTATCATTCCGCCGGAAATAACCCCTTCGTGCATTAATTCCGGAGCGTCGCTGACATAGAGCTTTTTAATAAGAGTGGAGGGGTCGTTTTTGTCCTTGAGAAGTCCCGGAATATCCGTCATATTTATAAGGCTTTCGGCTTTAAGCGCTCCCGCAATGTAGGCGGCGGCAGTGTCCGCATTTATGTTGTAGGAGTTGTTGTCATCGTCATAGCCGATGGTTGATATTACCGGAATGTAATCCTTTTCTATAAGGTCGGAGATAAGATCGGTGTTGATCTCCGTGATTTCTCCCACATAGCCGTGAACGTCGTCCAATTTCTTCGCCTTTATCATATGAGCGTCTATTCCGCAAAGCCCCACAGCCTTTCCGCCTTTGCTTTGGATTTGATTTACAATGTTTTTGTTGATTTTGCCCGCAAGAACCATTTGAACAATTTCAACGGATTCCTTGTCGGTTACTCTCAACCCGTCTATAAACTCTGATTTTTTGCCTGTTTTTTTAAGCATTTCGTTTATTTCCGGACCGCCGCCGTGAACAAGGACAACCTTAATTCCGATAATCGACAAAAGTATAAGGTCGCCTATAACAGCATCCTTGAGTTCTTCGCTTATCATGGCATTTCCGCCGTATTTTACAACTATGATTTTGTTCCTGTATTTTTGTATATAAGGCAGAGCGTGGGTTAAAACCTCGGCTCTTGTTTCATTACTGAGCTGCATTATGTTTTTCTCCTTGATTATAAAATTTATGTTCTGTAGTCGCCGTTAATTTTTACGTAGTCGTATGTAAGGTCGCAGCCTCTCGCAACGGCGCATTCGTCTCCGTCCTTTAAATCCACAAGGATTTTGATTTCATCACAAAGCAGAATTTCCTTTGCCTTATCCTCGTCAAATGGGATGACAATGCCGTTTTTGCATACGTCAATCCGTCCTTTTTCACTTTCGTAGGAAACGTCCGTTTTTTCCGGCTTTATATCGGCGCCGCTGTAGCCCAAAGCGCAGAGAATACGTCCGCAGTTGGCGTCTGCTCCGAAAATCATGGATTTAACAAGGTTGGAGCATACAACGGATTTGGCTGCCGTCTTTGCGGTGATCCAATCCTTTCCGCCCTTAACGCAGCACTCCAAAAGCCTTGTTGCGCCTTCGCCGTCCTTTGCTATGGCTCGGCAAAGCTTTTCCGTAACCATGGCAAGAGCC
Organism: Clostridiales bacterium; assembly: GCA_021200555.1. Taxonomy (GTDB): domain Bacteria; phylum Bacillota; class Clostridia; order Oscillospirales; family Acutalibacteraceae; genus UBA1081. Next base: position 5,049 of record JAJQGK010000034.1, on the reverse strand, counting down.
TGCTTAAACGTGTTAAAGTCTTCGTTTTCTTCGTCTATAACTGCATTGCCCGCCATTCCGTTTGCAAGAACGACAACCATATCGTTTGTGGATGTGTCGCCGTCAATGCTTATCATGTTAAAGCTCTTTTGAGCGTCCGAATAAAGGGCTTTGTGCAGAAGGTCGGGAGAAATTGCAGCGTCCGTTGTTATGAATACAAGCATGGTTGCCAGATTGGGGTGGATCATACCGGAGCCCTTTGCAATTCCGCCGATTTTGCACTCCTTGCCGTCTAATTTAAAGCTTACGGCAAATTCCTTCACAGCGGTGTCGGTGGTCATTATCGCTTCTGCCGCGTCTCTGCTGTTGTTGCTGCCGAGATTGGCGGCAAGATCGGACATTCCGTTTTCTATGGGGGATATGTCAAGGGGAACTCCGATAACTCCGGTGGAAGCCACTATAACGTCGCTTGGACTGATATTTAAAGCTTTTCCCGCAAGAACGCACATTTTTTCGGCAACCTCTTTGCCGTCGGCGTTGCAGGTGTTGGCGTTTCCGCTGTTGCAGATTACCGCTTGAGCCGTTCCGTCTGAAATATTTTTCTTTGTTACCTCGATAGGTGCGCCTTTTACAAGGTTAAGCGTGTAAATTCCCGCCGCAGAAGCTTTTTTCTCGCTGTATATAAGCGCTAAATCACGCTTTGATTTGTTTTTTCTTATTCCGCAGTGTATGCCGCTTGCCGTAAAACCCTTTGCGGCGCATACTCCTCCGTCAATATAGTCCATTTTAACATTAACCGTCCTTTCAAATCTATCGTTATTTCATAAACTCATAATACAAGGGATGTGGTTTCATCAATCCCCATAGAAATGTTCATACATTGCACAGCCGCTCCGGAGGCGCCCTTTCCCAAATTGTCGAAAATTGAAGTTATGAAAATACGCTCTTCATTGCCTGAAATAAATATTTTCATCGAATCCGACCCCGATAAAGCGTTTGCCGAAATCATTGTGACGGGGTTGTCCGTTCCGCCTTCAAAAGGAATTGTTGAAACGACAGCCGAATTGTTGTACTGCTCGCAGAACATGCCGTAAACATCGTAAATGGAAGCGCCGTTCAAAAGCTTTGTGTAAAGGGGAACCGTTGTGGACATTCCGCTGTAATAGTCGTCTACAATAGGCGTGAACAGGGGAGCCGCATCCAATCCGGTTATATATTTCATCTCCTTGAGATGCTTGTGGTTTTGGTTCAGCCCGTACTGTCTCGGAGCAAACAGATCTTCGGTTTTGTCGTTTTCGTATTGCTCAGCCATTTTCCTGCCGCCGCCGCTGTAGCCTGTTAAGGAGTGGCAAACACAGGGGTAGTCCGCAGGCATAATTCCCGATTTGATAAGAGGATAGACAATGGAGATGAAACCGCTTGCGTGACAGCCCGGAACCGCAATTCTTTTTGATGTTTCAATTGCCGAACGGTATTCGGGGGAAAGCTCCGGGAAACCGTAAGCCCAGTCTTCTTCGGTTCGGTGAGCGGTGGAAGCGTCAATTATGACGGTATTTTCATTGTCGCACAGGGAAACGGATTCGCGTGATGCCGCATCGGGAAGGCATAAAAAGGTAATATCGCTTGAATTTATAAGCCTTCTTCGCTCCTCCTTATCCTTACGCAGCTCGTCGGATATTTTCAAAAGCTCAATATCGGTTCTCTTGCTGAGCCTGTCATAAAGCCTCAAACCGGTTGTTCCTTGATTTCCGTCAATAAATACCTTGTACATTTTATTTTATCCTTTCAAGTAGACACTCAGGTTAGATTATTTTCCTATTATTAGTATTTTACTCTTTTAATTGTGTTTGTCAATAAATTCTTGAATATTTATGCAACTTTGTAATCTTGTATTATAACAGCGGATTTTTGATGTTTTTATTGTGAAATTCTCCGATTGTATATATAAAAATAATGTGCGGAATACAGGGAAAGTAGGGATAAAAAAGGAAAAAATACCGAGAATAAAAAAGCGTATTATTCAAAAATATTTGCATATATTCATTTTTATGCATAAAAAATGCATACACATAGTATGCAGTCGTTACGGGAATTTCCGCATGACGGAGATGCGGCAAAAATCAAACGGTAAGCTGTAGATTATCGGCGGATTGCTACCCGTTGATTTGCATCCACTCTTCATACAGCCTGTCCTGCTTTTCGGCAAGCTTGTTCAATTTCTCCGTAAGCTCCGACAGCTTTTTGTAGTCGGAAATGACATCGGATTTTTGAAGCTCATTTTCCGTTTCCGTTTTCAAAAGCTCCGTTTCTTCAATTTCCGCTTCGAGCCTTTTTATCCTCGTTTTTCTTTTTCGTTCCTCGGATTCTCTCTCTTTCCGCAGCAGGTATTCGTTGGGCTTTTTCTCCTGCTTTTGAGCAGTCTTTACCGGCATGGCAGCGGCGGCGGCATAGTCTTCGTATGTTCCGTCAAATGACGTTAAAGAGCCGTCTTTCAGTATGAGTATCCGTGTCGCCAGCTTGTTTACGAGAAAACGGTCGTGGGATACACAGAGAATTGTGCCGTCGTAATCAAGAAGAGCGTCCTCTAAAACCTCTCTTGAAGCAATGTCAAGATGGTTTGTGGGCTCGTCCAGTATCAGAAGGTTCGGTTTTTTAAGCATAAGCTCCAAAAGCGCGATCCTTGCCCTTTCTCCGCCGCTGAGATCGCACATGACTTTGTTTATGTCTTCGCCGCCGAATTTGAACGCACCCAAAAATCCCCGAAGCTCGGAGATTGTATAAGCCGGGAAGGTGTCGTAAAGCTCCTCCAAAACGGTCTTTGACGAGGAAAGCCCCGATTGTATTTGGTCAAAATAACCCAAATGCACATTTGCGCCGAAACGGCACAGACCGGTGTCGGGCGTTATTTTTCCGATTATTGTCTTTAGCAGCGTGGATTTTCCGCAGCCGTTTGCACCCAAAAGAAAAATTCTTTCTCCTCTGTAAACATTAAGCGATACATCCTTAAAAAGATACTTTCCTGAGTAGGATTTTGATATATCCTGTGCCGCAATCACATCGTTACCGCTGTTGGACTGTGCTTTAAAGCTGAGCTTCAAGGGCTTTTCATCCTTATTGATTTCAACAAGCTCCGCTTTGATTCTGTCAATTTGCTTTTGCTTGTCTGCGATTGTTATATAATTGCGTTCTCTGTTGAACTGCCTTTGCTGCTTGATTATCCCTTCGATTCTTTCAATCTCTTTCGTCTGCTGATTGTATTTGCGTCTGTCCGCTTCCTCTTGTTCCGCTTTTAACGCAGCATAAACCGAGTAATTTCCCTTGCGGATGCTTATTTTTCGGTGTTCGATTTCCATGGTTTTGTTTGTGATTTTGTCAAGGAAATATCTGTCGTGGGAGATAATCAGTGCCGTTCCGTTGTATTTTGAAAGAAAATCCTCCAACCATTCCACGCTTTTTATATCAAGGTGGTTGGTAGGTTCGTCAAGAAGAATAAGATCCGAATTTGACAGCAGCAGCTTTCCCAAGCTTATTTTTGTTCTTTGTCCGCCGCTTAAACTGCCTACGGACAGGTTCGTCTCGCTTTCGGAAAAGCCCAGTCCCGCAAGCATTGACGCAGCCCTTGAACGGTATGTAAGACCGCCCTCTGACTGAAATTTTTCCGTTAAAGAGGACTGCTTTTCAATAAGCTCGTCCGCATTTTCCGGATGCAAATCGATTTCTCTGTTCAGCGCCTCAAGCTCTTTTTCGATGATTATTAAATTTTCGAATACGGAGAGCATTTCCTGCTTTGCCGTCCTTGTAAAATCGGAGCATGCGTGCTGCTCCACTATGCCCGTTTTTACCTTTGAAGACACAAAAATGCTGCCCTCCGAGGGCTCGTAAATCCCTGCGATGAGCTTAAAAAGTGTGGTCTTACCGACACCGTTGGCTCCGATAAGACCTACCTTGTCATGTTCCTCAACATCAAAGGATGCCCTGTCAAACAGAACATTGTCGAGAAACTCCATTGTTAATGAATGAGCGCTGATAACTGACATATTTTATCCCGTAAAATTTAAGTTTTTCTGTATTTAAATCCTTGTGACCAAAAGCTTTGTCTGACCCGAAATATAGTATGATCCGCTGTCGGCAGGCAGGAATATGCTGTCGCCTTTGTTGACGGGATATTCCTCACCGTTGTTTTTGATTTTGCCGCTGCCCTCAAGGACAATGACAGAGACAAAAGATTTTTCGTCCGCTGTGTCCGCATAAAGGCTTTCGGACAGTATAAGAGTGGTTGAAAAGTATTCACATTCCGTCAAAAGAATGCTGGTATATCCGTCATGCTTTACCGGCATTCCCTCCGGTTCGAGATTTCTTTCGGGCGGAACGCACTTTGTTACATCCGCAGCCTTTTCAATATGTAACTGTCTGGGCTTTCCGTCAAGTCCTTTTCTGTTGTAGTCAAACACCCTGTAGGTTGTGTTGCAGCTCTGCTGAACCTCAGCCAGGAGTATGCCCTTACCTATGGCGTGAAGAGTTCCCGACGGGATAAACGCCACGTCTCCGGGCTTTACGTCAACACGGTTCACCTTTTCAAGAAGAGTTCCGTCGCTTATTGAGCTGCGAAATTCATCTTTCGTTATTTCCTCTTTAAAGCCGTAAACGAGCTGAGAACCCTCGTCGCAGTCTATAATGTACCACGCTTCGGTTTTTCCCCTTATGTCTTTTTCGTGCTCGGCGGCATATTCGTCATCGGGATGCACCTGAACAGACAAATTGTCATCGGCGTCTATAAGCTTAATGAGAATAGGAAAGTCCTCAATGTCCGTAAAATCCCTACCGTTAAAGCCGAGGCATTCCATCCCCAGCTCATCCTCTATAAGCTTTGACAGCGTTTTTCCCTTAAAATCGCTGTTGAGAACTACGGATTCGCCGTCCTCATGGCAGGAGAGCATCCACGCTTCGGCAATGTTTTTCATGTCCGTTTGCATGCCGTATTCGTTTTTAAGTCTGTTGCCGCCCCAGATTGTTTCTTTTAATGCGGGTTTTAAAAAATATATACTCAAATGTTTTCACGCACCTTAAGCT
>JAJQGK010000004.1 GCA_021200555.1 Clostridiales bacterium | reverse complement strand
CGGGCGGACACATGGGTCCGCCCCTACGGCGGGCGATTTTAAGTCGTGCGACACATGGGCCCGCCCCTACGGCGGATATTATAAATTTCTTAATCAAACGACATTTGTACAAATTCAAATTTATTCATCGTACATTGTACATTTGAACGCACTGCTATCCCCTAATTACCGCTTACTATAAATTCCTTCCCGCCCATATACGGTCTGAGGGCGGCGGGGATGGACACCGTGCCGTCGGCGTTAAGATTGTTCTCCAAAAACGCAATCAGCATTCTGGGAGGAGCCACAACCGTATTGTTAAGGGTATTGGCGAGATATTTTCCGTCCTTGCCCTTTACTCTTATGCCCAAACGCCTTGCCTGGGCGTCTCCCAAATTGGAGCATGAGCCCACTTCAAAATATTTCTGCTGTCTGGGCGACCAAGCCTCAACGTCAACGGATTTTACCTTCAAATCCGCCAAGTCTCCCGAGCAGCACTCAAGTGTTCTAACGGGAATGTCAAGAGTGCGGAACAGATCCACCGTATTTTTCCAAAGCTTGTCGTACCACTCCATAGCCTCTTCGGGCTTGCAGATAACGATCATCTCCTGCTTTTCAAATTGATGTATTCTGTAAACGCCCCTTTCCTCAATGCCGTGGGCGCCCTTCTCCTTGCGGAAACAAGGCGAATAGCTTGTAAGCGTCAGGGGAAGCTGTTCTTCGGGGATAATCTGATCTATGAACTTGCCTATCATGGAGTGTTCGCTTGTGCCGATAAGGTACAGATCCTCGCCTTCGATTTTATACATCATGGCGTCCATTTCGGCAAAGCTCATAACGCCGGATGCAACGTCCGAACGAATCATAAAGGGCGGAACCACATAGGTAAATCCTCTGTCAATCATAAAATCTCTTGCATATGATATAACTGCGGAGTGGAGCCTTGCAATATCGCCCATAAGGTAGTAAAAGCCGTTGCCTGCAACTCTCCTTGCGGAGTCAAGGTCAATGCCGCCGAAGCTTTCCATAATTTCCGTATGATAGGGAATTTCAAAGTCGGGAACCTTAGGCTCTCCGAATCTTTCCACCTCAACATTTTCCGAATCGTCCTTTCCTATAGGCACGTCGTCGGCGATAATGTTGGGGATTATCATCATAATGCTCTTGATTTTCTCGCTGAGCTCTTCCTCTTTTTTCTCACATTCCGCCAATTCAACGGCGTTTGCGGCTACCTGTTTTTTAGCCTCTTCCGCTTCGTCCTTTTTGCCGTGCGCCATGAGAACGCCTATCTGCTTTGAAACCGCATTTCTCTGCTGTCTCAGTCCGTCGGCTTTTGTTTTGTTCTCTCTGTACTCCTTGTCCAGGTCTATAACTTCATCCACCAAGGGAAGCTTTGAATCCTGGAATTTCTTTTTGATGTTCTCCTTAACAACATCGGGGTTTTCTCTTAAAAATTTAATATCTATCATTTTTCTGTTCCTTTCACAGACTGATTTTTACCGTTTTTGCAATACTCATTGCCGATTGCTTCAATCGTCTCCCATAATCTTCGCCAGGTGACTTAAATCCTCTTTATCGAAATACTCAATCTCGATTTTTCCGCCGTTTTTGCCGTCCTTGACGACCACCTTACGCCCCAAATAATCCGACAGGGACAGCTCCACCTCGTCAAAATAAGTATCTCTGTGCCGTTTTTTTTGCGGAGATTTTTTGCCCGCCGAATTAATCGATTTTACAAGCTTTTCCGTCTCTCTGACAGACAGATTTTTCTGCACCGCCAGCTTTGCCGTCTCCTCAATAAGGGACGGGTCCTCAAGCCCCAAAAGCGTTCTGCCGTGTCCCGCCGTCAAGGTATTGTCTGCAACAAGCTCCTTTACGCTGTCCGGAAGACGGGAAAGCCGCAGCGTATTTGTCACAGCGGATCGGGATTTCCCCAATCTTTGGGCTGCCTGCTCCTGAGTAAAGCCGTACTCGTCTATAAGTCTGCCAATGCCCTCGGCTTCTTCAATGGGATTGAGATTTTCCCTTTGGAGATTTTCTATAAGAGCAATTACGGCAACCTCGGAATCGGTCAGCGCCCGGACTATAACGGGAACCTTATCAAGGCCGGCAAGCCTTGAAGCCCGCCAGCGTCTCTCTCCCGCCACAAGCTGATACGACCCGTCCGAAAGAGGACGGACGATAAGGGGCTGCAAAACGCCGTGCTCTCTTATGCTGTCGGCAAGCTCGGACAGCGCATCATCGTCAAAGGACTGCCTGGGCTGATTTTTGTTAGGCTCGATGTCGTTCAGCCGCAAGGTGATAATGCTGTTGCCGTCCGCCGGCTCATCTGTGGAATTGTCTATAAAAAGAGCGTCAAACCCGCGCCCCAATCCGCCTTTTTTAGGTGGCATTTTATTCTCCTCCGAATAACTTTTTGCAGCAAATATACTTCTCCGCCTTAAACAAAATTTCAAATCGCTTCATAGCGGCTTTTATATCTACTTGCGTAAGGGCAGACCCATATGTTACGCCAAATTAAAATAGCCCGCCGTAGGGGCGGACCCATGTGTCCGCCCGCAAGCCCGTTAGGGCTTCCTTATAAATTATAATTTCCATAATCAAATTCGTAAGAATTTGACCAATCAATGTTTGTACAAGCTTATGTTAATCC
>JAJQGK010000075.1 GCA_021200555.1 Clostridiales bacterium | reverse complement strand
TTGTAACCCATTCTTTAATAGATACAGCTTCCGCATTACCGACATTTAGAATATGTTCTTCTGGTTTTTCCTTAATGACTACTTCCATCAACTTACACAAATCCTTAACATGAAAGAATTGTAATTTCATTTCTCCGTCCTTTGGTAAATAGAACTTTCTATCCGCTAAGGCACAATCAAATACAAATGCCTCTCGATAAACATTATTCATCGGTCCATACAAATATGGTGGTCTTAAAATATAGGCATCTTTAACTCTTTCAAGCAATGCCTTTTCTGCTGCAATTTTGTCGGTACCATATATGCCCCAAAACTTGTTTTCGGCTTTCTCTGATTCTTCTAGAAATGGCTGAACACCATATTCTGGATACACAGCACTAGAACTAATCATAATGTACATTCCAAAAGAACCTAATTCTTTAACCAAATCAACAATGTCTTTTTCATTATAAGCTGTTATATCCGCTACAATATCAAAAGAGTATTCTTTCAATACACCATTCAAATTATGCCTATCGCCTTCAATGATTTTTACACCCTGAACCTGTGGCTTGGTATTTCTGTTAAGTACATATACTTCATAGCCTGCGTTTACAAAATATTCAGCTACATATTTACTTACAAAAGTTGTCCCACCTGTTACCAACATCTTATTCATAATTTTCTCCTGTTATGAAGTGACTTTTGTCAAGAAGTAAATTGAACTTTTTTCTCTCTTAACAATTATCACATTTGTTTTTTCTCTGACAGCATGTGAAAAGAGTGTGATTTTACAGTTCCCGGCATTTGGCCACTCTGTTATTCGTGGATTGGTTACCAACAGGCTAATGGTCCGCCGTGAGCTTTACGATCTAATTGCGTGGATCACTCATGTGCCACATAGGAGGAACGCATATAGCTCGAACCTTGCAGTGACCACGCCCTTTTCACATGCTGTCAGTATTTACTTGTTACGTTGCAGAAATTCTGCAGCTTACTGCTGATTTCTGCTTAATTACCCACTCATCATGGGCAGCTATTTGTCAAGGACTTGCCGCGTTAGCGGTGCGAAGTATCCTTGATTAATAGAGGAACATGATATACCCATTAAGCCATTTTCATGCTTATGTTATCCGTCATCATCCCCCATACGAAACATGCTAATTCTCTTGCTACTGCGGCGACTGCCACATTTCTCTTTTTTCCACGCCGTATGAATTTATAGTATCGGCTCCTAAGTCTTGTGTTTGCCTTATCCGCATACGCTATGACCTCCGCCGTATTACCCTTTTGTCTTGCCACCAAATCTTTTGATTTATGTCCTACTGCACCTTTGCAGACTCCACCGGCTGCTTCTATCAACAGCAGACGCAGATGGCTGTTACCAGCTTTGGTAATTCCCAATCTTTTAACATGTTCTCCGCTGGAGTTTTCTCCCGGTGCTAATCCTAAAAATGCAGCATAGGTATTTCCCTTGGAAAATCTTTCAAAATCTCCTGTCTCTACAATCAATGACAATGCAGTATGAGTCTTAATTCCTAAAAAACACACCAATTTCTTTACCTTACTCTGATAACGTTCCTGCTCAGCAATTTCTTCAATTCTTGCATCAAATCTCTGAATTTTTGCTGTTTGTTCTTCGTAAGATGCCATATACTCATTGAGTGTTTCTCTGTACAATTCTGAAAGTTCCAGTTTTTTCAGCCACTTCCAGTGTGCAATAGTCCACTTTGTCCCTGAATACTGTAATCCATGACGCAGACAGAACGCATTTATCTGCTGTTTTACTTTCTTTAGTGCCAGCTTATGGTCATCCCTCATCCGAAGATATTCCTTTACGGAAGAATCCTCTTCTGTCGGCACATACACTGCATGATAACCACCGTATGATAAACACTGTGCTATCATCTGTGCATCTCTCGCATCTGTTTTAATGCGAGTTCCCTGTGGGGTAAGCATTGTTGTCGGAGCCAGAATGGTACATTTTACACCGGCTGATGCAAGTTGATTGTAAAGTGAGTATCCAAGGCAACCTGCCTCATAACCGCACAGGATATCATACTCATCATTCATGCCCAGTTTCATTTTCAGATTTTCGATGAAGAGAATGACATTTTTATAATCTGGTGTTACCTGGATATTTGCAAATATTCTGTCGTCTTCTCCAAGCACTAGCTCCATTGCACATAAAGTGTAATTTGTACTGTGGACATCCATCCCGATTCGTAGTATTCTTTTCATAGTGACCTCCTTTTGTATGCGGTAATCCCTGTTACCATTGTTCTTGTTCAAACTTTAGTATACAGGTAAATCCACGTTGCTACAAATGTGAGGTCACTTCATATTATCTAATGCTTGCAACTGTCGTTTTAAAATATAAGCATTCATCTGTTGCTCTTATAACCTTGGCTATTTCATTTTTCGTCAATGATCATCTTCTTATCAAGACCTTTTGCACGAAGTACGATTTTTTTGCACGAAGTACGATTTTCCAATCGAAAGGATGAATGGGCATTAATGATTTTTGTCATAAAAAAAGAGCATCTCTGCCCTTTTTCATTTTAAGAATTGAGGAATAGTTCGACTACAAATCTATTCTGCTCCTGTCTGAGCTGTAAGTCGCCATCATATTTTTCAATGCTGCCACGCACATTCAAAAGACCGATTCCACTACCCTCTCCCTTTTCTGATATGGGC
>JAJQGK010000064.1 GCA_021200555.1 Clostridiales bacterium | reverse complement strand
CAATTGATTTAATCGGTAGTTATCTTATGTGTAAATCCTGTTGTTTTTGCAATTTCCGTCATGTGCACTTGCATATATTTGCGCTATGTCTTGAAATTTTCAGCTTTATTCCCAAGGGGTCAAATAAAAAATACTGTCTGTATTTGGCTGCGGAATTTTTTAAAATCATAAGTGAGCAAAAGCATTAAAAACGATAGAAAACGTGAGAAAAACGGAGAATTTCAAATCTACTTTAAAAAGTACAAAAAAGTATTGACACTTCTGTTTTGTTGAGCTATGATAACTGAGCGTGATAAGTAACCACTGATTAAATCACGCCTGACGGCTGAGCACGCCGTCTGCTTGTTTTTATAAGGGGCAAAGCCCGTCATCAACGTTTTTGGCGGTGGATTATCCCACCGACGAAAAAATTAAGCGGTGCCGCCTTCAGAGGCGGGGACATCTTAATTTAGTTATTTTCCGCAATACATTGCCAACAAAGCCCCATACGACGGTATTCCTTCGCTTTGTTCCTTGTCTTGCAAAAAATTCTCTAAACATCCGTCACACTCGATTTAATCAGTGCTTACTTAATGTAGAGCTGAAGCGTTTTGAAATGATCAACAGAGCTTGTAAAAGTTCCTGTGTTGACGATAGGAATTACAGTATTGATGAGTTTATGATGGAGATATTGGGAAGCACAGCCAATAAGCTGTATGTTGAATCGGAGAAAGGAGTTCGTAATTTCGTGATAAAAAACTCGAATGAATATGGAAATGATGTTTTTGCTTTTGGATTGAAAAACGGGAAGTCTCAAATCAGTGTGCTTCCAGTTCGGTGGGACGAACCGGAAGTTATTGCAAATCTGTTTTCTACAGAAATTGATAATGTCGGGATTGACAGTATTACGGTAAGTGAAGATAACAACAATTATTTGGTTTTATATCATTCAATTTACAGAAGCTCTTACCCAATAGTTTTACTGGCAAAGTATATTACAGAAGAAAATGGCGATATGATAATGGTGAGTGTTGGAGAGGACGATTTAAAACTTGTTCCTTATGTTCGAAAAAAATACTTCATGCAGGATATTGCGCCGACTATTTCAATAAAAGCGAAAGAGAACCGGAGTTGGAGTAAAGAAGAAGCAGAACTTCTGACACAGTTAGGCTATGCATGTGAGAAAGGAACATTCGTTGAACAGGATTATAAAGCTGCTCTTCAATTTTATCAATTGGCAGGAAAAGCAGGAGACGATCAGGGGCTTTCAAATCTTGCATGGATGTATCAGAATGGATTGGGAACAGAGAAAGATGTCCGAAATGCTATAGAAATCTATGAAAAAGCAGCTGCTGCCGGCAATACGACAGCAATGATAAATCTGGGCAACATATATGAATATGGAGAGTTAGGAGAACCGGATTATAAAAAGTGTTTTAAATGGTATAAAAAGGCAGCTGAATTTGGTGATAGCAAAGGACTCTTTAATTATGCAAATTGTTATCACTGGGGATATGGAACCAGAAAAAGTTACAAAAAAGCTTTTCCGATTTTCAAACAGCTTGCGGATGAAGGATATGAAGATGCGTGTTTCTATGTCGGCTTATATTATCAGGACGGTCTGGGAATAGCGAAAGATTATGAACAGGCAAGACGGTATTACAGACGTGGGGCACTGGCAGATGACGCATATTGTTTTAATCAGCTGGGCACAATGTATGCGAAAGGGCAAGGCGTAAAAAAGGATATCAATGCCGCACTGGATTATTATCAAGAAGCTGCCGGATTGGGAGATTGGCTTGCCTATACAAATATAGGATGGTTTTATGAGAATGGGGATATCGGAGAAGCCGATATAGAAATGGCAAAGAAATATTATAAGACAGCGGCTGAGCAGGGAGAAGAAAACGCACAGGAGGCATTAAAGCGCCTTGATGCAGATGAGGAACATAATGCTTCACAAACAGATGAATATGTTAGTACGGAGGGTCAGCCGGAGAAGAAATATTACATGATTAATGATTCTCTTGTCAGGAAAATGGAATCCGGGGGATATTATATTTATCAGGACGGAGAATGGAAAGCTGATGATAAATGTGAGATCATGGACAGGCTTCATGGATATGATTCCTCTGAACCACCGGATTCGCCATATGGTTTTGGAAACTCTTCTATTATGAATGAAATTCGAGAAATCTCAGAGGAAGAAGCTCAAGAACTCATTCAGAAAAAGGACAGCAATGCGACTTGATTACATGGTATGTACTTTTTTACAGGACTGAGGGAAGAAAAAAGTGAAAGTATATTTTGATTTGGATGGTGTATTGGCCGACTTTGACAGAGGTGTTGCTGAACTATGCAAAATGCGGTCGCACAGCCAAACTGTTGCATCGACTCAGGATGATGACGCCATGTGGGCAGCAATCCGTGAGATGGAGCATTGAATTGAATGAAGATGTACAGCAAAAGATTTCAGACCGACTTACTTTGCTCCGCTCTTGTTTGCAAGAGCCGTCCAAGGTTAAAATTACTTACTTCATTCCCTATGAGAAAAAAGCTGGTTGTATTTAAGTAATCACTGATTATCACGCCAGACGGCTGAGTACACCGCATGAAAGGTTTATTTTCGCAATATGCAGCCGAAACCTCGTAAAATGGTAAGCTCGCTGTCCTGCAGAAAATCTTCTGCATTAAACCGGTACTAACTTAACCGAGAAAAGGTTTAAGTCATCATCTTATGAGATAAAAAAATATTATGGGCA
>JAJQGK010000002.1:1379-18307 GCA_021200555.1 Clostridiales bacterium | reverse complement strand
TCATACTTGAACCGCCTCTGCTTACAAACGGCAGCGTAACTCCCGTTAAGGGCAAAAAGTCGGTTATTCCAAAAATATTAAGCGACATTTGAACTATTATCATACCGGCGGAGGCACATGCTGCAATAGTGAAAAAGGTTGATCTTGCGAATTTAGCGTTATATGCCGTTGCAAATGACATGAGAGCCAATGAAAACGCAATTACAAAACCTGTAAGCATCCCCATTTCCTCGCAGACTACACCGAAAACAAGATCTTCAGCCGCAGCAAAAATATTTCTTAAATAGCCGTTTCCGATTCCGACGCCGAAAAATCCTCCGCTGGCAGAGTATATAAGCGTCCGAGTCTGTTGGTATCCGCCGGAATCATTCATGTGCTCCCAAATATGACGGTAGCTTTCAAATCTCTGCAAAATGTACGACCGCATTGTGATTATGATAATTAAACCTATAACTGCCGCCGTACACACAAGCACAATTGTTCTGATGTCGCCGGAGCGCAGGAACGCTATAAGCAAAAATGTGGCAAAATATATAAGTGCGGTTCCAAAGTCCGACATAAGCCCCAAAAGACCTACACAGGCAACGGAAAAAATAACATAAGCGGTCAATGATTTTGAGGATTGAATTTTATCAAGTGTAGCAGCGCCTACATAAATAAATGCGAGCTTGACAAATTCCGACGGCTGAATTGAAGCGGAACCTATGTAAATCCAGTTCTTTGCACCGTTTGTGTAATCCGCCAAAATAAGAGTCAGTCCCAAAAGTCCGATTGCGGCAACAGCCATTGGCATTCTCATGGCACCGGTTCTTGTTGTGCTTCTCATAAAAAACACCATTGCTATGAACATTGCAAGACCTAAAAGAATAGCAATAAACTGAGTCTGAGTTTTTTCGGGTGAAATACTTGCGGTTATGTATAAACTTACCGACGACAGCGCAAACGCTATCATTTCAAGGCTGACATGTCTGTTTTGGACAATGGCAAATACGAAATAGTATATCCATTCCGCAATTATATAGCTTGCAAAATATATAAGAAGCTCTGTAAAATTTTCACTGTCATTGGAAAGAACGGTATAACTCATAATAACCTGATATACTGTTAAAAACAGCATTGATATCAAGCTTATAAGTCCGTATACACTGCCCGGTCTGCCGAAATACATTCTCGTATTTTTGGTTGTTTCCAATTGATCTCACTCCGATTGAACAGGGGAGCATATCTCCCGGTTCCTTTGCATTTCACAAAATTGGTTATTATTTCTTAACGTTTCTGTTTTTTGGCGAATTATATTCAACCGAACTGTCATCACTTTGAATTGCGGTTTGCCGTGGTTTTTTTCTTGAATTTGAGTTAGTATTGCGTGAAGAAGATGATTTCTTCGGTGATTTATATTCAATTCCGTCGTCTCTGTTTCCGCTTGTATTTGTGCGAGCGTTGTGTGATGTATTTCTCACGGATTTCCCCCGAGAGCCGGATTTTGGGGTAATTTGCTGTCTTGTGGTAACGGCTGTTGAGTAGAAAATATATTCCTTATCTCCGAAAATAAGTGAATCCCCATCATTAAGAATTGCTTTCTTTTCAACCTTTTCGCCGTTTACATAAGTTCCGGATGTAGAGTTTGTATCAAAAATCATCCACCCCGTCTTACGCTTTGACAAAACAGCATGAAATCTTGAAACAGACATAACACTTATTATAACATCGCAAGCCTTTGCCCTGCCTATGGAAGTTTCCGCCGAGCTGATATCTATAATGTGGCCTGTGTTTGCCTCTACAAGACTTGCCCGAATGGTTCTCTTTGCCGGCCGAATAAAAAGCGATATAGCCGAAACAAGCAGAACCGCAGAAAGCAGAGCAAAAAGAATAATCTGCATGAATGTACTGCTGTATATATCAACCGACAAGACAATCACCTCATATTACTCCAATTATATGGCTATTATATAATTTTAGGACTAAAATGTCAATACACTGCGAACAACATATTGACTTGAGAACACAAGATGTTGTATAATAACCAAGTAACCACCGATTAAATTACGCATAACGGCAACGCCGCTTGCACACCTATCTCTTTCTGCGTTTTGCAAAAATTTTCTGTGTATCCGACGCTTTCAATTTAATCAGCGATTACCTATAAACAGTGTACATTTCACTGTAACAAACGGAGGAATTAAAATGTCTGTCAATGTTTCTGTATTCGGTAAAACGGCAGATGGCAAAACTGTTGAAGAATACACAATAATAAATAAAAACGGCACAAAAGTTTCTGTTATCACCTATGGAGCAACACTTAAAAATATTTTTGTCCGAGATAAAAATAACAAGCTCGATGATATTCTTGTCGGATTTGATGATATGGACGGCTTTATAAACAGAAGCGATTATCAAGGTGTGATTGTCGGACCTTATGCCAACAGAATAGGCGGTGCGTCCTTCTCTGTCGACGGAAAGGAATATAAACTTACGGCTAACGAAAAGGGCGTAACGTGTCTTCATTCCGCAGGGGAATTTAATACGGCTGTTTGGAACGGAGCGGCTACAAGTGACAATTCCGTCAAATTAACTTACAGAAGTCCGGACGGACTTAACGGCTTCCCGGGAAATATTGACGCTTGTGTTACATACATATTAACGGATGATGATGAATTAAAGCTTGAATATAAAGCTGTTTCAGACAAAAAAACCGTTATAAATTTAACAAACCACGCTTATTTTAATTTAGGCGGTTTCGATTCAGGGTCTGTACTTGACCATATTGTTAGCATTAACGCCGATTATATTACGCCTGTTGATGAATACAGTATTCCAACAGGCGAGCTTGCAGCGGTTGAAAATACTCCCTTTGATTTCAAAAAATGTAAGAGGATAGGGGATGAAATTGATTTTGACTGCGAACAGCTTAATTTTACAGGCGGATACGATCATAACTTCTGCATAAACGGTTATAACGGAAAATTAAAAGCGGCTGCATCTGTTTTTGACCCTCGATCAGGCAGAAAAATGGATGTATACACCGATTTGCCGGGCATTCAATTTTATACAGGCAATTTTCTAAAGGGTGATTTGGGGAAGGATAATAAGCCTATCGAAAAACGCTCGGGCTTTTGCCTTGAAACTCAATTTTTCCCCGATACACCCAATAAACCTAACTTTATTCAGTGTACATTTGCCCCGGGACAGGAGTATACTTCGGAAACCGTTTTTAAGTTTTACACCGCAAAGTAACAGTCGGTTGAATTAATAAAATTTTACAATTCATACACACGGATATTAAAAGATACTATTGCAAATTTAAAAATCTTGTTATATAATGGTATTATATATGATTGGGAGGTTATTCCTTATGAAGCATTCTTTGAAAAATTTGATTTGTTTCATTTTATGTCTTACTCTTGTTTTCGGCTCAAGCGTTGCGGCCTTTGCAGCAAATTCAAGTTCTGCGGTCACCCCTGTGGTTGTCGTAAACGACATTGAATTGAATCCGCTTGTGAACACCGATGACGGAACGGTTGTTTTTGATTTTTCTGATTACGAGTATGACATTCTTTTCACTACCGCATTCTCGTCAAACTTTCTTGATATTTTCAGCGAAGAGGTTGTTGACCAGATAACCGGCGGAGATCTTACAACAAGCGATATCATCACTCTTCTCACCGATTATCTCGGCTTTTCCGGAGATATATCAAATATAACCAACACGGTTTTAGATCTCGCTATGACTCTTATGAGTTATATTGATCTGTCAAGTACGGATATAACCGATATAATTGCCGGCATTGACTTTGAAGGCATCGCTCAGGCATTACTTGATGAAATAGAAGAAGAGGTCGAAAATATCAGGCTTATTCAAATGAACGATGACGGCACTCCGGCAAACGACAATATCGGCATTAACTCCTATCCCGAATCGCTCGGCAATTATTCTTCGTCAACAGTGTCAGCAATTGCGGGTGAAATAGGAACCGGCATCTCAGATGAAATAGGTGCTGATTACACTTATGTTTTCACATACGACTGGAGATTGGATCCTGTTGATAATGCCGCACTTCTTAACAATTACATTGAAAATGTTCTCTCCGAAACGGGAGCGGACAAGGTTTCTGTAATCTCCGAAGGATACGGTTCCACTATAGCAACGGCATATCTTGCAGCTTATGAAAGCAATGCGGCCTCAAGCGTTAAAAATTTCGTTACCGTTTCCTCCGAATTCTTGGGGACATCTCTTGTAGGCGACTTCTTTAAGGGAGATATTGTAAACGAGTATTCCAATCTTACCACATATTCGAGTTCTTACATTCGTTGGACAAACGACATTTCCGACAATGCCATCACATCATTTTCAACATGGCTCACGAACTACATTCTTAACAACGAATGGGAGCTTCAGGCATTCTGCCTCCAAGTTGAGGACTTCCTTTCAAGAATAGAATACCTTATGATGTCTTACGGAATAACAGCCGAATTGGCAAAAATGCCCGGACTCTGGGCTTTGGTTCCCGCTTCGGATTATGACGATGCGGTTGAAAATATTTACGGCGATACAACGGATGCAAGTTATATTGACACGCTTACAACCTATAAAGAATACCAGGAGGATTACGAAAATATCCTTCAGAACGCAAAAGCAAACGGAATAAATGTCAGCGTAGTAGCATCCTGGGATCTCCAGATTTTCCCCATAGGTGAAAACTCATCCGTACAGAGCGACGGCATTGTTGATACATCCTATGCGAGCTTCGGAGCAACATGCGTTGATCTCAACAACGTGGCTGAAGCCATGAGTGCAACACAGGCAACAGACAAGGGGCATGATCATATTTCCTCCACATTTGATATGCTCACTCCCACGTACGCTTATGCAGGAATTTGCCACTATATCGATGCTTCAACCTGCGCTCTACCCGAAAACACATGGTTTATAAAGAATATGAAACACGGAACATTCTCATGCGACAGCAATTCCATGGATTTCATTATTTGGCTTGTTACGGCAGATGAAGAAAGAACCGTTTGGCAAAATTCCGCTTATCAGCAATTTATGGAATACAACAGATACATAAACCCCGGAGTACTGTCTTCAAACGGCATTGTAGCCTCAGATGACACCGAAGCAAAGTATCTTTTAGGGGATACTAATCTTGACGGAAAGGTAACGGCAATTGATTCAAGAATTGCGCTCCGATCCGCCTCCGGCGTCGATATACTTGAACCGGGTACAATAGCTTTTAAAAACGGCGATGTATACGCTGACGATATTGTTAATGAAGCAGATGCAAGAAAGATTTTGCTTATGTCATGCGGTCTTGTGGATGATATGCAAAGCGGAATTGAGCTTGATTATGTAACAGAGCAGGGAGTTCTTGAAGCTTCCGACTGTACGATTGAACTCGTACCTTCTTATAACTCAATAACGAATGTATTTGAGCTCCAGGTTTATCTTGTAGATGCAGAGGGAGCCTACAGCGGTAATTTCATTATAAAATACGATTCCGATATGCTCACATATACCGATGTTGATACGGAATGGATTGAAGACGGATATATTGTTGCAGGCAGACCTACAGGTTATGACGGCACTCTTACATGCGGATTTTCGGTTGACGGCACAATAACAGGCAGCGACTGCGATGAAAACGGAAAACTTCTTCTTGCTACATTTAAGTTTGATGTTTCAAGAACGGACGTAAGCGCAACGGAAATCACTGCCGGTGCAAGTCATTTATACGAAGACAATCAGGAAACTTATGTTACCCCAATATCTCTCGACATTTCAGAGGATTTCTTCTATATGCTCGGTGATGCGGACAACAACAGGTATATTACAGCGCAAGATGCGAGAATAATTTTAAGAATTGCGGCAAGACTTGAAAGCGTTACCGATGAAGCTATGTTTACTCGCTGCGATGTAGATTTGGATGGAAAAATCACAGCAAAGGACGCAAGACTCGTTCTTCGTGTTGCGGCAAAGCTTATTACATCCTATGATGAGGACGAAAGCAGCGGCACAGTCATTGATGAGGATATGTCCGTTGAATACGAATCCGAAACATTAGATGTTTCATAAGGCAAATATCATATAAAAATTGAGACAGGCTGCATTGGTAAACAGTCTGTCTTTTTTATAAATTATAACAAATATATACAAATGCGATTTTTTACCTTTGCAATGGCATTGGTAAAAATAAAAATCCCGCCGTGCCGGAAGCAGTCAATAATAACCTGCCTGAAAGCAGGTGGGTGCCACCCGTCATCTTTGCGCTCCCTTCGTCCGTTCTGAATTTAAAATTAAAACGGGAGGTCTGCAATCCCAATGAAGGAGTTAGGTTCCCTTTAAAAGTGTGTTGGGTTAATATAAACTGCAATTATCGAACACCGCAGGATTTGATTGGTGTATTGAAAAATTAATTAATTATATTATATTGATTTTATGGGAATATAGTAATTCTCAATCGTCATCCTCAAATTCAAACATATCGGAAAGCCTTTCCTCGAACATTTTGCCTATCCGCATAAATTCGTCTTCATTTTCAATAGCTTCGAGATAGATTTCATCGCCTTCGTATTTTCTTTGAAGAACAATAAGCTCACCGCTTTCCTCGATTAAATCCTCAGATTCATCATAAATCGGAATAAGAGCAACATACTCGTTATCTCCGTCTTCAATAACATCAAGCTCCTCGAATGTATGCTCGTTACCTTCCTCATCTTCTACGCTGACTATAACAGGCTCGTAATCATCCTCGTTGCTTATCTCATCATTTTTTATTTCATCACTCATTGATTTATCTCCTTGCCCGAAGAATATTTGCAATGTTTATTTTATCAAAAAAATCTGTTTATGTCAATACAAACTCCGATACAATCGAGAACTTTAACCGAAAAATTCGGCAGTCCAGCATGCTTCAAATGTTTCTCCCGCTTCAAGCGATTGTATGCCGTCCTTTTGCGACAAATCAGCCTTTTTAACTCTCGAATCATTTATGCCCCACCATGGTTCAATGCAAACATATGATGCGCCCGGTTTTGCCCAAATTCCCAAATAGGGGCAATTTCCGAAGGTAAATTTGACACGCTCGCCGAAACCTTGATTTATCAGCGAAATTCTTTCGGACTTTATGTTACTTAAAATAAGAGCATCATTATCAAAAATATTCTTTGTAATAACGATATCTCTTTCGTTTCTGAGCAGGGGAGTCGTCTTTTCAAGCCTTATAGATTCTCTGTCAATTGAGACCGTATCAAGATTTTCCGGCATATCAAATCTGAGAATATCGCCTACTTCACATCTGAAAGCCGGATGGGCACCCAATGAAAAATACATGGTCTTATCATTGATATTTTTAACCTTATGAGAGACGGTTATACTATTATCCCTAATGGAAAAAGTTATAAATATATTAAATTTAAATGGATATTTCCCAATTGTGTCCTCACCGTCAGTCTGTATGAAAGTAATTTCCCCGTCGGCTCGGTTTGCAAGCTCTGCATGTCTTTTTCTGAAAAAGCCGTGCTTCTCCAGTTTAAATTCTTCTCCGTTAAAATAATACTTGTCATCTAAAAGCCGTCCGATTATGGGAAATAAAACAGGGGATTGTCCGCTCCAAACAGAGGGGTCGCCCTGCCACATAAATTCAAAACCGCTCTTTTTTGATTTTACAGAGGTAAGCTCGGCTCCAAAATCCTTAACTCCGACAATTAAATTATCGTTTTCAATATAATATACCATTTTCATCACCGAATATAATTTATCATCTTAAAGAATTAATCCCATTTTGCAGTTAAAATGCATAACATAAGAACCGGTTCTTTACTTTATTGTATCACATCTTAACACAAAAAACAACAGTCACCGCAAATAAATGCAGTGACTGAATTTAAAATATTTAAATAATTTTAATTATTCGGCTTCAACAGCAGACTCATTGGATTTATCATTTTTACCCTTTGACAAAATAAGATTTGTGATAATTCCGAGTATGAGAGCCGTAGCGACGGCAGTAATTTGTATTTGACCAAATTCAAGTACAAGTCCGCCTATGCCGGCGATAAGGATTACAGATACGGTAAATAAATTTCTGTTGTCTTCAAGATCCACCTTTTGAACCATCTTCAAACCGCTTACCGCAATAAATCCGTAAAGGGCCATGCATACTCCGCCCATAACGCAAGAGGGGATAGAGTCAACAAAGGCGACAAAAGGAGAGATAAAAGATATAAGCATTGCTCCAACTGCGGCAGTAATAATAGTATAAACAGACGCATTTCCCGTGATAGCTACACAAGCTATTGATTCGCCGTATGTAGTATTTGGACAACCGCCGAATACAGAACCTACGATTGAGCCGACACCGTCACCTAAAAGCGTTCTGTGAAGCCCCGGATCCTCAAGAAGTTCTTTTCCGATAACAGAGGATATATTTTTATGGTCGGCTATATGCTCTGCAAAAACAACGAATGCAACCGGTATGTATGCTAAAGCAAGTGAACCCAGATATGCGCCGTCAACCTCTCTTACCCCTTTTATTGCAATGAAAAATGTAAATTCGGGGACGGCAAATATCTTCATATCGCTGAATACGCTGAAATCGATAATTCTGAGAGCGTCATTACCTGTCTTAATTCCTATAAGGGTGAATATTGCGGCAACCGCATACCCGGAGAGAATACCGATAATAAACGGAATAAGCTTTGCTGTTTTTTTACCGTAAACGGAGCAGATCATGGTTACGAAAAGCGTTATCAGACCGCAAAGAATTGCAATAAGCACATTGGAAGTAACCTCTCCGTCCACTGTATAATTACCGGATTGAAGATCGCCTATAGCGCTGCTTGCAAGAGAAAGACCGATAATTGCAACGGTGGGACCTATAACCTGCTTAGGCATAATCTTGTCAATCCATTTTACGCCGGCAAATTTAACCACAAGGGCAATTACAACATAAACAAGTCCCGCAAAAACGGCGCCGATAATCAAACCGGCATAACCTGCCTCAATAGAAACGGCACCGGCAAAAGCGGCCGCCATCGAGCCTAAAAAGGCGAAGGATGAACCGAGAAAAACAGGGCTCTTTGCCTTTGTGAACGCCACATAAACAAGAGTTCCGATTCCTGCGCCGAAAAGAGCGGCTGACGGCTGCATTCCGTTGCCGGTGATTATGGGAACAACAAGTGTTGCAGCCATAATAGCCAAAAGCTGTTGAATTGCAAAAACAATCATTTGCCCAAATTTCGGTTTGTCTTTCACATCATAGATGAGTTTCATAAAAGTGTACCTCCGGATATTTTATTATAAATGCGGCAAAGCATTTATTGTTGCATGAAAAAATGACCTTGCGGTATAGCAAGATCATATAGCTTTTAGCTTTTTTTTGTTAAACCTAAATATATAAAACCCTGCATGTATTTGCACATGACGCAAAGATTTATTTTTTTATATTTTATCACACCGTGGTCACAAAGTAAAGCATTATTTTATTTTTTACATATTCAACAAATGTAAGGATAATTTTTCTGCAATTTTGACTATAGGCTGCTTACGAGGCGCTTATTAAGTCGTAAACATAGCTTACGGCGTTTCCGGCATTGAGAATGGGATAAGTGAACTCATCTACTGAAACTGTTGCCGAATAAGTTGACGTTAAAATTTCTTTAACCTCTGCGCCTGTCAATGTATCGTCAAGAGCAAAAAGCATGGCAGCCGTTCCCGTCACAAACGGAGCAGCCATAGATGTTCCTGACATAAGTTCAAAGCTATTATATGTTACCGAGCTGTAAATCTCTTCTCCGGGTGCTGCAATATCCACAGCTTCTCCCGTGTTGGAAAAGATGGAATATTCTCCGTAGTTGTTTACAGATCCTACAACAATAATTCTTTCCCTTACTTTTTCATTTTCTATATTAGAAAAATAAAATACATATTTTGCATCGGCAACACCTGTTTTTGTGTCAAGCAGTCCCAGCAAATCAAGACAGCTTAATATTTTTTTATCGCCGTATCCAAAACATTCAAAAAAAACCTTATATTGAGAACTGTATGCACTGTTTCCGGCTGCCTGCACGATGACAAATTCATCACCGGAATCTATTAATTTCTCAAGAACCGCTTCGAACACCCCGCATATATTATCATAGTAATTCAAAGCAAATTCGTCACCCATAGATGCAGAGATAATCAAAAATGTGTTGCAGCCCATGCTGACATTTATTGCCTTAACATTTTCATAATGAATCATCCTGCAAAGAGAAGCTATCCAATAAGAAATGGAGTTATTTATTCCGTTATATGAATATATTTCGGCAGTTGAACACATTCCGTCAATACCGAAATTGTTGTTTTGTTCAGCGCCGATAATGCCCGCCACATGGGTTCCATGGTTGATTGACGAAAGGTATTCGTCGGTATAAAATGCGTCAACAGAATAGTCATCGGCATTCACAACTTCAATATCACTGTTCGTATAATCAACCACTCCGTCTATCATTCCGACATTAACAGAATTAAAATAATCCGAATAATCCCAGGCTTCATATGCATTTATCAGCTCAAGAGCGGAAATATTATCGTTTTTATTTTCCGTATTATCGTCCGATGCAATTTCCGTATAATCATCCAAAAGAGAATTGGCAGGGGAGTCGGAAGCGGGAGTTTCTTCAAAATAATCAGGAATTGCAGTAATCACCGATTCATTTTCTGACAATTTATGACATATATCAACAAGTTCTTCATATGACGCCGAATTAAACTCAATCTGATAAAAATCCGAACATTCAATATATCCGCAAATTGAACCGTTTATACTCGATATCAAATCCTCGATTTCGGAATATTCCGCATCATTTTCAGCAACGAGAATAATCGTACCGACGATAAATTTTAACCGATTATCATTTTCGAGTGCTACAATATTGTTTTCATCAATTTGCTTTAAATAAAAAGTATCATTTAAGCTTTTATCAAAAATACCATACATATCGAAGGCTGCATCGGCAAGCGATAAATCAGCGTAATTAAAAGTTGATGGTTCAAAAAAATAACAACCAAACAGAGTTGTCAGATAAACAGCAATTAAAGCACAAACAACACCAAGCACGATTTTCTTTTTCTTGTTGGTCCTTATCATAGAATAATCATTCCTTCAACCCGAGTATCAAGTTAATGCAGTAAATTAACTTTTTTATAAATTGTATATCATAACAGGGGAAATGTCAAATTAATAAAATTCAGTTACGGAAAAGTATGAAAAATAAGTCTTGACAATAGATAGAAATTTTGCTATAATTATACAAAAGAAATATTTTGTATAATTTAGGGGAGTAGAAAACAAAAATTTCGATTAACCAAGGGGGTTAAATTTATATGATTAACTATAAACCTGATTATGAAGCTTTGCCTCAGCTCGTAACAGATTATCTTATGTACATTGACGTGATAAAAAACAGATCTCAGAAAACTGTTTTTGAATATTCTCTGAATTTAAAAGAATTTATTTCATTTATTCTTATTGACAGAAATATTTGCACAAAGGAAAATGTTGATTTAAGAATTTGTGATGAAAACTTTTTTAAATCGGTAACATTAAATGACGCATACAAATTTTTGTCATATTGTAAAAATGATAAAGAAAACAGTGCATCAACAAGAGCTCGTAAGGTTGTTGCAATTCGGCAATTTTTTAAATACCTTGCCGACAACAGACAGATTTTAAGGGAAAACCCCATGAAAAATCTTGATACGCCGAAGCAGCAAAAAACCTTACCCAAGTATTTGACTCTTGAGCAAAGTATTGATTTATTAAATTCGGTTGACGGAAAAAACAAAGAACGAGATTACGCTATTTTGACATTATTTTTAAATTGCGGATTAAGGCTTTCTGAGCTTGTCGAGCTGAATTATACAGATATCAGGTCGGACAATTCTATGAGGATTTTTGGAAAAGGCAGCAAAGAAAGAGTTGTTTACCTAAATAATGCCTGCATTGAAGCTATTAAGGCTTATATGGAGGTTCGACCAAAAGACGGAGTTATTGATAAGGAAGCGCTTTTTTTAAGCAACAGACGAAAAAGGATAAGTTCCAAAACAGTTCAACATATAGTTTATGAATTTCTTGATAAATCGGGGCTTAGCGACAGAGGATTATCTGTACATAAGTTAAGACATACGGCTGCCACACTGATGTATCAATACGGAAATGCAGATGTGCTTGTCCTCAAGGATATTCTCGGACACGAAAACTTAAGCACAACCGAGATTTACACGCACCTTGTGGATGAACAAAAAAAGGATGCAATAGAAAGTAATCCACTTGCCAATATCAGCAAGAAAAATGAAAAAAACGGCTGATTTGCTTATCCTTCACATAAAATCAAAAGCTGAACAGATAGGAGAAAGCCTTGGTAAGCAGGCAGTCCACCATTGATGCTCCTACGACCGCAGCAGTCAAAAATAAAAATTTTTTTAAATAATTTCCGAGTATGTTCGCTTCGTTCTGCTTCTTATTTAAAATGCCGGACAAAATATCTATTGATAAGAAGCAGCTGATATTGCAGGCAGCCAGCATTGCAGATACGGACAGAACAGCTCCGGGAAAAACTGTCAAAAGGTAATACCCTACCCCGCTCATGGTATAATTTGAATAAAGATATCCGGCAAACATTCCCATGCCCAATCCTCTTATTATTACAATGCTTACGGATACGGGCATTCCGAAGCAATTTAACCCCGCAAAAAAAGAAATGATCAGAAAAATCATATTTACAGTTAATGAATTGAGAAAAATTCTATACATTTTTTTCGATACTCCGGCGGAAAAATAGGCGTAAAAAAGTTCAGATAAGCTCGCTGATATATCTTCCGACAGTGAAGATTTTAAAACCCCTGCGCCTATTATCATTGCCGACGCAAAAAGAGCCAGGGCAATAATCATCCCCTTAACTTCCCTGATTTTTTCAGGCGGTATTTCCGATTGCTTTTTAATTCTGATTGTTTTTATTTTCATTTAATTTTCACTCAACCTTTGTTCCGCTTTGCGTTATAACAATTATTTATTCCGTCTGAGATTTATTCCTGTAACACATCCGAAAAATCCGAAAAGAAGCATTCCGGGAAACATCAAATAAATTTTCTCGTCCAACGCTGCATTATTAAAACATAAAAGTACCGTAAATTCACCGACAATGAGAATTATAACCGATAGCATACCGTTTACAAGACGCTTTCCCGAGGCTGTCCGAGAAGAAACAGCAGCCGTAAAAAACGAAGAAAGCACAGATGCTGCCAAGGCAAACAGCCAGAACATATTCTCTTCGATATTGGTTTTTATGATAACAAAAGAAAATATTATCAGAAAAATTATGAATATGAAAATTCCTAAAATCGCAGGACATAAAAAGTTTTTGATTATACTTACATCCTTCTTAGCCGCTTTGTTTTTGGTTTTGTTTTTCGCCATAAAAAATCCCTCCATATCCGATAAATGATATGAAGGGATTGAAAAATTTATTACTTTTTTTATGCGTTCCTATATTGATTATTCCTCATTTTCAGGTAAGCTTTCCTGAGTTTCTTCATCGTCAGCATTTTTTTTGGAACGTCTTCTACCTTTGCCCTTTTCAGCCTTTTCAGCTTTCTTGGCTGCTTCCTGAGCCTCTCGTTCAGACTGCAATCTGTCCTCGGCTGTGTTGTTTGTCTGTATAGCCCAGCGTGTGATTTTCATTCTGTTTTTGTCCGATCCGGTTTCAATTACAAGAGAGTCCTCTTTAACAGTAACAACTCTGCCGCAAATACCGCCGATAGTTGTTACCTCGTCGCCTATTTGAATAGCATCACGCATTGCCTGCTCTTCTTTTTGTTTCTTTCTCTGAGGTCTTATCATAACAAAATACATAATTGCGAACAAAGCAACCATAAGAATTATAGTTGACCATGTGCTGCTTGTACTTGTTGTGGTGTCATCCAAGAGAATGCTCAAAGCAGTAAAAGAATTAATCATTTTATTTCCTCCGAATTAAATAATTTCCTGAACATTACAAATTACAGTATAATACAATACGTCGCTGATTTCAAGTAATTTTTTAAATTTTTTGAGCGTCGAATTAAATTCTTCTGTCCAATACCTCCACATATTTATTGTATAGCTCACCAAATGTGTCATTTTTCAAAGAAGATCGTATTTCTGCCATAAAAGAATTATAAAAATAAAGGTTGTGCATAACGGCAAGTCTTAAGGCCAAAACTTCTTTTGCTTTAAAAAGATGTCTTAAATAAGCTTTTGAATAATTTCGGCAAACAGGGCAATTACATTCGTCGTCTATAGGTGTATCATCACGCTCGTATTTGGCGTTGTTTAAATTAATAATTCCTCTCCGTGTAAAAAGATGTCCATGCCGTGCATTTCTTGCAGGCATAACACAATCAAACAAGTCAACGCCTCTTTTTACGCCCTCTAAAATATTTCCGGGAGTACCGACTCCCATAAGGTATCTTATTTTACTCGTTGGCATATACGGTTCTACAGCGGAAATTATTCGATACATATCCTCCTTTGGCTCCCCTACCGCAAGCCCCCCTATAGCGTAACCGTCTAAATCAAGAGACGCAATATCCTTCATATGCTTAATTCTAAGCTTATCATAAGTGCAGCCTTGATTAATGCCAAAAAGCATCTGCTGCTTGTTTATTGTTTCCGGCAGTGTGTTGAGCCTTGACATTTCGGTTTTACATCTCTCAAGCCAGCGGGTAGTCCTTTCACATGATTTTAACGCATAATCATAAGGAGCTGGATTGGCGACACACTCGTCAAACGCCATAGCAATCGTAGAACCTAAATGAGATTGAATTTGCATGGAAATTTCAGGGGACATAAAAATTCGCCGTCCGTCGATATGCGATTGGAAATAAACGCCTTCCTCTTTAATATTTCTGAGCGATGCAAGGGAAAACACCTGAAATCCGCCGCTGTCAGTAAGAATAGGACCTTTCCATCCTGTAAATTTATGTAGTCCGCCCAAATCATATACAACATTATCACCGGGTCTGACATGCAAATGATATGTATTGCAAAGCATTACCTGACAACCTATATCTGCAAGATCAATCGCCGAAAGCCCGCCTTTTATAGCACCGCATGTAGCTACGTTCATAAATCCTGGCGTATATACTGTTCCGTCAGGTGTTTCAAAAATACCCAGCCTTGCATTATTTGATTTTTTTATAAGCTTGAACATAATTATTCCCCTTTATTTGATTGGATTTAATTTTACACGGAAAAACCGAAGATGTCAATAGATATCGACATCCTCGGTTATTGTTATACCATTGTCACAAATGAATAATTATTTGGGAAGCGGACTTAATAATGAGCTGCTCCGCATTCACAATATTGATGTATTCCGAAAAGCTTCCACCAAAAACGAACAAATCTGTAGATGAAGTTTACAAATTTACTTGTACTGTGACAGAAATGAGTACATTCGGCAGATTGGTCATCGGAGGAATCCGCATCGGAGGTTTCGCCGGATACATCTGCATCGCCTGTATCGCCGGAGGAAGAGCCGCTGTCGTAAGGTCCATCCGACTCACCGCTTGAAGGTTCATCAGTGGAGGGTTCGTCCGTATCCGTGCCTGAGGGATCGCCGCCGGAGGCACTGCCCTCAATCGCAATTTTACATAAGTCACAATAACCGTTACCGTCATTATCCCGATGACCTAAGGCATCTGTTGCATCGGCTGTATAGCTATCGCCGCAAACAGAACAAATATAGATTGTATAACCGGCTTCCGTACATGTAGGATCAATTACAATCCCCTCATATGTATGTCCCGTTGCCTTAATTTCATCGGCTGTATAGCTGTCGCCGCAAACGGAGCATGTATAAGTTGTGCTGCCTGATTTTGTGCATGTTGCCTCAGTTACAACCGCAACATAACTATGTCCCAATGCGTTTCCTCTGCCGACTGTATAGCTGTCACCGCAAACCGTGCATATAAAAGTGGCATAACCGGATTCCGTACAAGTCGGTTCAGTCACAATACATTCGTAATTATGACCTAACGAGCTTGTCTCGCTGCTTTTGTATGAATATCCGCAAACAGAGCATGTGTAGGAAGTATAACCGCTTTCCGTGCAGGTAGGTGCAACCACGCTTGTTTCGTATGTATGCCCTGCTGCATTTGTTATATTACTTATATACGAATATCCGCATTCGGAGCATGTATATGTAGTATAACCGGCTTCTGTACAGGTGGGAGCAGTTATAGAGCTTTCGTATTTATGTCCCGATGCATTGGTTATGTTGCTGACATATGAATATCCGCATTCAGAACATGTGTAGGAAGTATAACCGGCTTCTGTACATGTGGGAGCAGTTATGGTGCTTTCATATTTGTGTCCTGACGCATTGGTTATGTTGCTGATATATGAATATCCGCATTCGGAGCATGTATAAGCAGTATAACCGGCCTCTGTACAGGTTGGTTCGGTTACGGCACTTACATAATTATGCCCCAAAGAGCTTGTTTCGTTGCTTGTGTATGAGTATCCGCAGTCAGAGCATGTATAAGTTGTGTAACCTCCTTCTGTGCAGGTTGGTTCGGTGATAACAACATCATTATATGTATGACCTTTTGCTGCGGTATATCCGTCTTTATAAGTGTCTCCGCAAACTGTACATGTATAAGTTGTATACCCCTCTTCCGTACAAGTGGGATCTGTTACAACGCTTTCATAGGTATGTCCCTTTGCATCGGTTTCATCGCCTGCATAACTGTAACCGCATACTGTGCAGGTATAGGTTGTATAACCCTTTTCCGTACAAGTGGGATCTGTTACAACGCTTTCGTAGGTATGTCCTTTTGCATCGGTTTCATCGCCTGCATAACTGTAACCGCATACTGTGCAGGTATAGGTTGTATAACCCTTTTC
>JAJQGK010000002.1:0-1279 GCA_021200555.1 Clostridiales bacterium | reverse complement strand
ACTGTGCAGGTATAGGTTGTATAACCCTTTTCAGTACAAGTGGGTTCAGTCACTGTTTCAACATAATTATGCTGAACGTTATCGACAAATTTAATCGCAGGTCTAACTCCTATAGAAGTCATATTAACATCCTTGCTGTTAAAAACTCCCTTATGATTAATAATTAACATATCATTAGAATTTTCCGACACTGTTCTTATCCACCAGTACACTTCTGCATCAGAGGTACTATAACCCTGAACACCCTGAATCCGCGCATAATTTGTTGTTGTTGCTATTACTTTTGATGTAGTAAGAGTTAAGCCATAATTACTGTTTGTTATTTCATCGTAAGACAAAATAAATACCTTATCTTCAGTATTTGCTCCTATATACTGCTCAGTACCTGATGTATGTATACCGTTTTCCAGCTCCGATGTTTCTATATACTCTTTTTCCGCAGATGTGAAGGCAACATTGTAAAAATTATCGTTAAGCCATGATCTTATATAACTTGCCTCATAATCACATGCGTATGCGGTACATTCTTCGTCAACATAGTATTCTCCGTCACTGCCTTCGTAAATTACATTATTAAAAGGTTGGCTGTCCAATACAATGCTGCTGATTACAAATCCTTCATCCGGATCGAGCACAATCCATGTTATCGGCTCGTACTTAAACCAGTATGTTATATTTGTTTCATAGCCGTTCCAGTAAGAATAGGAGTAAACATATTTTGTCGGTTCATATGTGAGCTGAGGCCGATATTCTGAAAAACAAACTCCCCTGTACATGCATCCGTCATATTCCACATCGCAATACTGCATATAATCTCCTTGGACTTCTGAGCCTTCTTCGTCGGTGCCGTAATAATAACCATAGGAAATCCAATTTAAATCCAAACTGTCAAGTTCGGAAATTAAAGATGTGTCGGTCACTTGCGTTTGAGGGTAAGATCCGAATGTAATAGTGTCGCCAACCGATTTGCCTGCAACAGGATTATCGCTGTCTTCGCCAAAGGATGTGAATGACATCATACATATCGAACTTAGAAGCAGTGCAATTGAAAGGATGATTTTTAATGATGTTTTTAAATAATATTTTCTTGCCATGGATTGTTCCTCCTAAATAAAAAATTTATTAACATTTTATCATATTACATTGTGTTTGTAAAGAGTTTTATCATAAACTGCACAAAAAAATTTCACCTTATTTGGAGTATATCAATAAGGTGAATTTTTCACTTTTTTATTTTTTAGCTTTATTTAACAATTATTTATTGTACACAATGTTACAT
>JAJQGK010000134.1 GCA_021200555.1 Clostridiales bacterium | reverse complement strand
TTGCTTGCTTGCTCAGTGATTGTACCGTAATTCATGACCTCTGTCAACTCTTTTCGCTAATTTTTTTATTCAATAAAAAGTAACTTGCCGCATTTAGGTATAAAAAACCTAATTTAAATATAGTATATCATATTTAATGCAATCTTGTCAAGATGGAAAGGATATATTCACCAAAAGTCAAATCCTGTCTGCGCACGGCAAACAGGATAAATTTTGTTCGTATTTTTATATTGGGATAATACAATAGGCTATTTTACGGCGGGTTCGGAGGTTTCGTTTTTCGTATCGTCTTTCGGTTCGGCGGCGGTTCCGTCGGGATTTATCGGGTTGCCGTTTTTATCCTTTTCAAAGTTTATTCTCTCCGCCTCGATTACAAGAGGTCTGTGCATAACTCTCTTATTGATATTCAGGATGTACTCGCCCATAAAGCCGGTGAAGAAAAGCTGGATTGCGCCCAAGAACAGCATTCCTATAAGTATGGGCGCCGTACCGGCAGGGTACTTGTCCCAGTTTGTCAGCTTAAGTACCAAGTAAACCACGCCTAAAATAAAGCTGATTATGCCGACTCCCACGCCGGCGAAGGTTGCAACCCTCAAGCCGATTTTCGTATACGATGTAATTGACAGCATTGCCGCATCGTACAGGGAATAAAAGTTATTGTGGGTCTTGCCCGCCCGTCTTTTGGGCTGCTCGTAGGGGATTTCCTTTCTCTCAAAGCCAAGCTCCGCAACAATTCCTCTCATAAAGGGAATGGGGTCGTCAAGCTCTCTTAAAACCTCGATAAAAGCCCTGTCGTAAAGTCCCGAGCCCGTAAAATGCTCGATTTGCTCAACGTCGGACATTTTCTTTATAACCTTGTAATAGCAGGTGCGGAAGAACCTCATAATGGGATTTTCCTTGCTGCTGGTTTTAATTCCTATAACGATTTTGTAGCCGTTTTCCCACTCCTTGACATATTGGGGGATAAGCTCAACGGGATCCTGGAAATCGCAGCACATCTGGATAACGCAGTCCCCCGTCACCTGGAGAACGCCGTAATAGGGTGAATTAAACTGCCCGAAATTTTTGGCGTTGAATATAGCCTTAATCTTGGGATTGGCGGCGCACACGGCACGCAGAATATCCCTTGTGCCGTCCTTTGAATCATTATCTATAAACACAAGCTCATAATCGTATTGAGGGAGATTTTCAGTCATCATTTTAACGATTGCCTCGCTCATGGGACCGACATTTTCCCTCTCGTTATAGCATGGAATAAGAATGCTTATCTTCTTCATTTCCGCTCTCCTTTCATCCACTGCGCAGTACGGATTATGCCCTCCTCAAAAGTCAGGCTCGGCTTAAAGCCCGTGTCCTCGGTAAGCTCGCTTATATCGGCGCATAGATACATAACCTGCCCTTCATTATAGGGAAGGTCGCCTATTCCCACCTTAAGCTCCGGATTTACGCAGTCACGCATTGCAATAATATAATCCTTTAAAAGTCTCGTTTCGCCGCTGCCCAAGGGATAAACTTTTCCGTCCTTTCCCTTTTCGCCTATAAGGTACAGCGCAAGAGCGGCATCGTCGCAGTGAAGGAAATCCCACTGCTGCTCGCCCTTCGTAAAGGAAGTATACTCTCCCTTAAGCATCTTGTCAAGAGACGACATAATAATTGAATTTGGATTGCCCTTTTGCCCGAAAACGCTTAAAATACGCACCCAGCAGTGCCTTATTCCAAGTTGATTGGCGTAAATTCGGCTTAATTTACCGGATGCAAATTTTGCAATTCCGTAGCCCGTTTCGGGATTTACCGGCGTTGCTCCGGTTAATTTTTCCTCTGTTCTGCCGTATTCTGCCTGAGAGCCTGAGCTGACAAAGCACTTGCAGCCCGTTTCGGATGCAAGAGTCACCGCATCCAAGGTGTATTTTATATTGTCGGACTGAGTGTAAGCGTCGCCCCTTGAGTTCCCGAACGTTCCAAGCCATGCAAAATGGTACAGAACATCGCAGGATTGGTCGATTTTCTCCTTTGCCGACACCAAATCGGAAATATCGGCGTCTACGGCGTGAACCAAGGGACTATTGAAAAACTCATCGTTTTTGTCGTCACCGGGTCTGCAAAGAGCGTAAACCTCCACACCCTTTGACACAAGCAGTCTTATTAATGCGGAGGCTATCATTCCCGTAGCTCCCGTTACAATGGCTCTTTTCATGGCAATCACTCCGTTTATTCGGTGATAAGTGGTATAAACATATTTTTTTCAAGCTCTTCTCTGGGAAGGAAGGGCGCAAGATCCTCCAACGGCGCAGATACGAGAGAACCGTCGGGCAGCTTCTTTGTGGAGGATTTCGGCTCAAATTTCTGCTCGGGATCTACGATTACCTCACAAAAAGCATATCCGGGAATTGCAAGGGTTTCCTCGATTTTCGCCCCCAAATCCTCATTTCTCTCACATCTTACAAAGGGTATTCCATAGGCGGGAACAAGCTTTGACATATCGGGAAAGCTTAAATCGCGGCTGTCATAGCCCACGCCCACAAGGGGTTCGCCGAAGAAATTCATCTGGGACTGACGGATTGAATGGTACCCGCCGTTGTTTATCATAAAAATTTTAATCGGCAATTTATTTTGAACGATTGTTTGCAGCTCCTGTATATTCATTTGGATGCTGCCGTCTCCCGTCACGTTAATTATATCTTGAGAGCTGTCGCAAACGCAAGCGCCAATTGCTGCCGGCAAATCATAACCCATGGATGCTATGGCAGAATTTATAATAAAACGCTGATTTTTTTTGATAACATATCCATGGCTTCCTACAACACACGCCGAGCCGTTGCCCACAACCGTTATCTGTCCCTCGTTAAGACGGCTGCTCAGCTCCTTGATAAAGGCGTAAACGTTGGCGGGCTCCTTTTGCTCGTAATGCTTTGGGAGAACCACGGGGTAATTCTTTTTCCAATTTTGGCAGCACTCGATCCAGCTGTCATGGCCGCCGATTTTTTCCTCTCCCAAAATCTCGTCAAAACGCTTTAAAAATGCCTTAGCGTCTGCGCAAATGGGAATATCGGGGTTTACCGTGGGCTTTTTAAGCTCCTCAGGGTCTACGTCAACCACAATTTTTTTTGCGGCTCTTGCCCATGACTCATAATTATAGCCCACTTGTCTTATGCTCAGGCGGCTTCCTACGGACAGGAACAAATCGCTGTTCTGAACGGCGAAATTCCCAGGTCTGTCGCCCATAATTCCCGCTCTTCCGGTGTAAAGAGGATGCTCGTCCTCAATCAGGTCTATGCTGTCCCAGCCGGTGATAACGGGGATGTTAAGCTTATCCGCAACGCTTCTGAACTCATTAAAGGCGTTTGCGATTCTTATGCCGTTGCCCGCATTAAATACGGGTCTTTCGGCATTTTTTACCATTTCGATTATATCGTAAAAAACCTTATCCTCGGGAACGTCGGGAAGGCACTCGTCCCCCTCGCCGTCATAAGGATAAAGGTCGTCCGTATCAACGTAAGCGCCCTGAATATTCATAGGCACATCAAGCCAGCAAGGACCGGGACGTCCCTGCTGCGACAGCTTTAACGCTTTTTCAAGGCAATATCTGATTTTATTTTTGTCCGTGACCATTTCGCAATACTTTGTCATGCAGTCAACGGCTTTGGTAATATCAAACTCCTGATCGCCCATTGCCCTTATTCCCAAGCCGGTGCTTCTTGCGGTGGTATCGTAACGCACCTGCCCTGAAATTACAAGCATGGGAATGGAATCCAGCCAGCCGCCCACGACTCCGGTAATGGCGTTTGTGCCTCCGGGACCCGTGGTGACGACACAGGCGGCAATTTTATTGTGTATTCTCGCATAGCTTTCCGCCGCAATGGCGCAGGCCTGCTCATGGTGGTTGTAAACACAATGCATACCCTTCTGATGTCCGAAGGCATCGTTAAGGTGCATAGCTCCGCCGCCCGTAACGGTAAAAGCGGTATCAATTCCGTTGTCAACAAGGAACTGTGAAATATAGTTGGAAACCTTGACCTTCATAAATCAATCCTCTCCGTTTACAGCTTCAATAATGGTTTTTGCCATGTAGTCTATCTTCTCGTCTGTCATTCCGGGATATACTCCAACCCAGAAGGTGTCGTTCATAATTCTGTCGGTATTGGTAAGCTCGCCCACAATTCTGTAGCCCTTACCTGTTTTTCTCATT
Source organism: Clostridiales bacterium (assembly GCA_021200555.1). Lineage (GTDB taxonomy): Bacteria > Bacillota > Clostridia > Oscillospirales > Acutalibacteraceae > UBA1081. The sequence continues at coordinate 14,148 of JAJQGK010000134.1, read as the reverse complement.
TCGTCAAAGCAGGGATGCTTGGTAAGATTGCCCGCAAACAGCATACGGGTCTGAACTCCCTTTCCCTCAACATATTTGACAACATCGTTTCTGCTTACGCCCTCTTTACAGGTAATAAGGAAGCCGAACCATGACGGGTCGGAATTTTCCGCAGCCTCCGGGAGAATTACCTTATCCGCAATCGGCTCTAACGCATCCTTTAAGCGGGCGAAATTATGCTTTCTTTTCTCCACAAAGGAGGGGAATTTCTCAATCTGAGCGCAGCCCACGGCAGCCTGCAAATCGGTGGCTTTAAGGTTATAGCCGAAATGCGAATAAACATACTTATGGTCATAGCCGAAGGGCAGCTCGCCGTACTGTCCGTCAAAGCGGTGTCCGCACAGGTTATCCTGTCCCGACGCACAGCGGCAGTCACGTCCCCAGTCACGCATGGAGCGGCTGATTTTGCTCAAAAGAGGATTGCTCGTGTAAACTGCTCCGCCCTCGCCCATGGTCATATGGTGGGGAGGATAGAAGGAGGACGTTCCTATATCGCCTATTGTGCCCGTAAATTTAGTCTCGCCGTCAATGGTGTAGCGGGAACCCAAAGCGTCGCAGTTATCCTCTATGAGCCAAAGGTTGTGCTTATCGCAAAAAGCCTTAACAGCCTTTAAGTCAAAGGGATTTCCCAAGGTGTGGGCAATCATAACCGCCTTTGTCTTTTCGGAGCAGGCCTCTTCAAGCTTTGAAACATCTATATTGTATTGAGGAATTGTCACATCCACAAAAACAGGCGAAACGCCGTACTGTATCATGGGAGTTACCGTTGTGGGAAAGCCCGCCGCAACGGTTATCACCTCATCGCCGGGGAGAATGCGTCTGTCCCCCAAAAGAGGAGACGTCAGCGTCATAAACGCCAAAAGATTTGCACTGGAACCCGAATTTACAAGAGCGCAGAACCTCACGCCCAAATATTTTGCGAGAGACTCCTCGAATTTGTCCGTATATCTGCCTGCCGTCAGCCAAAATTCAAGAGCACTGTCAACAAGATTTACGGCCTCTGCGCTGTCGTAAACCCTTGAGGCGTAAGGGATTCTCTGTCCGGGAGTAAACTCTCCGCTCTGTTTATGGTATTTATCGAAATATTCGGCGACTGCGTCAAGTATCGCCTGCTTGTCCTGTTCCTGATTATTCAAAATCTACATTCCTTTCATTACTCTTACATTTTTATTACTCTTACATTTTTCCTATGGAAAACGGTTATATTTTAAAAAATTCTTTGATTTGTTTTTCGGTAATACCGGGTACGTCGCCCTTTTCGGCGTAAACCTTTGTCCATTCCACCGTTTTTTCCACTGCGTCCTTTGCGCTCCACACGGGCTTCCAGCCAAAGGTTGATTTAAGGAGCGAGCAGTCCAGCTTCAGGAAATTCGCTTCATGGGGACCGTCCTTTTTAAGGCACTCATAGGTCTGATTTTCACCCCATGCTGCACAGAAAACGGATGCGAGCTCGCCGGTGGTCAGGCAGTCCCTGTCGTCCGGTCCCACGTTATAGTAGCCCTGCAAGCCGTTGTTTTCGTACTGAGCCGCCTCTATGGTAAGGTAGGCGTTCAAAGGCTCCAAAACGTGCTGATAGGGTCTTGTGGAGTTGGGATTTCTTACGATTATCGGCTTTTTCGCCATTGCCGCTCTTACGCAGTCCGGAATTATGCGGTTGTCCGCAAAATCTCCGCCGCCGATAACGTTTCCCGCCCTTGCGGTGGAAACGGGAATGCCCATATTGTCAAAAAACGAGCATTTATAGCTGTGGGTCACAAGCTCCGAGCAGGATTTTGAATTTGAATAAGGGTCATAGCCGTCCAGCGGTTCGTTTTCACGGTAGCCCCAGTTCCATTCGTTGTTTTTGTAAACCTTGTCGGTAGTCACGTTCAAAACGGATTTCACACTGTCCGACTGTCTTACGCACTCAAGAATGTTGACGGTTCCCATTACGTTTGTTTCATAGGTGTAACGGGGCTGCTCATAGGAGGTTATAACGATAGGCTGAGCCGCAAGATGAAGAACGATTTCAGGCCGACATTCATCAAAAGCCTTTTTCAGCTTGTCGTAATCGCGGATATCCCCTATAACGGAATTTATATTTCCCTTAATACCCGCAATATCAAAAAGATTTGGGTCGGTAGGCGGATTTAAAGCGTAGCCCGTAACGTCCGCTCCCGCCATAATAAGGATTTTTGAGAGCCATGAGCCCTTAAAGCCCGTATGACCGGTTACAAAAACCTTTTTTCCTTTGTAAAAGTCTAAATTCATAAATACACCTCATTCTTTCGGCGGACGGAATTTTACACGACAGCCGCCCGCTTCAAAATCGGATTTTTTATTGTTCCGATTATATTACCAAACCTTCCAAGGGGCTTTGCCCTCGTTCCAGAGCTTTTCGAGAGAATTTTTATCACGGAGAGTGTCCATGCACTGCCAGAAACCGTCATGGGTATACGCCATAAGCTCTCCCCTTCTTGCCGCTTCCTCAAGGGGATATTTTTCAAACACCGTGGTGTCGTCCTCAATCAGGTCGATGATTCCCGGCTCAAGCACCATATATCCGCCGTTGATTACGCCGCCGTCCTGCTGAGTTTTTTCTCTGAAATTCTGTATGCCGCCCTCATCGTTAATGTCGAGAACGCCGAAACGGGCAGTCAGCTTAATTGCGGTAAGAGTCGCCATTTTTCCGTGGCTGCGGTGAAATTCAAGAAGCTTGTTTATATCAACGTCCGCAACGCCGTCGCCGTAGGTCAAAAAGAAGGTTTCATCGCCGATATAATCCTTTACTCTCTTTATTCTGCCGCCGGTCATAGTATGAAGTCCGGTATCCACGAGAGTGACCTTCCACGGCTCGGAGAAATTGGAATGAACTATCATATTTCCGCCGTTGGTAAAGTCAAAGGTTATATCGCTGCTGTGAAGATAATAATCATCGAAAAACTCTTTGATTACATGCTGCTTATATCCGCAGCAGATTACAAATTCATTAAAGCCGTAATGGGAGTAGGTTTTCATAATATGCCAAAGTATGGGCATATCGCCTATTTCTATCATTGGCTTTGGTATAAGGTGGCTTTCCTCGCTTATTCTTGTGCCGAAGCCGCCTGCAAGAATTACAACTTTCATTATGATTGTCCTTTCTGTATTTAATGTTGAATTATCTATCCTTATTTATCCTTATCTATCCGCTGATATTGTTTACTATGGTAAATATCATAGGTACAATATAAACAAGCGCAATGCAAACACACATAAGTACAAAATACGCCTTTTCAAATATCTTCAGGAAGGTATTGGAGGCATCCTGAGGGATTGTCTTCTTCTTTCTTATTATAATCACAACAGCCAAGCCCAATGCAGTGACAACGGTTATGATTATGCCAAGCTCCATTCCGTAGGGCAGATAATTAAGCTCGATAATGTTTTCACCCTCGGTAAGCTTAATTGCCATAAAGCTGCTTAAAGCGATTTCGATCTCCTGCTCTTCGCCGTTTACGGTGCAGCTCCAGCCCTCGTCATATGTTATCGGAAGGAATATGTACTGTCCGTCCTCCTCGCAGGTTACGGTTGCCGTTAAGCTCCTTGCGCCCGTTTCAACATCGGCGCAGTTGTCCGCATTCATATCGCAAAGCTCCTCCAGCATTGAGGAATCGAAGTAGCCTATGGTTATCTTAACCTCTCCGATGCTCTTCAAAGCCGCAATTGTAACGCTTACGTCGTCGTCCGTCACCACGCCCAAATCTATAAGCTCATTGTGGAAATTATTGGGGTAATAATAGTTTACATCCGAACCGAAATACGTCAAATCAACTCTTTTGCCGTTTACCATAATAAGCATTGAGCCTCTGTTGGCGGAAGTATTTTCAATGTCAACATGGAGATAGACATGCTTTGTGCCGTCCACATGGACAGTCTCCTCAAAGTTTTCGTCTCCGTCCGTATCGAGCATAAATTCATCTGTTTCAAAAATATCCGTCTCGTCTCCGGTAAGAGCGGTATAAAGCTCATCGTTGGACAGGAATACATTGTCATTTTCGACTATGTCTATATTCACAAAATCCTCGTCCACAATAAGACCTACGGGCAGGGTAAAATTGTTGGCGTACAAATGGCTGTCCCCAATCTCATACATATAGGTGTACTCGTATTCGTCCAGCTCGTTTTCCGTAAAGGTATATTTAATATTAAGCAAAGCGTCCGACAAAAGCGTGCCGACGCTGTCTATAACTCTTGTATAAACCTGTGAGTAGCCCAACGCTTCCATGGTTGAAGTCATATCAGAGGACACAAGGTGGGTAAAATTGGACAAGGACGGATAATTGAAAATCATGGGGTAATTGCTGTTCAGCCTTACGTCAAGGTCCTTAATTCTTGACAAATTGTCATTTTCCAGATTCAGATCCTCCGCCATCTCATGGGCGTCCGTCAAAAAGTCGCGGCTGTACATCGCCGACTGTCCCTCAGTTTGGGAATTGGTGCCGAAGGAAACGTTAGCAAGAAGACCTATTTCCGTTACAAGGACTCCCGCCATAAGCACATACGAAAGCTTTTTTACGCCCACGAACAGGAATATCAAGTAGAAAACCGCCAGCAGCATATAGGCGAGGAACATCCATTTGTCGCAGTCCTCTACCACAAGCTTGTTGTACTTTAATCCCGAAACGGTGCCGACCTCTCTGTAGACCTTTGTCACAAGGACGTAAATTCCGCCGACAGCTGCCGCAACAGCCGGAATTACAAGGGCGATAAGCTGCTTGCCCTTAAGAGAAAATACGGTTTCCTTCATATTCTCCAAAACGTAAGCCGAGGCGCATACCAGCATAAATATAAGCATATACACATATCTTAAGGGGAAGCTTACATAAGAGCCCAGGTGCCAGATAAGGTTGATATTTTCAAAGAACACAGGAAGGCAAAGCACCGCAAGAGATAAGATAAAAAACAGCGCAGGCTTTTTGTGCTTTTTGAAATTTACGCAAAGAATAATGAAAAACGCAAGGAAAACGGAGGTTATAAGCAAAACTATCGTCAGCTTTGTGGTTGAATATGTTGTGGAGGTGTTGAGGATTTTCAAAATTGAATCCCATGTAGTCTCCTCGCTTTTTATCTCGTATCTGGTGGATCTGAACATATAGTAAACAGCCGGGATGTTAATTGCCGCCGACGCCGCCAGGGACGCCACCGAAGATACTCCGAAGCGGACAATGCTCATTTTCCTCGTTTCCTTGGGCTGAATGAGAAAGAGGTACAAAAATCCCACAAAGAAAAGGAACATAAATATCATATAGGCTAAATAAATTGAAAGAAGAAGAGAATATGTGAGAACGAGGACATAGGGAAGCCACTTGCCCGTTCTGAACAGATGGAGCAAAGCGACTATCAGGAACGGGAACATAAACGCTGCGTCAATCCAGCTTATGTTTGTATAATATACAAGAATAAACGAGCTGAAGGCGTATGCGATGCTTAAAAAGACCTGCCAGAAGGGATCGATTTTAAATTCCTTCCTTAAGAAGAACACCATCGAAAGGGCGGCAGCGGTAATTTTAAGCATAATATGAAATGACATACCGTTTACAATTCCGTCACGGCTGCAAAGAAGGGTAAAGATAATCTCCCAGGGCTTTAAAATATAAAAGCCCGTAGTCAGAACCTGAGTTCCGGCCGCAGTTTCCCAGTTAAACAAAATGGATTTTGACCCTCCTGAGCGTAGATAATCCCAAAAGTAGGTATAATTTGTAATTGTCTGCTGAACCATATCGTCACAGACCACACTGCCGTCGCCAAAGGGATAAATGCCGTTGACCGCATATACCGCAAGGATTATGACAACGCTTATCAATCCGGTGGCAATATAAGGCAGCGAGCGGTAAAATCTGTTTTTTCTTATTTTGCCTTTCGTCAAACTGTTTTCCGGAATTTTATCGTCACTCAAATTTTTCATCTCCAAAGTGAATAAGGAATTAGATATATAGAGAATACCACATTTAACACTTTTAGTCAAGAAAATACTTTGATTTTGCTTCCTTCTATTCAAAACAGCTGCCGATTTATTGTTTTCAATCCCGTTCTATCTTCCGTTTATGGCATTTTGGTATTGATTTTATCGGCAAATTATGTTATCTTAATGGGAGAATATCTAAGGAGCAAGACTGAGGAGCAGGACATGAAAAAGAAATTAACGTTTATTTTTACAACTGTTTTATTTGCGCTTACAACCGGAATAACGGCTTTTGCCGACTCGGAGGAGGAAATGACCGAAGCTGCGGAGCAGGCTGCGTCCGTAAATATTTCGGAGGCGTTCTCCGCTTTGACAAACTGCGTTCCGGCGCTTGTCGTCGCCGTTATAAGCGTATTGGCGATAGCGCTTGTGTGCATATTCGGCGGCAAGCTGAAAAAAAAGCTTGACGGCTCTTCTGCCTCCTCGATGATGAACGCCTTTATCGCCGCTTTTTCCGCAAGCGGAATTATATGCCTTGTATTTGCTTTTCTGACTGACGGAGTCTCCTGGTCCGACATGATGCACACCGTTGACGAATCTGTTCTCTACCCGCAGTTCAGCGACTATTACCAATCGATGCAGACTGCGGCGAGGGGCTTATTCTACAATCTCAGCGAGGAGTTCACGCCCTTCGGAATTATAATATATTACCTTTTGGCGCAATTTGTTCCTGCGTCACTGGTAACAAGCACTTCCGCCGTCTATTACTCCAGCTTGCTTAAAAATCAACCCGGTTTAATGATGTACCTGTTTATCGTTATTCTTTATCTTGTGCTGATTTACAGGCTGTCACGCTCTCAGCTCAGGAAAAACGACCTTCATATGAGGGACGAGGTCACGGTATTTCTGTTTATGCTGTCGTATCCCGTAATTTACTGTGTGGAACAGGGAAACATAACGGCGCTGAGCCTTGCGCTGGCGATGTTTTTCACCCTTTACAGAAATTCCGAAAGCAAGACCTACAGGCGTATCTGCACTGCGGCTCTTGCAATTTCCGCAGCCATCACGCCCTTCACTCTGATTTTTGCTCTGCTTCTGTTCTTTGACAAAGGCAAAAAAGGCATAAAGACCTTTCTCTGTATTTGCGGCTTGTTTGTTGTTTTATTCTTGGCTCCCTGCTTCATCACGGGCTTCAGGTGCGCTCTTTATTATGCGGAGAGCTTCCTGACAATAAACGCCGAGGAATTTATCGTCGGCAACGTAAGCTTGGCAAACCTGCTTGTGTTCTTTGGCGTAAAGAGCAAATTCGTACTTTACACCGTATTCATATTAAGCGAGCTTTTGGCGCTTGTAACGCTTATAGCTCTTCCGAAAACATGGCAAAAGCTGGCGGCTGCGGTATATATCATTTTGAACATCCCGTCTGTATCGGAAAACGTCACATATCTGTTTATACTCATACCGCTGGTATATCTTCTGTCGGAAAAGGAGCACAAGACTGCGGATTGGCTGTACCTTTTATGCTTCTCCCTCATCGTCATTCCCATTCCCGAATGGTATTACTTTGACAGCGGGAATTTTGAAACGCTGCTGGCGGCGTTTAACCTGCCTTATATAAGCTCGGCAAATGAGCTTATCTCCCTTACGGCAATTCAGGGTCTTTTCGTTCTTCTGATTTACAGCATGGCAACGTCGATGAAAGCGTCAAAGGAGAGCGTTATGCCTCCCTCTGAAAACGAGATTAAAGGCGAAATTAACGGATAATAACAGCTTCATAAAAAAAGGGTTAAGGGTTTTTGCCCCTTAGCCCGTTATTATTTTTTCTTCGTTTTCCTTCGGCAAATATGCTCCGATTCCGGAAAATATAAGATTGTGAAGCATTGTGCTGAATTCTTCGGCATTGATATTTTTTTCTTTATCATGCCAATGACGCAGCAGGCCGAACATTGCCGCATTAAAATAACTTAACAGATAATCAAAATAAGGAATATTTTCGGGAACGGGGAAAAAGCAATCCGTCATAAACGGAACAAGCTCGGCTCTGACTCTTGAGAGAAATCCGGAATCGCCGTTGGGACCCGAAAGCAAGTAAATTTTCTCATTCATCAGCGTGAATATCGTCTTAAATAGGTTATCGGCGGATTTGTTTTCTGCGGGAATACCGTCAATCGCCCGTTTTATTTCATCAAGCATTTTGTTTTCGATGTACTCAAGAAGATCGTCCGTATCCAAAAAGTACTCATAAAAGGTGCTTCGGTTATAGCCCGCAATTCTTGTAAGCTCGCTGACTGCAATTTTGGAAATCGGCTTGTCCTCCGCCAGCGTCCAAAAAGCGTCTACAAACTTTTGCTTCGTCCTCTCCGTAACCTCCGGCTGCTTTCTCATGCTCTTAACCTCCGTGTATTATCCGACACATTTTTTTTAATTGATGGTTGATATTTGCTGTTTGTGTGGTATAATACAGATTATACAACAGGTTGTTGGATAATGTCAAGCTTAAATTTTTAACAATTTTTCAAGTTTGCCTTTAAACTTAACCTGTTATGATTTTTATAAATCCAAAATAAGGAGAAACACAACATGAATGAAACGGTAAAAAATTTAACCACAAGGAAAAGCTGCTCGGAATTTAAGCCCGAGCATATAACCCGTGAAGAGCTGGATGAGATTATAGCGGCAGGGCTTAACGCTCCCTCGGGGATGAACATGCAGGATCCCATTATCATTGCAACGCAGGACGATGAAACTGCGGCAAAGCTGTCGGCTCTTAATGCAGAGGCGGCAAAGGCAAGCCTTGCAAAGGTCAATCCCGAGGCTGCAGCAAACTTCCCTTCGGATCCGTTTTACGGCAGCAGAGATGTAATAGCCGTAGTCTGCAAAAAAGCTCCCACGGCTGTTTACGACGGCAGCCTTGTTATGGGCAATCTTTTAAACGCCGCATGGAGCATGGGCATTGACAGCCGCTGGATCCACCGCTGCAAAGAGGTTTTCGCTTCCGATGAAGGCAAGGCAATTCTTGCAAAGCTTGGAATTACGGAGGAGGTCGAGGGCATAGGCTTCTGTGTTTTGGGACACGCCAAGACCGAAAAGCCCAAGACGGAAATCAAGCCCGACAGAGTGTATTACATTTAAGTTTTTTATTTTTAAAGCGGAATTTTGGTGTTAATAATGCTATTCGATATTTTCAAGCTGTGGAAAATGTGGCGAAAGGACTGGGACACCCTGTGCAATTGCTGCGGGAAATGCTGCTATGTTCGGGACGTCCAACCTGACGGCAGCGTTTTTGTGGACTATGACAGACCTTGCGAATACTTAGACACCGAAACGAATTTGTGTACGGTTTACGATGAGCGTTTCCGCAAATGCGACCATTGCGGAAAAATCACAATCTTTACCGCACTTTTCAATCCGACGCTTCCCAAGGACTGTCCATATGTCCGTACCTTTAGACTTTGGGAAGAAAAAAAAGAGAAATAAAATGAAGACTGTTCTCATTGACGAACAGCCAAATTAGGGAGGATTTGTATGATTCATATTTTCAGCAATATGAAGACCAAGGACAGATGGTTTGCGGTTCTTTGCGTCGCCCTTGTCTGCGGTCAGGTTTATTTTGATCTCCGTCTGCCGGATTACACGGCTGAAATCACTGTTTTAATCAGCAGTGAGGTGGCTGTGCTGTCCGAGTATATCGCAGCAGGCGGAAAAATGCTGGCGTGCGCCCTGTGCAGCGGCATTTTAACGGTTATCGTAGGTTATCTTTCCGCTATGATTGCAGCGGATTTTTCTTACGACGTCCGTGCAAAGCTGTTTAACAAGGTAGCGTCAATGGGCACCGGAGAAATCAGAAAATTTTCAACGGCAAGCCTTATCACGAGAACCACCAACGATATTACTCAAATTCAGATGATTATCGCCATGGGACTTCAGATGATGATACGTGCGCCGATTATGGCAATCTGGGCTATTGTTAAAATTATAGGCAAAAGCTGGCAGCTTTCCGTTGTCGTGGCTTCGGCCGTTGTCATAGTGGTAGGCGCATTAATTGTGCTTTTGGCGGTTATGATTCCGAAATTCAGAGTTGTGCAAAAGCAGATTGACGACGTAAACAGGATGACGGAGGAAAACTTAAGCGGCATCCGTGTCGTCCGTGCGTTTAATGCGGAAAAATACCAAGAGGACAAATTTGAGGGCGCAAACACAAACCTTATGAAAACTCAGCTTTTCACCGGCAGAGGAATGGCGTTTTTGTCCCCGATTATGATGTTTGTTCAAAGCTGCGTATCGGTTGCGATTTACTACGTGGGAGCAAGGCTTATAGACGCAATTGAAATCCCGTTAAGCGGAACTGCGGCGGAGATTATGACATCATTGTCGGACAGGTCGGTAATGCTCGGCGAGGTTGTATCATTCAGCTCCTATGCGCTGTATGTAATTATGTCGTTTGTTATGCTTCTTATGATATTTATGCTCCTTCCCCGTGCTCAGGTTTCCGCAAGGCGTATTAACGAAGTAATCGATTCGGATATAGCCGTTAAGGAGGGCAGCGAAAATACCTCCGACAAAACGGGCTGCATTGAATTTAAGGACGTTTCCTTCCGCTACCCTGACGCCTCCGAGGACTGCTTAAAGCATATATCCTTTACGGCGGAAAAGGGCGAAACCGTGGCATTTATCGGAGCTACCGGTTCGGGAAAAACAACTCTTGCCTCTCTTGCAGCAAGACTTTACGATGTAACGGACGGCAAGGTTCTGCTGGACGGCAAAGAAATATCCGCCTATAATTTTGACACTCTCTACAAAAAGGTGGGCTATATTCCTCAAAAGGCGACGCTTTTTGCCGATAGCGTAAAGGGCAATGTTTCCTTCGGCGACAGCGGCAGCGAAAAGACCGAAGAGGATTTGAAAAAAGCCCTTGATATAGCTCAGGCGTCGGATTTTGTAAATTCAATGGACGACGGAATGGACAGCTTTATTTCACAGAGCGGAACGAACGTGTCCGGCGGTCAGAAGCAGCGTCTTTCCATTGCCCGAGCCATCGCAAGAAAGCCTGAAATTCTTATTTTTGACGACTCATTTTCGGCTCTCGACTATAAAACGGATAAGGCTCTCCGCAAGAGAATAAGCTCCGATTTGCAAGGCACGACCTGCCTTATAGTTGCCCAAAGAATAGGCACGATAAAAAATGCGGATAAAATAGTGGTTCTTGACGACGGAAAAGTCGCCGGAATAGGAACTCATGACGAGCTTATGAAAAACTGCGGAGTTTACAAGCAGATTGCCCTTTCTCAGCTTTCAGCAGCGGAATTGGCGGCGGAAGCTTAAGATTATTGTTTTAATAAAAAGGAGAGATTTTTCATATGCCTGACTCAAACAGAACAGCAGCTCGTCCTATGAGGGGAGGTCCCATGGGCGGCGGCGAAAAGGCAAAAGACACAAGAGGAGCGTTGGGAAAGCTTATTTCCTATTGCAGAAATCAAGCCGGAATTATCCTGTTCGCTCTTATTCTTGCGGCTGCGGGGGCTGTATTTACAATAATAGGCCCCGATCAGATAAGCAAGCTTACCGACTATATTTATGACGGCTTGTCCGGCGGAATTACCACAGAGGAATTGGCGGCGGATGTTCAAAACCAAGTTGCAAGCGGAGAAATCAACATTCTTGATTATCTTCCCGAAGGCACCAATCCGGAGGATGTGGATCTGTCCTCAATCGATTTGACCGATACGGACAGCGAGCTTACGCAGGCCATTCTCAACAACATCACACTCAGCGAGGAATACCAATCATCCCTTGAAAATGAGGGCATTGATATGGACGGCATCCTTCATGTGGTATTTATTTTGGTTGCAATTTATGCGGCAAGCGCAATTTTCAGCTTTTTGCAGCACTACATCATGCAGACGGTTACCCAGCGTACTTCAAGACGTCTCAGAGGAGATATCGACACAAAAATAAACCGTCTTCCTCTTAAATATTTTTCGGGGAACGCTTCGGGTGACGTGCTTTCCCGTATGACAAACGACATAGATATGATAGGTCAAGCCATGTCCAACAGTCTGTCAAACCTCGTTACGGCTATAGCCCAATTTATCGGCTGTCTTATTATGATGTACTACACCAATGCGATAATGGCGACCACGACCGTTCTTGCAACTCTTATCGGAATAGCGGTTATGATTATAATTATGAGCCGTTCGCAGAAGTATTTCACCGCAAGGCAAAGGAGCCTGGGTACTCTTAACGGATATATCGAGGAGATGTACACGGGACACGACGTCATACGCATACTCAATGCGGAGGACGAGGTAAAGGGCAAGTTTTCCGAGATGAACAAAGCGGTTAAAACGGCAAACTTCCGCTCGCAATTTTTATCCGGTCTTATGCAGCCTCTTATGACCTTCATAGGAAATTTGGGATACGTGGCGGTATGCGTGGTAGGTGCAGCGCTTATCATTGACGACAACAGAATTACCTTCGGAGTTATTACGGCATTCCTTATTTACACAAGACTTTTTGAGCAGCCTTTGCGTCAAATATCCCAGGCAATGACGCAGGTTCAGTCCTGCGCCGCCGCATCGGAAAGAGTTTTTGAATTTCTTGCGGAGGATGAAATGGAGGACGAATCCGCCAAAACACAACGCATTGAGAATGTTAGGGGCGAGGTTGAATTTAAGAACGTTAAATTTGCTTATCCCAACACTCCCGAAAAGGAGATAATCCACAATTTCAACGTAAAGGTTAAGCCGGGGCAAAAGGTTGCGATTGTAGGCCCCACGGGAGCCGGCAAAACAACAATGGTCAACCTGCTTATGAGATTTTTCGAGCCTACGGGCGGCGAAATCCTCATTGACGGCGTTCCCACGAAAAACATACCGAGAAGCAATGTTCACAGTCAATTCGGAATGGTTCTCCAGGACACATGGCTGTTTGAAGGGACGGTTCGGGAAAATCTTATTTACAATACGGAAAATGTCACTGACGAGCAAATGGAGGCGGCGTGCAAGGCGTGCGGCATTCACAGCTTCATAAAAGCCCTGCCCCACGGCTACGACTCCGTTTTAAGCGACAACACGGCGATTTCCGCAGGACAAAAGCAGCTTATGACAATAGCCAGAGCCATGATACAGAACAGTCCCATGCTGATACTTGACGAGGCGACCTCAAGCGTTGACACAAAGACCGAAATGCTGACTCAGCAAGCAATGGATAAACTTACGGACAAACGCACAAGCTTTGTTATCGCCCACAGGCTTTCCACAATCAAAAACGCCGATATTATACTTGTAATGCGTGACGGCGATATTGTGGAACAGGGCAATCATGAGGAGCTTATTAAGAAAAACGGCTTCTATGCGGAGCTTTACAACAGCCAGTTCGACAGAGCGTCTTAACAGAAACCGAAAAATTTAAACGCAGTAAAGGGTTAAAGCACGAAAATGCTCTAACCCTTTTTGTTTTGTCTTATTTTGAAATTGGCAATCAATCAAGTTTTGCCGCAACTCTTAAAATGGATCTTGCGTCTGAGGGCTTTATCGCCGAATCTGCGTCAAAGTCCGCCGCTATAACATAAACGCCATCAAGAGTATCAAGCTGAGCCGCCGTTCTCAGCGTTATTCTTGCGTCCGCAGCGGTAATTTTGCCGTTGCCGTCCACATCGGAGGGAACGATTACGGTATATTCCGATATAACATTGCCGCTTTCGTCAAGAGTTTGAACCTTGCAGCCCGTGCCGATAAGATCGTCCGCCGTAAGCTCCTCGCCGTTCACACTGACAACCTTGGCGTTTCCGCTTGCAATCATTGCCGCAAAGTCTTCCGGACTTGTGCCGGCTGAAATTGTAATTTGCTTGCCGGACTCGTCAATTACTACAGTCTCATCGCTTACCGTAAATTCGGGAGCGCTTGTTGTAGGCTCTTCGCCAATCGGTTCTTCCGTGGTGGGTTCTGCCGTGGTTGGCTCCTCAGTTGTCGGTTCTTCAGTGGTTGGCTCCTCTGTAGTTGGTTCTTCCGTGGTAGGCTCGGCTGTGGTTGGCTCTTCGGTGGTGGGTTCGGCCGTAGTGGGTTCTTCTGTAGTAGTCTCTTCCGTGGTGGGCTCGGCTGTAGTCGGCTACTCTGTAATGAGTTCGTCAGTGGTTGTTTCAGCTTTTCTCATATGCACATTCCTACGAGGCACAGAGGGAGGATCTA
>JAJQGK010000115.1 GCA_021200555.1 Clostridiales bacterium | reverse complement strand
AGCCCTTTCCGTCATTCCTAATTCCTAATTCCTCATTCCTAATTAAATAAACCCTCATTCCTAATTCCTAATTTTCCAACCGGTATGTACAAACTTTTAATTTCCGACAATTATTAACTATTAATTATTAATTCTCCGTCAGAAAAATCACCCGCTTACGCTCCACTCGTAAATATTCTTATAGACGTTCAGGTAATCGCAGTCGGCTGCGGGGGAAATTCTGTCCGAGTACACGAGGGTGCCCATTCTGAAGCACAGGGGGATTATGGGCATATTCTGCATAAAGGAGTCCGTAAACGCCGTAAGGGAGATATTCCCGTTGGCGTATTCCGTATAAGCCGTACCCGTCGTATCGGAGGAGCTGACGCCGTAAAGAACCGAGCTGCCGCCGAACAGAGCGGACAAATCCATTGCCGCTCCCACCTTAATCTCCCCAAGGTACAAGTCGTAATCCCCGTTAATCAAAGCCGTTTGGTATTCGCTCCAGGTAAGCTCCGAAATTGTCAGGTTTATTCCTATATTCTCAAAGCAGTCGGCAATCTCTTCCGCAGCCGCAACCTTGAAATTATTGCCCGCATAAACTATCAGGGTGTAATTCAGCTCTTCCGTAAAGCCCGCAGCAGTCATAAGCTCTCCCGCAGAGGAATAATCAAGCCCGAAGCCCGATGTATCGTATCCGGACTCGGTGAAAACATACCACTGAGGATGATAGGGCGTATAGCTCTCCACAGCGTAGTTTTTAAAGGAGTTTTTCACTATCGAGGTTCTGTTCACGGAACAGAACAACGCCTGTCTTACGGCGGCTGAGGACAAGCCGTAGGAGGATGAATTTATTCCGATAAAAACGAGATTGGGCAAATTCGTCTTTGTGTTTGAACTGTTTGAAAGGGAATTGCTGCCCGATGAGAGATCGTCAAAGTAAGCGTCGATTGTACCCAGCTCCAGAGTGTGTATAAGAGTTGAGGATGCGGGAATTGAAACAAGGTTCACGGTTTTTACCGAAGGCTCCGGACTGCGGCAGTAAACGTTGTATTCGAGAGCTTTGTCGTCTCCCGACACGCTGTAGCCGTAAAGCCCCGTTCCCACGGGAATATCCGTATCGCTGTCCGCCGTAGCATTTTTCACAATCGGAAAATTTAATGCGGCGGCAGCATTTTCCCTTGCAGCCGTAAAGGTAAAAACCACCTTATCCGCTGCGGAAGCGGCAGCCGAGGAGACGTTTGACAATTCGCTTTTATATAAAGAAGAGGTTTTTGCAAGGTTAAAGGAATACACAACGTCCGAGGAGGATATTTGCACTCCGTCCGAAAACGCAGCCGAGGTATCGAGGGTTACGGTAAGGGTCACGCCCTCCGTTTCATAGGACAAGGCAAGGTTCTCTACAGGATAAAAGCTGTCATCGATATCGAACAGAGGCTCAAACACAAGGGAGATTAAATCCGTGTTCAGGTCGTTTTTCATAAAGAAGGGATTGAAGGAATCCTCCTCATAATAGCCGATATTTACGGATTGAGATATATCCGCCGTGACGACCTTTTCGGCGGAGGAGGTCAAGCCCTCGGTGGCAATGACGGTATCGCCGCAGCCTGCAAGGGACAAAACCATAAGCGTCAATGAAAGGGTGAGAGCCGAGAAACGGATTGCATTACTCAATGCGGACGGCGTTGACGGCGATTGTTTTCCCTGTTTTATTGTCAATCTCAAAAATACATCCCTCCATTTTGCAGGGTCCTTCGGGATTTTCCGACTTTACGGGCATATGCGTTCTGAGCTTTTTGACCGCTATTTCCGGAGTAATTCCGATGACGGAATTTGCCGCTCCCGTCATACCCAGGTCTGTAATATATCCCGTACCCTTCGGCAGAATTTCGGCGTCCGAGGTCTGCACATGGGTGTGAGTGCCGAACATACAGGAGATTTTCCCGTCAAGATAAAAGCCCATTCCCCGTTTTTCGGAGGTTGCTTCGGCGTGGAAGTCAAGGATTTTTATTTTGCAGCCCTCCGTCTCCTTCAAAATCCTGTCCATACAGTCAAAGGGGTTTTCGGAGGTGTCCATATGAACCATGCCCTGTAAATTGATAACCGCCACTTGAACGAAACCCTTGTCGATAATGACATATCCTCTTCCGGGAGCAGCTCTGTGGGAGTTTGCGGGACGGATTAGGGGGAAGTTCTCCTCATCGTAAAGAGGGAGTACTTCCGCTCTCTGAAAAGCGTGGTTCCCCGTTGTGATAACGTCCGCTCCGCTGTCAAGGATATGATGAGCCGACTCCGGCATAATGCCGTTTCCCCGAGCCGAATTTTCACCGTTTACAATGCACAGGTCTATTCCGTTGTATCTTTTGAATGCGGGCAGGGTCTTCCGCAGAAATTCACATCCCGGCACACCTACAATGTCGCCTACAGCAAGTATGTTCATCGGCACTGTTTCCTTTCTATATAAGCTTGAGTGAAATTTTAATTTTTGCACAAATTAAAATAGCCCTCCGTAGGGGCGGACCCATGTGTCCGCCCGCAAGCCCGTTAGGGCTTCCTTATTTAATTTATAATTTCCGTAATCAAACCCAACGGGTTTGACCATTCAATGTTTGTACAAGCTTATGTTAAATCCTCACGGATTTAATTGCAGTGATTATATTTTTATCGGAAAGGGCTAACGCCCTTTGCGGGCGGACCCATGTGTCCGCCCCTACGGAGGTTGTTGTAATTTTCAAAACCAATCGACATTTGTACAAATTAAAATTTAATTCATTGTACATTGTACATCGTACATTGTACATTGGAAC
>JAJQGK010000006.1 GCA_021200555.1 Clostridiales bacterium | reverse complement strand
GTGATTGAGTTGATTATAGCATATGTTTTTCGATTTTGCAAGTACTTTTTTGAAAATTCTGAAAAATATTTTATTTTTAAGCTAAAAAATAATCGAATTTGCCAAAAAAGCGGGGCTTTATCTCAACTTTAACACTTTTCTTCATACTGCATATAATGCTGTAACCGAAAGTTTAGAGAGTGATACAGTTGAGAGCATTTAAAAGAGTACGGGCAGAGGGAAAAGAAAGATTATCCGACAACCGGCGAAAATACGGCACAGCGTGCAGTGTCGTAAACATAGGCGTGAACCTGCTGCTTTTTGCGGTAAAGCTCATAGCGGGATTTATTTCCAACTCCACGGTGATAACCGTTGACGCCGTACATAATCTGACGGACTGTGTCTCCTCGGTAATCGCGCTTTTAAGCTTTATCTTGGGCGGGCGGGGACAAAAGGAACAACAGCCCAAAAGAGAAAAAATTGCCGGACTGCTGATTTACATAATCCTAATGGTCACGGGGCTGACCCTTGCGGCGGAATCCGTCGGAAAAATAATATCTCCGGAAAAAGTTATCTTCTCTCCCATATCGCTGGTAATTCTGTGCTTTTCATTTTTGGTTAAACTGGTAACTGCTTGCTTTAATTTCCGCCGATCAAAGGCAATCCAATCCGCAGCATTGAGGGCATCCTGCGCCGACTGTCTGTGCGACAGCTTTACGACAGTTATTTCAATAATCGCCCTTGTCTTTGCGCCGTTCACCGATTTGAATTTTGACGCTTGGGGCGGTCTTGCGGTTTCCGTGATTATTCTCGCCGCCTCCTGCAAAAATGCGTTGAATTTATTTAAATAAACACCTATTATATAAAAAGTGTTGCATTGTTTTAATTTTTCTGTTAAAATTTGTTTTAGAGGTGAGACATATGAAAATGCTAAAGAAAATTTTCAGAATATTTTTATCGGTGCTTATGATGTCCTTGGGGCTGCCTGTATGCGCCTTAGCCGACAATACGGAAAGCAACCTTCAATTTAATTCGGACGGGCAATTTAAAATTCTTGTTTTTGCGGATATCCAGGACGATGAGGACGTTGAGCAGTCCACCTTGCAGCTTATGGCGGAGGCTCTTGACGCTTGCGAGCCGGATCTTGTGGTGCTTTTGGGCGACAACACCGTCGCAACGGGTTATGAAAACCAATACAAGGCGATTGAAGCCGTCACCGAGCCGATAAGGAGCAGGAACATTCCCTACGCCATGGTTTTCGGTAATCACGACCAGGAGCAGGGCGTTGACAAGGAGACTCTTCTTGCGGTTTATCAAGAGTTCGGCTGTCTGACATATGACGCCGATCCCGGCCTTTACGGCTGCGGAACCTGCAATCTGCCCATTCTCTCCTCTGACGGTACAGAAACGGCGTTTAATCTCTGGTTCATCGACTCCGGTTCTCAAAATTCCGATGCGGATGTAGGCGGGTACGATTATGTTCACGAGGATCAAATCCAATGGTACAAGGATACCGCCTCGGCTCTCAAGGAGGCAAACGGCGGGGAAACGGTTCCCGCAATCAATTTCCAGCATATAGTCATTCCGGAAATTTACGACACGCTTTACAATCGGGTTTCCTCCTCGGTAAGCAAGTCCCTGACCCTTAATTTTATGGGCAATTCCTACTCGTATATTCCCAAATTCACGGGCTACACCGGGCTTGTGTGCGAAGCTCCCTGTCCTCCCTACGTCAAGGACGGTCAGCTTGACGCTTGGCTTGAAA
This sequence comes from Clostridiales bacterium, assembly GCA_021200555.1. Classification (GTDB taxonomy): domain Bacteria; phylum Bacillota; class Clostridia; order Oscillospirales; family Acutalibacteraceae; genus UBA1081. Next base: position 16,672 of record JAJQGK010000006.1, on the reverse strand, counting down.
CGGGCGATATTATAGCGGCTTTCCACGGTCACGACCACATTAACACATATGAAGCGGAATGCAGCGGAATTGACGTAATCAACGTTCCCTCGGCAGGCTCAAACGCCTATTACCGCAGCTACACAAGGGGCGTAGGGCTTATTACCCTCGACGAAAGCTCTCCCGAAAATTACGAATACGAGCTTTTACATATTTACGACTTCGCCTTGCAGGACGGCTCTCTTTTGGGCGATGTTGAGGGCGGAATGAGCAAGATCTCCGCATTCTTCAACAAGCTTTTCTACAATTTCCTCACCGGTGCTCAATCCCTTCTCAACACCATTGTTTCGCCGTTCCGAACCAAATAATCACACTTGAATATACGCTCCGACTGTGCTATAATATGTACAGTCGGATTTTTTTAGAATCTGAAATATTATCGGCTGTCTTTGGGACGGCTCGGGATTGATGATAAATGAAAAGGGAAAAGAAAAGCAGCGTATCCGTATCGATTTTCATATTGTTTTTATGCGTTCTGCTGCTGTTTTCGCAGCAGTCCCCCGTTGCTGTGTCGCTGTTTAATTCCGAAAATTCGGGAGATGACGGCAATTCTCAAACGGTAAGCACGGCGGAAATTTCTGCGGAGGCTGCGGACGGCGGGTCGGAGAATGACGATGACATATCCGCTGACGCTTTAAGCGTTGACGCTTCTTCCGATGAAAATTCCGTCTCCGATGCGCAGATTGACGCCGGCAACACATCGGCGGAGGATTTGCCCGATGCGGATGACATTCTGCCCGACTCCACACACGGCGGCACGGAGATAAACGAGGATCCCGCATCTGAAAGCGAGCGGGAGGGAACTTCTGTTATACCGATTGAGGTCAACACGATTATCAGGGACATTCTGCCCTCTGAGTCCTCAATCAACACCTACACCTTCACCTTAACGGAAAGAGGGGCGCTGGCTTATGCCTTCACCCATGTAACAAGCACCGGCGATACCTGCTCCTGGGAGATAACGCTTTTTGAGGAATACTCACCCGACGGCACCGGAAACACGGTCGCCTACCGTGAGATAAACAGCATTACTTATTCCGCCGTGGGAGAGGAAGTAAGCTCGCCCGTTACGGGACTTCTCCCCGGAAATTACAGAATATCCGTTGAATGCTATTCCGGCTACACCTCCGAAAAGTTCGACTTCGCCGTGGGCTTTTCCGCCTCGGAAGCGTATGAAACGGAATACAACAACAGCCAATCAAGATATACATATCTGCCCCTCAACAAAACGCTTACAGGCAGCGCTTCTTCATACAGGGACGGCTCTGCGGATGCGGACTGGTATATGTTTGAGATAACGGAAGAGGGATACGCAGCCGTGTATTTTACCCACGGAGCGGACACCTCCGACAGCGTAAGCACATCCTCGGTCGCATGGCGTGTTGTTGTTACGGACATTGAGGGGAATGAATATTATTATACCTCCTCCTCTATGGAAGCGGAGTCCTTAAACAGCGGAGTTATGGGACTGACGGAAGGGTATTATTTTATAACGGTATACTCCCATGTTGTCAGCGGCGTATCCTATGACATATCGGTGGCATTTTCCGAGGACGCTCAAATCGAAAGGGAGCTTAACGATACTCCCGAAACCGCAACTCCCATTGAAGTAAACACCCAAATGATAGGCTCACTTACCGAGCGTTACGAAAAATCCGACACGGATTACTACAGCTTTACAATTGAAAGCGACGGATTTATAGTGCTTCAGTTCCTCCACGAGGCGTTATCGGAAAGCAACGACGGCTGGAATATTCAAGTGATTACGGAAAGCGGAGATACGGTTTACAGCACAATTTCGGACTGGAGCCAAGGAACTCTGCAATCGCCCTACATAGGCATTGCCGCCGGAACATATTATATTAAGGTGGATTCCGACAACATTTACAGGAACAGCATGGTATACAGGCTTATATTGCTGACGGCCGGAGACGACACATGGGAAACGGAGCCCAACGACACTCCCGAAACGGCGGACACGCTTGAATTTAACGAAACCGTTTACGGAGCAATGATCGATCTCGGAGTTGATTTTGACAAGGATTATTACGCCATTGAAATTGACGAGCCGGGAGTTGTGACGGTATCATTCAGCCATATAGTTTCCGACGGCAGCAAGCACGGCTGGACGGTATCGCTGCTGGACGAGGATTTGAACGTTGTCCGCACTCTTTCCTCAAACTGGGACGACAGCCAAAAGTCCTTTGTCTTCAAAACCGAGGACACGGGAAGCTATTATATACTTGTCGAAACAGGTCTGTACTTTAACAGCAGCCGTTATTCGCTGACGGTCACCCACAATTAAAACAATTAAATTTGTTTACAGATAATTCAAACATATACAAAGATTATTTCAAATTCGCCTTGACTATTTTTCTTTACAGTGATATCATAATAGTATATATTTATATGCATTTTTATATGCAACCGAAATGGGGAATTATAAATGAAAGGATTCCGCAAGCCGCTCAGTTTTATTCTTTCGCTCGTGCTTATGCTCGGCTGCTTTGCCGTCTTCGGCACGTCAACGGCTTCCGCCGCAAGCTATAATTGGGCGGGAAGCTGGGGCTCACCGGCAATCGACATGGGCGTTGTGTTGGGTTATGGTTCCGTATTTTCCGAAAACGGCATTTTACTCAAGGATTTTATTCCCGCAAATTCCACAATCAGAGCCACCGTCACACCGACATTGGGCGGAGAGAAAATCAGGCTGAAATTCTCAAATTACTTCGGCACCGAAACGGTGACTTTCAACGAGGTTACCGTTGCAAAAACAGGTGAAACGGACGATGAAATCGACACAAGCACCGTCACTCAAATCACCTTTAACGGCGGAAGCACTTCCGTCAACATTGCTGCGGGCAGCGAAGTTTATTCAGATGAAATAACTTTTTCCTTTGAAGCCCTTGAAAAGCTCAGCGTTTCGATTTACTTCCGCAGCAGCACATATATGTATGTTGCGGCTCTTTACGGCGGTACATGTTATCTCTGCTCTTCACTGGGCAACAGGACCCACTCCGAAAACGTTACCGCAGTGGCATCCAAGCTGACCTTTACGTCCGGCTCAATTACATACAATACAATCCCATTCCTTACGAGAATCGACGCCTATGCCGAAAACGCCTACAGCGTTGTAATTGCAGGCGACTCAACGGTTACCAACGACTCCTATCTTTTGCTTGCTCAAAAGCTTATATCAAACGGCATAACCAACGTGGGTATAGTTATGTCCGGCATTGTGGGCAACTCCCTTATGCATGACGGCGTAGGACTTATGGGAAAGGCTTACGGCACGTCTCTGTTGGGCAGATACGAACGGGACGCTCTAAGCGTAGCGGGAGTAAAGTATATTATCATTAAAATAGGCGTAAACGATGTTCTACACCCAACCTCTAACAGCCTAAAGGATTATCTTGACGAGGTTTCGTCCAACGACCTTGTAAAGGGATACAAGCAGTTGTCAAAGCTGGCTGAAAATTACAGTGTTCAGACCTACCTTTGCACAAGGACTCCCTATAAGGGTTACACCCGAAACTTCATGGGCGATGACGATATAACATGGTCCGCAGCCGCAGAACAGACCTTCCAAGAGGTAAACAGCTGGATCAGGAACACGGCTGTAACGGGCGGATATTTCACCGGCTGTATAGATCTTGATTATATGAGAGATCCCAACGATTCCACTCAATTCAGAAGTCAGCTTACATCGGACGGTGCTCATCTCTCCTATTACGGACAGATTGCCTTTGTGGACTTAATCCCCGAAGCAGCTTACGGCGTAAGCAGGGATTTGACCGATATTGCCGCAATATTGAACATAAACCCCTATGATTCATCTCTTGCATCAACATCAACCTCAACGTCAAGCGGTTCATCCTCTTCAAGCGGCTCCGGCAGCTCAAGCTCAAGCGGTTCCGGCAGCTCCGCAGCGTCAACCATCACCGGCGCCATAGGCTCAATTTTAAGCGGCTCCGACTCGGACGACTCCGATTCAAGCGATTCCTCATCCGACGGCTCAACAACCTCATCATCCTCCGATACCGCAACTTCAAGCTCCGATATTACAACGGTAGGCTCCATCGCCTCCATTATCACCTCTGCGGAGGCTACAACCACCTCAGGTGCAAACCAAATTCTTGTGGATGATTCGGCAAGCGAGGATTCCGTCAGCACGGGAACGGTTACGGACGAGACAAGCTCATCGGCAAAAAGACAGCTTGCGGGCTTTATAATTCTTGCGGTAGTATCTGCGGGAGTTATAATCTTTGCGGGAGTAATGCTCCTGAAATTGAGAAGCCCCAAGGCATCCCTTTCAAGATCCTCCTACGGCACGGTGAAAAAGAAGAAAAGGGCATAATAAAATCAATAATAATGAGAGACGCTGAGCTTATCGGTGTCTCTCTTAAATTATATCCCAATTCGGCTGCAATCTCTTTAGCCAAAAAAAACAAACCCCGCAGAAATTTTGCGGGGTCGTTGTTTTTTATAAGCGGCGTTTAGTCGTGATCTACTTAAAGTCTGTATGTTCCGGGGAGATTGCATATATTGCGTGTGTCAAGTACTATTTTGCCCTTGAGCTTTTCCATATTCTCACGGATTTCATTATGTCCCACAAGGATAACCACAATATCCACTTCGCTTAAAAATTCATCAAAATCGTGATACTGATTTTCGCATATTTCACGCTCCACATAAGGGTCGTAAACCTTAACTCCGGAAGCAAGGTGACGTTCCATGCTCTCAAGCATTTGAAGAGTGGGGCTTTCCCTGATGTCGTCAACGTTTTCCTTATATGTAAGTCCGTACAAACCAACTCTCGAAACGCTCTTTACGCCGTTTTCCTTCATAATGTCGCTTATCCTGCCCAAAACAAATTCCGGCATGGAATCGTTAATCATTCTCGCCTGCTTAATCAGGTTTGCGGTCTGGGGATAATCCCCCACAAGGAACCACGGGTCAACGGAAATACAGTGACCGCCTACGCCGGGTCCGGGAGAGAGTATGTTTACTCTGGGGTGCTTATTTGCAATTCTGATAATTTCATAAACATCCATATTGTCGCTGCGGCAGATTTTCGCAAGCTCATTGGCAAAGGCAATGTTAATATCACGGAAGGTATTTTCCACAACCTTTGTCATTTCAGCCGTTCTGATGTCGGTTACCACAATTTCGCCTTGACAGAAAGACGAATAAAGAGCCTTGACCTTTTCGCCGATTTCGGGAGAATCTGCACCGATTGTCCTTGAGTTGTGCAAAAGCTCGTAAACCATATTTCCGGGAATAATTCTCTCCGGAGCGTGAACAAGGTGGATATCCTCCCCTATAACAAGCCCCTTGTTCTCGATAATGGGACGGACAAACCTATCGATTGTACCGGGGGAAATCGTTGACTCGATAACAACCACAGCGCCCTTTGGAGCGTAGTCCAAAACGTTTTCCACTGCGCCCGTTACGAATGACGGATCTATCCTCTTGCTGTCCTTGTCATAGGGAGTGGGAACGGCTATGATATACATATCCGTTTTCATATACTCGGATGAAAATTTTATCCCCTTTTCCACAGCCGCTTTGAAAAGCTCGTCAAGCCCGTCCTCCTCAAAGGTCGTCCTGCCGTGATTGAGAGTGTCAACAAGCTCCTTGTTGTAATCCGTGCCCACAACCTCCACGCCGTGGGACGCAAACATCAGCGCCGTAGGCAGTCCGATATAGCCAAGTCCGATAATATTAATCATTATATCTCCTCATTTCAGATATTTCTTATTAATTCCGTTTCCTTATCGGCGGTAAAGCTTTTCGATGATAATTTTCTTACATGCTTTGCCGCATTTTCCGAAAGCCTTAAAAACAGTTCGGGGTCTCTGACAAGCTTTAAAATTGCCTGAGCCACGCCTTCGCTGTCCTCGCCCGGCACAAGCATTCCCACATTTTCGTTGACAAATTCGGGGATTGCCGCCACCGCATTTGCCACGGGAACAAGTCCCGACGCCATCGCCTCGTCCCTGGATACGCCCTGAGTGTCCATTCTTGTGGTTGCGATGTAGATGCCGTGGGTTTTGTGAAGGGCCGCAATTTCGCTTTGAGTCAAAAATTGTTTATGCAGGTGTACGTTGGGGAATTTTTTGATTTTCTCCGTGTCCTGCTCAAATCTTACGCCGTCTCCGTAAATATCAAAGCTCATCTTTGAAAATTCCGGTTCCCTGCTGAGCCTTAAAACGGCCTCCTGTGTAATGTCGTTGGCGTAGGTCAGTGAGCTGAAGGATTTTACGGTCATTATTTTAAACCGCATATCCGCCGTTTTCTTTGTATATGAGAACATCTCGGTGTCTATGCAGTTGTGAATAATGCTGCACTTGCCCGACAGATTTACGCCGTAATCCTCTTCAACCTGGTTTTTGAAAAATTCAGAAACATAAACAAACCGAATATTGTATTTTTCCGAACAGCGGAAGACCTCTTTCCATAACGCCTCACGCTTTGATGATGCTTCCTTCGCCTCTTGTATTTCTTTTTCGGAATTATAGTTAAACCTTCTTCTGTGCCAGGGCTGAATATCGCTGCCGTGGCTCCAGATAATAAGCCTTATATCGCTTAAATAATTTTTTATAACGCTCCACATATACGGGTTCAGGAAGTGAACGCAAAGAGTTTTTATCCTGCCTCCCGAAAGAACGGCTTCAAGCCTGTCCGCCGCTCCGTCCGTCACGTTTATATTTTCAAACTCTCTGTATTTGTTTTCGTTCCACATATTCATACAGAGCATATCGACGTTAAGACCGTTTTCCTTGTAAAGGATGTTGCGTTTATGCACGAACATATATCTGTAAAGATCGTCATAAGAAGGGTAATGATCCGCAAGAACGAGAACGTCGGATCTTGACAAAAACGGCGTTTCACCGCAGCCCGAAAAGGCGCCTCCCGCCGTAATTGCGGAAAATTCCCTTGCGCCGCCGCCCTTAATCCTGAGGGAGAGCTTAACGTACTTGGCGTTTGACGGAACCTTAACCGAAAGAACTCTGTTTCCCACGGAGCTGCCCTTGCACAGCTCATTCATTGCGCCGTCGTAAAGCATACAGAAATTTTCAACGTCAAGGCTGCCGGAGGATGCGAACAATGCGGAGAAAACTTCCTTTGCGGAAAAATCATCCAAAAGAAATTTCCTCGAAAAATCAAGGTAAACCGTTTTGTTTTCCTTAAGCTTTGACGTGACAATAAATTTACAGCCCTCAAGCCTGACGGATACGCCTTTAGGCACGCCTCTGCACATATCAAGCATTTCCTGGGGAGTAATTCTGATTGTTTCGGAGCTGAGGTTCCTGTAGTCAATGGATTTTGCCGCCTCATTGATCACGCTTAAATCTATCCCCTTATCGGAGACAAAAATATCTTCAGCTTGCTTACAGCTTTCCGACTTACAATTTTCACAATAGTTAAATTCATCGGTGCAGAAAAATTCACCGCTGATTTCACAGCCCTTCGCAAAGGCTTTAATGTCCGATATATGGGACATTTTAATTATACTTCTGGCACTGAAAAGACTGCCGCAGTCCCTATAGGTGCAGTCTGTGCCGTTAAGAACAATTCCGCTTTCGGTTTGCTTATAATAATTGACCTTGCCGAAGCCCTCCGCATTTTTGTACCGCAAAGACAACGCCAAATCCAAGATGTAATTATCGCCGTAAAAATCGTTGGGAGACATCGCTCCCACAAAAGCGTTTTCCGGAATTGAAACCGGTTCATCCTGTGTAAACACAAGGTGTTTGTTTTGATAGGTCTGTCTTTCAAAGGACCTTTTTACCCTTTCCCTGTCCTCTGCACTTTCGGCGTCCGATACAATTACGATTTCGGGCATGGGCTTTTTCATATCCAAGCCGAACACGCATTGAGCTATGAAGCCCAAGCGATCCTCGCAAAGATGCTCCGTCATTACCTTTCTGAGCCCCAAAAGACGGTATTTCCGATAGTTTTCCGCTGTGGAGCAATAGTTGTTAAGCTGCTTTTCCATGGTGTCTGCGCTGTCCGTGCACACGGTAAGATCGCCGAAAAGATTTTTGCAGCCTCTTGCATAATTCCCTACGGAAACGGTGTTGGACGCCAAAAGCTCAAAAACTCGCCTGGCAAACATGGACTGAGACTGCCCCACGGAGTTCATATTTATACCGTAATTGTAGCCCTTGTACGCTATGTGAATATCGTCGGGCTTAAGAGTTCCCACAATCATTTTGTTGTATCTCTGAGGGAAAGCGTGTTCGGGTCTTGCCGAGCCTAAATTCCTGTCGTAAATATCCAAGCCCTTGCCCTTTTCAAAAACAGACGAAAAGGCGTCAAACACTCTGCATCTGTCAGCATAGCGGTGGTAATATGCACCGGCAAAGCAGAATTTATCCTTTCTGTTGTGAATTTCAATAGGGTTGTGAACAAGGGGCTGTGCGGAAAAATGGAGCAAATAGACATTATTATGCTGAAGCGTTCTCTTATACCTTTCTATGCAGTCAAAATCCGTAGTAAAAACATAATCCGCCGTTCCCGCCGCCGCCATAAAAACATCGGTGTATACGGGATCCTCCTTATTCCAAAAGACAACGGGAATATTGTTTTCATGGCAGTAATTTGCCAAATCGTAAAGCTCCTTGCTGCCGTTGGCGATTTTTTTGTACCATGAATTGTCCTTGCCGTTCCATGCGGACTCGATAAAAAGCATATCGGGCCCGAACTCCTTCATTTCGTTTTCCCAATTGCCCGCCGTCAATTCAAAAAGATTGCACTCGCTTTTAAAGTTGCCCAGGGTAAAGCCGTCCATAACGGCTGCTACTTTAAGCTTTTTAAGCTCCCTGCACTCCGTTTTAAAGTGAAATTCCTCTTTTGTGTCGGAAAATTCAACGTTATGTTCGGTTAAAATTTCTTCAACCCGACTTTTTCGGGATTGTATGCGTTTCAGCAAATCGTCAATATTTTTCGTGCCCATAATTTCCCTCTTTGGATGTCAGCTTCCTCTGCGTCTTTTCAGCTCACGGAGCCATCTGTAAATCTTCAGCAAAAACCTGCCTATGGGATTGTTTTCGATTTTCGCAAATTTATTTTTAAGCTCCTCGTTTTCCGTTTTAAGGCTGTTCAATTGAACGTCGCAGCGGCGCATTTCCTTTTTTATTACGGTGAGGGCTTCAGCCTCTTCGCTTAAATCATCACGGCAAGCCTTAAGCTCGCTGAGAAGAAGGGCGTTATCGTTTTTCAGCTGTTCATTTTCCTGTTGGAGCCGCTTTAAATAATCATCCATAATTTTTACTTCCCGCTTTTAACCGCAATATTTTTGCTGATATTCCTTTAAATCCGGCATACATTCCTTGCGCTGCTCGTTTGTCATTCCGTTAAATTCTCTTGCAAAGCCGCAATAGGGCTTGATAATTTCATCGGGCGTACCTACTCCTATAAGCTTTCCCTGATTTATCCATATAATTCTGTCGCAGAAGGTGGTCATTGTCGTTACTGCATGACTTACAAAAACTATGGTTTTGCCCGAATCCTTAAATTCGTCAACCTTTTTAAGACATTTTTCCGTAAAGCTTGAATCGCCTACGGAAAGCGCCTCATCGATAATCAAAATATCCGGGTTCACATGAACGGAAATTGCAAAGCCGAGCCTTGATCTCATTCCGCTGGAGTATGTTTTTACGGGCTGATTTATATGAATGCCTATATCCGCAAAATCGATTATGTCCTGCTCAATCTCCTTTATCTGCTTTTCGTTAAAGCCCAAAAGCAGGCACTTAAAGCGGATATTGTCAATTCCCGAAAGCTGGGAACGCATACCGGAGCTGGCGCAGAGCATACTCACCTCGCCCTGTACGGAAACGCTGCCGGAGGAAGGCGAGGTTATCCCCGTGATTATGCTTGCAAGAGTGGATTTTCCGCTGCCGTTAAGCCCTATAAGCCCTACGCATTCACCCTTTTTCATAGTGACGCTTATGTCGTCCAAAGCGCGAAAGGTGGAAACTCTGCTCTCCTTTAAAAACAAGCCCTTGATTTTATCTCCGAATGTGGAGTAAAGAGAGTAATCCTTGACAATATGATCGCATACTATTACATTTTCACCGGTATGAATATCATCCATGGAAACTCCCCCTTACAGCAAATCTATAAATTTGTGTCTCAGCTTCATATGCAAAACACATCCGACAACAAACATAACAATCGTAACCGCCCAGAAAATCAATCCGCTGTAAAGGCTGTCCGAAAGGCTCCAACCGTAAAGAATAGTATCCCTGTAGCCGTTAAGTATGTATGCGAAGGGATTTATTATCATTAAAATATGAAGAAGGCTGTTGCTCTCGTCCGGCTGCCACATAACAGGAGAAACAAAAAACAAAAATCTCAGCACTGTGTTCATAATGTTATGAAAATCCCTGAAAAGCACGTTTATTGCGGATGCGATAAGACTGTAGCCCAAAACAAAAATTGTTGCGGCAATAATGTAATACGGCAGAAGCCAGACGCTTGAGCTGATAGGCGTGCCGGAAATAAGCACAACGGCAAATACGATAACCATCGAGCAAAGATGAGTTATAAGATTGGCAGCCACCGTCTTTGTGGGAACAATGGCAATGGGAAAGCTCATTCGTTTCAGCACGTCGCTGAAATTTATAATCGACATATCCGCCCCCATCATCGCTTGGTTCATATAATACCAGCATATTATGCCCACAACAAGCCATACAATATACGGAACGCCGCCAATATCGTCGCCCCGTCTCAGACCTACGGCAAAGACGAACCAATAAACGAGTATCTGTAAAGCGGGATTTAAAAAATTCCACAAAAAGCCGAAAAACGTGCCTCCGTGCTGACTTTTAAGTTCATATCTCGCAAGGCGAAAAAGCCTTACCTTATTGTTCCATATCTCCGAAACAACTGTTTTGATGGATTGAAAAACACCCATGTCAAGTTTTACATCCTTTTGCATTTGAAATATTTACACCATAACAGTTTATAATTATATCATTCAGGAAATTTTTTGTCAACACATAGCCCTTACTTTGGAGCAATTCCCGCCGCTTGCCTTAAAAGTTTTTCAAAATTCCCCTCAATTCGCCGGCTCAAAATTTTTATTGAATTTTACAGCAATATATGATAGAATTAAAATGTAGATATTATATTAAGGTTCAAGCGTCAACGAAAGGCATGTGAGTAAAAATGAGCAAGTCGGCCGACTCCGAAAACTTGCCGGACTTAAGCCCTATCACGGTTAGCTCGGCTGATAATGACGGAGAGAAAAGAAAGAAAATGATAAAATACATAATTATTGCGGCGGTTATTGCGGCTGTAATCATCATTGCCGCAGTTATTGCCGTCAAATCTGCAAAAAACAAAAGCGAAGACACGGATGTGTACACTTCCGAGGACTCAGGGGAAATGACAAACGAAAACGAAGTCCCTGATGAAGAGGACGCAGCCGAGGACGAAAGTGACGAAAGCATATACACGCTCAGCGCAAATCTTGAAATCGACTACAGCGCAATGAGCGATGAGTACACGGAGGATCTGCTGGATCACATGGACAGCACCACCGTGAAGACCACGGAAAAAGCCGCCGCTGCGGCCGCATCTGCCGTCACAACCGCAGCGTCTCAAACTCAAGCTCAGACTTCATCGTCTCAAGCCCAATCGACAACGAAAGAGGCTGTAACCGTAAAAACAACCGAAGCGACAACCTCTGCGCCGTCGGTCATAGATGACATTTCCTCGTTTTTCAGCGGCACCTACTATTTGGACGGATCGATGCTTGTTGGCAGCGACGAGACTCCGATTGAGATGGCAATGAACGGCTCAAACGTTGAGGTGTTTACCGAAATGGAGGGCATGGATATTGCCATGCTGCAGCTTGACGGGAAGATTTACCTTCTCAATCCCGACACAAAAAAGTATATGGAGCTTAGCTCAACGCTTATGAAAACCATGGGCGTAAGCGAGGAAGACTTCAGCTTCAGCTTTACCAATTTGAATTTTGACGGTTCAAATCCCTCATCGGTAACTCAGGCCACCGTAGACGGAGCGTCGGCAACCTGTTATACTTACGTAGGAAGCAATGCATCTGTTGACTTTTTTGCCGTAAACGATGAGATAGTTCAAATTGAGATTGAAAGCACGGAAAGCGGCACGACAACGGTTTTGAAAATCGATGAATTTTCGGCTTCGGTTCCTTCGGGAATGCTCACCCTCAGCGGTTACTCAAAGACAAATATGATATCATTTTTCAGCGCTCTAATGTAACAAGCTATTCCAAAAAAATATACAACGCTTTGGAGGTCAAAATAAAATGGATGAAAACAATTTAAACAACAACTCGGAAAACGGTATACCCGACAAAGAAAACGCAAACGACGGTGCATTTAACCTTTTCAACGATCCGTCACAGGATGAGTCTCAAAAGGATTATTCGGGCGCATTTTCTTTTGCCCGCAATTCTTCTGAGAATGAAGACAACAAGCAGCCACAAAAGGACGAGCCGGCAGATAACACTTCGGCTGAAATTTCCTCTATCTCAGCCGATATGTCGGGCGGCGGGAAGTCCGGCGGCAAAAAGCCTATAATTATTGCCGTTTGCGTTGTAATCGCCATTGCGCTTGTGGTGGTTATAATTATCGCTGCGGCAGGCGGCTTCGGCGGCGGCGACTCTGAGGAATCCTCCACCGACGCTTCGGAAGTGACTACGGTTGCGTCCACCTTGCCCGATTACTTCTACGAGGATATAACAAACGAGGAAGGCTCCGTTATTGACAGAGAGGAATATGCGGAAATCATTCAGCAGCAGGCTGCGGAGGCGACAACGGTTCTTTCCGCCGATGTGGGAACTTCAAGCTCCAACGAAATTGTAGAGCCCTCTACTTCCTCGGCGGTTGCACAGGGCGACACCGCAACCAATACGGATCAGATTGCTTTGGCGCAGGATCAGATCGATGCGTTTATCAGCCAGACCTTCTACATCGAAGGCGCAATGTATTCGGGCGGCGAGGGCGATTCTCTTATGATGGCATTTGACGGCGATGATTTTGAAATCCGCACTAACATTGACGGCACGGAGGTTTCCATCTGCCGGCTTGACGGCGTGCTTTATCTTAAACGCCTTGCCACAAAGCAGTATGTTGAAATAGACGACAACCTTATGACGTTCTTCGGTATTACAGCAGATGACCTGTCATTCAGCTTCGGCGACACCGCTCCTGAGGTTTATGCGTCTTATGACGTTACAATCAACGGCGCAGAAGGCGTTTGCCAGGTTTATCAATCGGATGTAGGCTACTCAAAATTCTACTGTGTTGACGGAGATCTTATTGAAATAGACATCTGTGATGAAGACGGAAGCGTTGTAACACAGCTTACAATCGACTCCCTTACATCGGAAATTCCGGCGGATCAGCTTACAATCAAGGGCTATGAAAAGTCCTCAATCAGCGCCATATTCGCAGATATGATGTAAAACCGATATAGGATATAGGACGAAAAAGATTGGAGAGGATATTATGAGCGATAACCTAAATACGGCCATGCCCGAAAACGCTCCGGTTCAGCCGCCCAAGAAAAAAGCAAACGCCAAAGTAATTGCGGCAATAGTAATCTGCGTTATTGCCGTTGCCGTTCTTGTGGTTGTACTTGCCGTAACCGGAAGCATCGGATCTACAGAAACGGTTACGGATGCCGACGGGGACACGGTTCGCTCCGGCAAAGGCACAACGGAAATGTCTGTTGTCGATACGGACGGAACAGTCAGGACGATAACAACCGACAGATCTCTTCTTACGTATGACGCCATTCTTGCGGAATATACGGAGGTAATGAACAAGCTGAAAACGGACGCTCCGGGCTTTACAAAAACACAGTATCAAAATCTGCCTACGGAGTACCAGAGCTTGGGCAGTGTGGGCAATATCGTGCTTCCAATAATCGAGAAGTACGTAACGTCAAAGGACGCTGCGGACGCTGATGTTTACTCCGCAAACAACGCCCAAAAGCTTCCGCTTTACGACTCCGAATACGGCTGTCTGCTGACAAACACGGCAAAGATTAAAAACGCCTACTGTGAAATTCTTGAGGACGGCGAATATTCCATAGTCATCACCCTTATTGACGAGGTCAATCCCACATCCTTAACAGCGGGAGCCGCTTCCACGGAAGGGACGATAAATTCCATATTCGCTCCCTATTCGGCGGCGGAGATGATAACCTCCATAACGTCTCTTACAGGCTGCTCCATGGACTTTAATTACACGGACTGCACCGTCACGCTTGTTTATGACAGCGATACAAAACAGGTGTCTTCGGTAAATATGACAATGAATATCGATGTAACCTTAGACGCCATAATTGCGGACTTTAACGCAAGAATAGTGGATATAACCGAGTTCACGGATTTTGTATATCAGTAAATAAATCAATAACCGCCGATTACATACAAAATCATTTTGACAGCATTGCCGTCTTCATTTGTAATTCCGGGCGTCGGTAAAACCAACCGCTCATCACTTATTTTGTATTATTTTTCAATCTAAAGGCTGAATTACCGGCCTTTAGATTTTTTTTGCAATAAAAAAAATAAATCACATGGTTCATTGCGCTCATTGTGCAAAAAATTCCCCGCCGAAGAGCTGAAGTCCGGCAGGGATTTTGATTAATAAGTGTGAAGTTATCGAATGTGGAGTGTGAGTGAATGGCGGGGCAAACTCGAAGGGCTTCCGAAATTATTAATTATTAATTATTCATTATTAATTCCCAACGGGTGTGCCGCAATGTGAATTGCTATTAAGGTTTGCTGAGAATTAATTCATCGTATTTTAATAATGCGCCGCTCCGCATTCGCAGTATTGGTTAATGCCGAATATCTTCCAAAGGAAGCGGATTATCTTGTAGAAGAACTGAACGAATGAGCTCTCGCTGTGGCAGAAATGAGTACAGCTAACGGTGGGATCATCAGTTGCGGTATCATCCAACGGGGCGATTGTCTCTGTTTCCACATTTCCGCAGACGGAACAGGTTCTCTGCTGCTCGCCCTCAATCTCGTAATCCGGCTCAACGGTAACTGTCCATTCTCCGTAGCTGTGACCGCTCGCCGAAATCGTCTCGGTATATGTGTCGCCGCAAGCAGAACAAATATAAGTTATAAAACCGTCTTCTGTACAGGTTGCAGTCTTGCTCTCTGTAAGCTCGTAATTATGACCCGCAGCGGCAATCGTCTCTGCATATGTATCTCCGCATACGGAGCAGGTGTAAACGATGCTTCCGTCCTCTGTACAGGTGGCTGCCGTTGTGGTGCTTGTATAATCATGTCCCGTTGCCGAAGTCTCATCTGCAATATAAGACTCGCCGCAATTTATGCAGGTATAAGTTGTATATCCATCCTCTGTACAGGATGCCGCTGTTGTAACGATTGAATAATCATGTCCGACAGCCGGAATCGTTTCGGTGTAAGTGTCTCCGCATACCGAACAAGCATAAGTCATAAAACCGTCTTCCGTGCAGGTGGCATTCTTGCTGTCCGCAATTTTGTAATCATGTCCTGCTGCAATAATAACTGTTCCTTCTGAAATCACTTCACTACAGTCTGTGCAAAAAACATCACCTGTATATCCGTTCTCTGTACAGCTGACATCCTTTGCATTAATGATTTCTGTATTAAGGTGTCTGCATAATTCAACAAATGTGATACCGCTTGACTCTGCATATGTCTCCGCTGCCGAACCTTCATAACCGCATATAACAATATCGCAGCCGTTAAATGCAGAACTGCTGATTGAGGTGACACTTTCGGGGATTTCTATACTTGTAAGAGCCGTACAATTAGCGAACGCATAATTTCCGATTGAGGTTACGCTGTCGGGAATTTCTACATTTGTAAGAGCTGAGCAATTTTGAAATACTCTTTCGCCGAGTGAGGTAACACTGTCAGGTATGGTTACGCTTGTAAGGGAAGTACATCCGTAGAACGCCGAGCCGATTGATGTTACGCTGTCCGGAATTTCTATACTTTCGAGGGATGTGCAGCCTCTAAATACATAAGTTCCAATGGAGGTTATACTATTAGGGATTGTTACATTTGTAAGAGATGTGCAGCCGTGAAATGCAGAAGTTCCGATTGATGTTACGCTGTCGGGTATAACTATAGCGGTAAGAGATGTGCAGTCTCTGAATGCACCGCCGGCAATTGACGTCACACTGTCGGGAATTGTTATGCTTATAAGAGATGTACAGCCGTAAAAATTATAACTGCCGATTGTTGTTACACCGCTGCCAATTGTAACGCTTGACAATTTTTTACAACCGTAAAACGTATAATAACCGAGTGATGTCACGCTGTCGGGAATAGAAACACTTGTAAGAGATGTACAGCTATGAAACACAGAATTTCCAATTGAGGTTATGCTGTCGGGTATGGTTACGCTTGTAAGTGATTTACATTTTTCAAATGCATTATTTCCGATTGCGGTTACGGGGCACCCTCCCAAGGTGCTTGGAATTTCATAATCACCGCTGATTGAAGTATCGCAGCCGGTAATAGTCGCTTCGCCATTTGATATGGTATAGGTTAGATATTCATCTTCGGACGTGTCCGCCACTGCTATAATGGGAACTGACGATAAAACGAGAAGAA
>JAJQGK010000069.1 GCA_021200555.1 Clostridiales bacterium | reverse complement strand
TTGCAAAAAATTCTCTACGCATCCGTCGCACTCGATTTAATCAGTGCTTACTTAAATGATAAACAAATAAGTGCGTACATTTCATTTTCGGATGTTATGAAATAAATTGCGTAAATTTTAAAAATTGGAATTTCCCCGACTTCAATCGGGGATTTTTCTTTATAAAGCAAATATATTAAAAAATATTATTGAAAATATAACAAAATTCCTCTTGACAATTATATCAATATATGCTAAATTATAATTGAGGAGAACACATATACCGTTTGGAGGTGATACCGATGGTTCCTGCATAAACTCAAATTTAAATTCATGCTCGGTCAATACCGGACTTTATGTTTGAGTTTTCAATTTTGCGGAAAAATATTTCAGCGGACTTATCGATTTATGCTCTTAAAGGAGGGTTTTAAATGAAACAATCCACTAAATTACTAAACTATATCTGCTTGTCGGTTTACATTGCTTTTTGTGCATTTTCAATTATATTTGTCGTATACAACGGTGTTGTCAGAGGATCGGAAAGCGGCATAAGCGTTAAGCACAGCGGCATGATTTATGCTCTTTTTGCGGCAGTTGGGATTATTGCCTGCATAGCGTTGATTGCCGCTAATCGAAAAAACAAATCGGACGGCATTTTTCTCGGAGCGTCTGTGATTCCCGGTTTGATATCGGCCTGCACCATGAGCGTTATGGGAGGATATGTCCTTTACTATCATCCCGAAAAGGCTTTTGCAAATACCGCCCTGCGTGTTATGTATGTCGTGTTTGCTATATGGTTTGCGGTGAATGTCATTTACTGTATACGCATGATGGTGAAAACCTCAAAAAGCTCGCTTGACGCCAAGCCTATGAAAATTTAAAATTTTGTCCCCGATTTCGGTCGGGGATTTTTTGCTGCTTTTCAATGAAAAATTAAAATTTGCTGTTTACAATCAATCCGATTTATATTATAATATATAAGTTAAAATGTATTCTTTTTCAGCGGAGGATTGTCTTGGATAAGTATTCACTCAGCACCGCCAACTTTACACCGCCTTCCGTTTATGCGGACAGGGAAAAAAGCATAAGGCTTGTCAGAGAGCTGCTGTACGCCAAATACGGAGAGTCGCCGAAAGCCTTTGTTCATACATACGGCTGTCAGGGCAACGTTTCCGACAGCGAAAAAATAAAGGGGCTTTTAAGGGAGATGGGATATGAATTTGTCTCGTCGCCCGAAAACGCCGATTTCGTGCTTTTTAATACCTGCGCGGTCAGAGAGCATGCCGAGGACAGAGTTTTCGGAAATGTGGGAGCCTTAAAGCCCATTAAGGAAAAGCGGAGAGATATGATTATAGCTCTTTGCGGCTGTATGATGCAGCAGGAGCATATAGCGGAGAAAATAAAGAAAAGCTATCCTTACGTCAATATCGTGTTCGGCACCTTTGCGATTTCCCGTCTGCCTCAAATGATGTACAAATGTCTGTCGGCGGGGAAAAGAGTCTTTGACGTAAAAGAGGAAAAAGGGGCAATCGACGAGAGTCTGCCTGTTGAGCGGGACAGAGGGGCGAAGGTCTGGCTGCCCATTATGTACGGCTGCGACAATTTTTGTTCCTATTGCATTGTTCCCTATGTCAGAGGACGGGAGAGAAGCAGAACTCCGGAAAACATCTTAAACGAGGCGAAGGAATTGATTGCCGGCGGCGCAAAGGATATTACGCTTTTGGGTCAGAATGTAAACTCCTATGGGAAAAATCTTGACGGCAACGTAAATTTTGCATCCGTATTGAGAATGATAAACGCCCTGCCGGGGGATTTTCTTATCCGTTTTATGACGTCTCACCCAAAGGACTGCACCTATGAGCTGCTGGACGCAATGGCGGAATGCGGTAAAGTCGCAAAACATTTGCATTTGCCCGTTCAGTCGGGAAACAACAGAATACTCGGAGAGATGAACCGCCGTTACACAAGAGAGCAGTACCTTGATCTTATACATTACGCCAAAAGCAAAATGCCCGACCTGTCAATAACAAGCGACATTATCGTGGGATTTCCCGGAGAGACATATTCGGAATTTCTCGATACCGTAAGCCTTGTAAAAGAGGTTGAATACACATCGCTTTTCACATTTATATACTCAAAACGAAAAGGCACGAAAGCTGCGGAAATGGACGATCCCGTGCCTTATGAGGAAAAATCAAAACGGTTCAGGGAGCTTTGCGCCGTTCAGGAGGAAATTGCCGGCAGACGCACAGCCTTGATGGTGGGCAAAACCTACAGAGTTTTAACCGAACCGAACGAAAAAGAGGGAATTTTAACGGGGCGAACCCAAGGAAATATATCAATAGAATTTTCAGGTGACGATAACCTTATCGGAAAATTCGTCAACGTAAAAATTACAAAAGCATTGACATGGATACTCTACGGAGAATTGTGTTAAAATAAAGTAAAATTCAGAATGCTAAGGAGAAACAAATGGACGTAATCGAAATGACAAGAAAGCTTGGCGAGGCAATTCAGGCGGACGACAGATACATTAAGCTTATGGAAGCGAAAAAGGCGAATGATGAGGACTCCGAGCTGAACGCCCTTATCGGCAAGCTCAACCTTATTCAAATGTCATACCAGCACGCTCAGGAAAGCGGAGAGACTGACGAAAGCAAGCTTAATGAATACGACAAGGAATTCAGAGATGTTTACGGAGAGGTTATGCTCAATCCCCATATGAAGGTTTACGAGGAAGCAAGACAGGACGTTGACGACCTTATGAATTATATCGTTCAGATACTCTCATTATGCGTAAACGGCGAGGATCCGGCAACATGCAGTCCTCAAACGGATGAAGGCTGTACCGGAAGCTGCTCAACCTGCGGCGGCTGCGGATGATATAGCGGATGATATAATCTCAACGGAAAGGAAAAGGAAAATGGCGCAGTTTACCCCGATGATAGAGCAATATTTAAAGGTAAAGGAGCAATACCCCGATGCCATTCTCTTTTTCCGTTTAGGGGATTTTTATGAGATGTTTTTTGACGATGCAAAAACGGCTTCAAGAGAACTGGAGCTTGTCCTTACGGGACGGGACTGCGGCAGAGAGGAAAAAGCCCCTATGTGCGGGATTCCCTATCACGCCGCCGACTCGTATATCGCAAAGCTTGTTGCCAAGGGATACAAGGTTGCAATCTGCGAGCAAATGGAAGATCCCGCCGCCGCAAAGGGTATCGTCAAAAGGGACGTCATAAGAGTTCACACTCCCGGAACGGTCATCGAAAGCGCTATGCTTGACGAAGGCAAAAACAACTACCTTGGCTGTATTTACTCCGAAGAGCAAAATATCGGCCTGTGCTTTGCCGATATTTCAACGGGCAGCATATGTGCCACCGAATTTTCCGGAAGCTCCGCCCGGGAGAGAGCGATAAGCGAAATCGCCCGATTTGCTCCTGCGGAAATCCTTGTAAACGGATATACGGCAAAATTGTCCGAAGTCAATGAGTTTCTCACAAGAAAAATAACTCTTTTTGCGGAGACGCTTGACGATTCAAAATTTGACGCCGACACATGCGAAAAAATTGTAACCGGCTTGTATAAAAAACCTCTGTCCGAGCTTAATTTGCAGGACAGAACATACGCCCTCAGAGCATTGGGAGCGACAATATTTTACCTTGAGCAGGTTCAGAAAAACGATTTGGGCAATATAAACGAGCCGGAAATTTACAACGATGAGAGATTTATGACTCTGAACGCCTCCGCGCGGCTAAATCTTGAGCTTTGCGAAACTCAAAGACGCAGAGAAAAAAAAGGCTCCCTGCTTTGGGTTCTCGATTATACAAAAACTCCCATGGGCAAAAGGCTTATTCGGTCTTGGATCGAACAGCCCCTTATCAGCGTTTCCCATATAATTTCAAGGCAAAACGCCGTGGCAGAATTATATTCGGATACGGAATTTCGGGAGGGCGAAATGGAATGCCTTGCCGGTGTGGGGGATATCGAACGGATTTTAACGAGAGTGGTTTACGGCTCTGCAAATGCCAAGGAGCTGCGGGCTCTTTCTCAGACTCTTGCAAAAATTCCCGCATTAAAGCAAAAGCTAAATAACAGGCAGTCGAAAATGTTCCAATCCGTCAACAGCGACCTTGACCCTCTTGCCGATATTTGCGAGCTTATCGACAGCGCAATTTGCGAGGATCCGCCTTTTACGGTTCGTGAGGGGAATATGATAAAAGCGGGCTTTAACAGCGAGCTTGATTCTTTGAGAGATATTACTTCAGGCGGAAAGGACAGTCTGTCCAAAATCGAAGAGGAAGAACAAAAAAAGACCGGAATAAAAAAGCTTAAAATCGGATACAACCGTGTGTTCGGCTACTATATAGAGGTAATTAATTCCTATAAGGAGCTTGTGCCCGATAATTATATAAGGAAGCAAACTCTATCAAACTGTGAAAGATACATAACTCCGGAGCTTAAGGAATTGGAGTCCAAGGTTCTGGGCGCTCAGGAGAGAATAGTCAGCCTTGAATATGAAATTTTCGTGCAAATACGAAAGAAGGTCGCAGATGCCCGTTACCGTCTTAAGAGAACGGCGGAGGCCATAGGAAGACTTGACGTTCTGTGCTCTTTTGCAAAGGCTGCGGTGGAAAACAACTACGAGCGTCCGGATGTGGATAATTCCGACGTTATAGAAATAAAGGACGGCAGGCACCCTGTGGTTGAAAAATATACGGACGGCTTGCCCTTTGTGCCCAACGACACCTTTCTTGACTGCGGCGAAAACAGAACGGCGATTATAACCGGTCCCAATATGGCGGGAAAATCAACGTATATGCGCCAAATTGCGCTGATTGTTTTAATGGCTCAAATAGGCTCCTTCGTGCCGGCGAAAAGCGCAAGAATAGGAATTGTAGACAGCATTTTTACCCGAGTCGGCGCTGCGGACGATTTGGCTGCGGGACAGTCAACATTTATGCTTGAAATGAGCGAGGTTGCGTCAATCATCAAAAACGCCACCTCAAAGAGCTTGATTATTCTTGATGAAATAGGAAGAGGAACGTCAACCTACGACGGAATGAGCATAGCGAGAGCCGTGCTTGAATATACGGCGGATAAAAAGAAATTAGGCGCAAAAACGCTGTTTGCCACTCATTACCATGAGCTTACGGAGCTTGAGGGAGAAATATCGGGAGTTAAAAATTACAATACCTCCGTCAAAAAGCGGGGAGACGATATAACCTTTTTAAGGAGAATTGTCAGAGGACCGGCGGACGGCAGCTACGGAATCGATGTTGCGAAGCTTGCAGGAGTTCCCGCAAGCATTGTTGCCCGTGCAAGAGCGATATTAAACGACCTTGAGAAAGATGACGGTCAGACAAAAGCTCTGTCTTCTCAAAAAAATAACCGGCCAAAGGAAGAAACGCAAATATCCTTTGAAGGCGGCGTAAATTACGAAATTGCCGAGGAATTGAAAAAAATCGACATTGAAACGCTGACTCCCATTGAAGCTCTGACCAAGCTTTACGAGCTTAAAAATAAGCTCATACAATAAGTAATTGCTGATTAAAATTTTACGAAAGGAAACGCCATGGCCAAAATCAACGTTTTGCCCAAGCATATAGCCTCGCTGATAGCGGCGGGAGAGGTGGTTGAAAGACCCTCCTCCGTCATAAAAGAGCTGCTTGAAAACTCAATAGACGCAGGCGCAACGAATATTTCCGTTGAAATTAAAAACGGCGGAATCCGATATATGCGAATAACCGACAACGGCTGCGGCATAAGCAGAGACGACATCCGATCGGCGTTTATCAGCCACGCTACAAGCAAAATCAAAATCGAAGAGGATTTGGACCGAATAATGACGTTGGGCTTTCGAGGGGAAGCGCTGGCGTCTGTGGCAGCTGTTTCCCATGTGGAGGTTCTTACAAAAACGTCCGATGAAAAAATCGGCACAAGATATACAATTTCCGGAGGAGCGGAAGAGGATTTGGATGATGCCGGCTGTCCCGACGGAACCACAATGATTATCAGGGATTTGTTTTACAACACTCCGGCAAGAATGAAGTTTCTGAAAAAGGACAACACCGAGGGGAATTACGTTTCCGATACCGTTGGGAAAATTGCGTTGTCCCATCCGGAAATAAGCTTTACCCTCATAAAGGATAACCGAAGAACTCTGTTTACTCCGGGAGACGGAAGGCTGATGACCGTTATAAATCAGGTTTACGGCAGAGAGTTCGGATCGGGACTTATCGAATGTAAGGGAGAAGCTGAGGGGATTTTCGTTGACGGATATATTTCCAAGCCCGTCAATTCAAGACCGAACAGAACTATGCAGCACTTCTTTGTAAACGGAAGATACGTAAAAATTCCCGTTGCGGCGTCTGCGCTTGACAACGCTTACAAAAATCAGATTATGACCGGAAAATATCCGTCCTGTGTGCTGTTTCTGACGGTAAACCCCATGCTGGTGGACGTCAACGTTCATCCGGCGAAAACTCAAGTTCGCTTTTCATCGGAAAAGCCCGTTTATGACGCCGTTTATTTTTCATCTGTTTCAGCTTTAAGGGAGCGGGATACACAGGTTGTGGCAAAAATTCAGCCGAAAAATACAATCGGCTTTTCTTATCCCAAAACCGAAAGCATTCGGACGGAGGCAAAACCGGCTCCCGAAGAGCGGGTTTCATTGAGTATTGGCGGGGAAGCCGACCTCAAAAAGGAGACTCCGCCGTCCATTGACAGTATGTATAAAAATGTCAAGCCTGCATTTAACACGGGGGACAGCCCGTTTGTCGTTGTGCGTCAGCCGGACGAGCCCTTTTACAGATATGAATCGGATGACGGAGCGGACGCTCTCAATATGCGTCCGTCAAAGTCTGCGGATACGGACAATTCCGCTGAAAAGCAGCCTCAAACGGATCTGCAAAGGGAGGAGCTTGACTGCGAGCCGTTTAAAATTGTGGGCGAAGCTTTCGAGACGTATATTATAGCCGAGCAAAAGGGCAAGCTTTTGTTTGTGGATAAACACGCCGCCCATGAGAGAATAATCTTCAATTCGCTTAAAAATCAAAAAAAGCAAATTTATTCACAGGTGCTTTTATCGCCTGTAAACGTGACGCTGACGGGAAAGGACTACAATTCCGTTATAAATAATCTTGACATATTTTCAAAATCGGGTTTCGTTATCGAGGATTTCGGCGAAGGAACAGTCAGAGTCAGAGAGTGCCCCACCGAGCTTTCGGACGGCGACGTAGGGGAAATTGTCCTTGAAATGGCGGATCAGCTGAGCAAAAACTCCCAAAATCCCGAAAGCGAAAAGCTTGATTGGCTTTATCATTCCACTGCGTGCCGAGCCGCTGTTAAGGCGGGAGACAAAATTTCCGAGACCGAGATGGAGTCTCTTGTAAAAACCGTGTTGACGGATGACGAGGTGCGTTATTGTCCCCACGGAAGACCGGTGCTTTTTGTAATGACGGAATACGACATTAAAAAGCTTTTCGGGAGAAACGGCTGATGGATAAAATTAAGGTCATAGCCGTTGTGGGGCCTACCGCTTCCGGAAAAACGTCATTGGGCATTGAAATTGCAAAAAAGATAAACGGCGAAATCGTATCAGCCGATTCCATGCAGATATACAAGGGCATGGAGATTGCCACCGCCAAGCCGACGCAGCAGGAAAGAACACAAATTCCGCACCATTTGATAGATTTTCTTGAGCCTGCGGAAACCTACAGTGTAGCGGAATATGTCAGAGACGCCAAAAATGCAATCGAGGATATTGTTTTCAGGGAAAAAAACCCGGTAATTGTAGGCGGGACGGGGCTTTACACCGACTCTCTTTTAGAGGGAATAGAGTTTGGATTTGTGCCGAATAACGAAACGGTTCGTACTCGGCTTAAGGAGCGAATGGAAAAAGAGGGATCGGCAGCGCTTTTGTCTGAGTTAAGGAATATCGATCCCGAGACGGCCTCAAAGCTGAGCGAAAACAATAAGGGAAGAATTATAAGAGCGCTTGAGGTTTATTATCTCACCGGAGAAACCATTTCCGAGCAAAAGAGAAAATCAAGGGAAAAAGAGTCACCGTATGACGCTTTTTATATAGGAATTGAGTATAAGGACAGGCAAAATCTGTACCGCCGCATTGAAAAGCGTGCGGATATGATGATTGAAGACGGACTTCTTGAAGAAGCGGAAAAATACATAAATTTGGGGGAGCAAACAACCGCCAAGCAGGCCATAGGCTATAAGGAGCTGAAGCCGTATTTTGAAGGAAAAATAACTCTTGACGAGGCTGTTTCCGAATTGAAAAAACAGACGAGACACTACGCCAAACGCCAAATGACATGGTTCAGGCGTAATAAAAATATATTTTATGTTTATCCGGATGAGGATGAAGATTATGTTTCCCGCGCGGTTAAGGCGGCGGAGGAATTTTTAAGAAGGTGAAGCAATGAGCGGCGAAAATGAAAACGGCGGCCGAAAAAACGGCAAAATTAAGTCAAAAAAAAGAAATACGGCAAGAAATATAACCGTGTCGGTACTGTGCATCCTTGCGGCGGCAGCTGTTATCAGCCGAATTTACATTGCAAGCAAAAACTCATCTATCACATCTGAAATCGCTCTTGCGGACAGCGTTACAAAAACAATTGAAGCCGATGTTTTTGTGGTCAGGGACGAAAAGGTCATATCCTCTTCCGGCAGCAATATAGTATCGGCTGTTGCGGACGGCACGAGAGTAAGCGCCGGAGATACCATAGCTTACTCATTTGCGGACAGTGCTTCCGCCGTAAACGTTACGAGAATGCAGGAAATTGAGGAGCTGCTTGAATATTATAACAGCCTTTCGGGACAGTCGTACTCCGTGACAAGCGATACAAGCTCTTACGACAGCAGGATTACTGATGATCTTTGCAATTTTTCCTCTCTTATCTCATCCGGAGATTTATCGTCGCTCAGCGATTACACAAGCGAATTAAGAGACGCAATTACGTCAAAGCAGACCGCAACGGGAGTGGAGCTTGATTTGTCCTCTGTAATAACGTCGCTCCAAAGCGAATACTCTGCGCTTGCAAGCTCATCCTCAAGCTATACGGCAATAACGGCGGACAGTCCGGGATATTATATTCAAGGCTCCGACGGATACGAAAACACTCTTGCGTATTCGGATGCGGACTCGTGGACGGTGGCGCAGGCGGAAGAGGCTCTGAACGCCTCGCCCTCAGCCGTCAGCAGCTCTGCGGTGGGCAGACTTGTAAGAAGCTATTATTGGTACCTTGTAGCCGTTATCGATACGGGGGACATCTCCAATTTAAGAGAGGGATCGAGTATGGTTCTGTCATTTCCCGATTCCTCCGTAGGCGACATAAAAACAACCGTTTACAGAATAACATCTGACGGAGAGACGGGAAAATCTCTTGTTGTGTTCAGCTGCAATCTTATGAATGAAAATCTGGCGGGCATGAGATGCGAAGAGGCGCAGATAATAGTTGAAAGCTATGAGGGGTACAGGATAGACAACGGAGCAATCAGGGTAAACGAAGACGGCGAAACGGGAGTTTACGTTATATCGGGAAGCGTTATTCGATTTAAGAAAATTGAGATTGTTTATTCCGCAGAAGACTACAGTATTGTCACAAATCCGTATAAGGACGACGCCACAAAAAGCGGGCAGTATCTTAATCTTTACGATGAATATATAACGTCGGGCAAGGATCTGTACGACGGCAAGCTTGTTGACTGATTAAATAAAATGAAAGGATATGATTGTATGACCGAGGATTTGGGACTTGATCCGAAATTCGGGAATATTGAGGAGAATATAAAGGTTATTCGTGAGAGGATAGCCGCCGCCGCTTTAAAAAGCGGAAGAGATGAAAACCAAGTTCGTTTTATGGCGGTGACAAAAACCGTTGAGCCGAAATACATAAACCACGCAATTAAACAGGGTATCGATTTAATCGGGGAAAATAAGGTTCAGGAATATCTTATGAAAAAGGACAATCTGGAGCTTGAAGGCGTTGAAAAGCACCTTATCGGTCATTTGCAGTCAAATAAGGTTCGGAAAATCATAACCGAGGTTGATATGATTGAGTCTGTTGACAGCCTTTCCGTTGCCGAGGAAATAGAGCGCCAAGCCGAAAAGAACAACATGACGGCAAACGTTCTTCTTGAAATAAACGTAGGCGGCGAAAGCTCCAAAACGGGAATGGACAAGTCGGAATTTAAGGAAAACCTTTACGCCGTTGCCGAGATGAAGCACATTGCAGTCAAGGGACTGATGACAATTCCGCCGATTTGTGAAAATAATCTTGAGTTGGCAAAATTTTTTGATGAAATGTATAAACTGTTTATTGACATTGACGGCGAAAACATAGATAATGTAAGTATGGATATTTTGTCTATGGGAATGTCGCATGATTATGAGCAGGCGATAATTTGCGGCTCCAATCTTGTGAGAGTGGGATCCGCAATTTTCGGACCGAGAATATACAACAAGTAAAGCGAGGAGAATAATTATGGGATTTTTGCAAAAGTTTAAGGATTATATTAATGTTCCGAACACGGACTTTGAAGACGATGAATACGGAGAGGAAGAGGAAGTCCGGGAGGAAGAGCCGGCGGTTGAACGCAGAACGCCAAGTTACACTCAGAGAAGAAGTGAATACAAAGTGAAAAATGACGATTACAATTACGGTGAATTTGACAAGCCCAGAGCATCATCAAGAAACAGCATGAGCAAGACGGGAGCGGGACATTCAAGCAAGGTTGTTGATATTCACACAACCGCAAAGCTGCAGGTTGTGCTGACAAAGCCCGAAAAATTTTCCGATGCCAGGGAAATTGCCGACAACCTTAACGAAAAGCGAACCATTGTGCTTAACCTTGAGTCCACAAACAAGGACGAAGCGCTGAGACTTCTTGATTTTCTCAGCGGAGTAGCCTACGCCAATGACGGCGAAATAAAAAAAATCGCAAAAAGCACCTTTATCATAACGCCGTATAACGTAGACGTTATGGGAGATTTGCTTTACGAGCTTGAAAGCAACGGCGTTTTCTTTGTTTAAAGCAGACGGAAAAGATACGGTCATCCGCAATTTAATTAGCAACTGCTTGATTGAAAAATGTAAATAAAATACTGCGAAGGGATGGATTATATATGATCACAGCCGAAGATATAAGAAAACATGAATTTGAAGAAAAATCGGAGGATTCATATTCAAAACAGAGCGTAGATGAATATGTTTCGGAGCTTGCCAATCAATTCGAGTCTCTTTATAATGAGAATAAGGAGATAGTCAGAAGGCTTACGATTTTTGCCAAGCGAATTGAAGAGTACAAGAAAAATGAAAATTATATGACCGAAACTCTGCTTACCGCTCAAAAAACAGCGGCTCAGACCATTTCCGGCGCAGAGGATGTTGTCGCCAAAATGATCGAAGCGGCGAAAAATGAGGGCAGAAATATCATTGCCGCCGCAAAAGAGCGTTCCAATGGAATTTATGCCGACAGGGATAAAATCATAGAAGAGGCGAAAAAGCAAGCGGAAGAAATAACAGCCGAAGCGGAGGGCGTAAAGGAAAACGCTCAAAACGAAGCTCAGACTGTAATTGACAGAGCGAACGATGATGCCGCAGCTATAATTGACAGAGCAAACGAGGACGCCAAGGCAATTATTGACGATGCAAAGGAAGATATTAAGAAAACCGTTGACGAGATAAACAGCGGAGCCGATGCGGTTATAAGCGAAGCGAAAAACAAGGCGGAGGAGATGATTGCCGCCGCTGAAGCAGATGCGAAACAGGCTGCATCCGGAGTTATAGCGTCTGCGGAAAAAGCAAAGACCGATGCCGAAAATCTCAAGCGTGAAGCCTTTGAAATGAAAAAAGACGCAGTGCTTTATAAGGAAAAGCTTGAAGCAAAGGCAAAAGCCGCCGCCGCAGGAGTGCTGCTTAAAGCCCAGGCAGACGTAAACAGGATGAACGATGAAATTCATTCGTATACCGACAATATAAATTCAGCCGCAGCCGCAGCCTTTGACAGATACAACGCCGTCAGAACCATGGCGGAGGACACCTACAAGGAATTTTCGGACAAGCTCAGCAACCTTTCAGGCGTATTTTCCTCTATTCCCTCAACGATTGAAAAGCAAAATTGGACTGAATTTGAAGTTGACGATGCCGCTTTCGTTGAAAACAGCGAGGAGCTGAACGCCGCAGTCGCCGCCGAGGATATTGACGCCGTTCTTAAATGCTTCGGCATTGATTCCGATGAGATGATGAAGGCAACAGCGCAGCTTATTGAGAGCGAAGCCGAAAAAATAAAGGAAAAAGCGGCGGCAACGGAGACGGCGGAGGAAGCGGCCGTACAGGAGCAGATCATACCGCAGGCAGAGACGGAGAGTCCCGCAGCGGAAGCCGAACAGCCGGCGGAAGAAAATGAAGATAATGAAAAACATCCCGAGCCTGAAATAACCGAAACGGCGGCGGAAGAAAAAGCCGAGGAAAAAGCGGAAGAGGAAGACAGCGAGCCTGTAGCCGACGATTTTAGTTTTGATTTTGATTTTGACGATTTCCAAGATTTGGATGAAGCGAGTGAGACGGCAGAAGCCGAGGAAACAGCAGAAGCCGAGGAGGAGATTGTTCCCGAGGAAGAAAAAACCGAGACGGAAGCTGAGACTGAGACGGAAGCTGAGATTGCCGAGACGGAGGAGACTCCCAAAGCCGCAGAAGCCGAAGCCGCTCCCGAAACGGAAGAGACTGCGGAGAGCGGCAACGCCGGCGAAGCCTTTGACGATGATTTCTTTAACGGAGACTGGGATGAGGATACGGCTGAGGCTGAACCTCTTGATATTCCCTTTGACGATGACGATGTTAAAGAATATATCCCCGAAGTCCCTGCCGACAATGAGGGATCCGGTTACTTTAAGACGGATGATTTGACGGAAGACGGTCCAATTGAGGAGGAGTTCTCATTCGGCGGCGAAGCTGCGGACGCTCCCGAAAATGAGGAATTTGACCTTGATTTCAGCATGTTCGAGGTTGACGAGCAGAAACAGCAGGAGAGAGAAGAGCGTAAAAACAACGCCTCCAAAGGCAAAAAGAAAAAGAAGAAAAAGAAATAATGGCGGAAAAAGGAAAAAAGAGCGGAAAAAGATACTTAATATTCTGCGTTGAAATTCTCATTGCCGCTGTTCTTGTGCTTGCGGATCAGCTGATAAAGAAGACTGTGGTTGCCAATATTAAGGGGCAGGAGGATATTGTCCTTATAAAAAACGTTATCGGCTTAACATATGCGGAAAATACAGGCGCAGCGTTCAGCTTTATGTCCGATTACACCACTGTGTTGTCCGTATTTACTTCGATTTTGCTGCTGGCGTGCATAGCAGTGCTGCTTTCGGGCAAAGTCAAAAGCAAGCTTATGCACACGGGAATAGTTATGATTATTGCCGGCGGAGCGGGAAATCTTATAGACCGTTTTGCTCAGGGATATGTTGTGGATTATATTGAAACGCTTTTTGTTAATTTTCCGATCTACAATTTTGCCGATATTCTTGTAACCTGCGGCGTTGCTGTTGTATGCATCCGTCTGATATATGAAACCGTGACGGAGGAAAAACGCAAGAAAACCGAAACGAACACGGACGGAGCGGACGCCAATGGACAAGCTTGAGTTTACGGTATCGGCGGAAAATGAGGGAGCGAGACTTGACAAGACTTTGTCCGATGCGGGTTCAATTTCCAGAACGGCGGCACAGAGACTTATAGACGGCGGCAATGTGTTCGTAAACAGTAAAACCGCCTTAAAAAGCGTAAAGCTCAAACAGGGCGATATCGTTTCTGCGGATTTGCCCGAACCTGTCGAAATCGATATAAAAACGGAAGATATCCCACTTGACATTGTATATGAGGATAACGACTTGCTTGTGGTGAACAAGCCGAAAGGGATGGTTGTCCATCCTGCGCCGGGAAATTATGACGGAACTCTCGTAAACGCTTTAATGTACCATTGCGGAGACAGCTTGTCCGGCATAAACGGAGTTATACGGCCGGGAATAGTTCACCGTATCGATAAGGACACCAGCGGGCTGCTTGCGGTTGCAAAAAACGATCTCGCTCATGCTTCTCTTGCCGAACAGATAAAGTCCCACAGCTTTAAAAGGGAATACAGAGCCGTTCTTGTGGGCAATCTTAAGGACGACAAGGGCGCCGTAGACAGACCTATAGGAAGAAATCCCAATGACCGCAAAAAGCAGGCGGTAAACGGTGTGAACGCTCGGAACGCCGTCACTCATTATGAGGTTTTGGAGCGTTTTGATAAATTTTGCCTGTGTAGGTTTACTCTTGAAACGGGAAGAACGCACCAAATAAGAGTCCACGCCGCATCCATGGGGCATCCCGTGGCAGGCGATACCGTTTACGGCAATCCAAAGCTTACATACGGCCTCGAAGGGCAATGTCTTCACGCAGGCGTTTTGGGCTTGACCCATCCGACTACCGGGGAATACATGGAATTTAACGCTCCGCTGCCCGAATACTTTACGGAATTTCTCGATAAGATAAAAAAGGGCGTTAGATTTTAGGAAATGCGGTTTTGAGCGAGGAGCTTGATATGAATAAAAAAATTATTGCAGGCTCTGCGGCGCTGCTTTCGGCAGGAGCTGCCGTCGGCGCATTTGCCGGAGACAAGCTTATAAAAACAACGGAATATACTCTTGAAACAGGCAAGGCTCACGGTGAAATCACCGCCGTTGCGGTTTCCGATTTGCACTTTTCCGTTTTCGGCAAAAACAATTGCCGCCTTACAGCGAAGGTCAGAAAAGCGGAACCCGATATAATTCTTTTGCCCGGTGATTTTTTCGACTGCAAGGGCGGAAAATCGAACAGGGAGCTTGTCATTAATACCATCAGGGCTTTTTCCGAAATTGCACCGGTTTACTTTTCTCCCGGCAACCACGATTTGAGATACAACGCCCGAACGGGAGAGGATTGCTTAGACCTTGCAAAGCAGGCGGGAGCTTCCGTTCTTAACGGTGAGTATTCCGATATAGAAATAAAAAATACCAATCTCAGAATAGGCGGAATTTTCGATCACGCCGTCTATGAGGAGGATTATTATAACAGGTGGCGGGAGTCGGAGGTATACGGCTTTTTGTCGGACTTTCAAAGCACAGACAAGATTAAGCTTTTGATGCTTCACCGTCCGAACACCTTTATTTATACCGAGGACTTGTGGAATATCGACGCAGTGTTCAGCGGTCACGATCACGGCGGGCTTTGGCGGCTGCCGTTTATCGGTGGAGTTTATGCTCCGGAACAGGGCTTTTTCCCGAAATATGACAGGGGAGAATACGATTTCGGCAATATGAAAATGTTTCTTTGCGCCGGACTTGAGGGATATTACATTGTGCCCAGGCTTTTTAATCCGCCTGAAATTTTGAAAATTACAATCAAATGAACTAAGTAACCACTGATTAAATCACGCCTAACGGCTGAGCACGCCGTCTGTTTGATCATTTTCCGCAATACATCGTCACAAATGCTCGAAATACGTCAGTATTCCCTGTGCTTTGTTCCTTGTCTTGCAAAAAATCCTCTAAACATCCGACGCACTCGATTTAATCATTGCTTACTAACTTTACGGGAGTGAATACATTGAATTTATCATTAAAAAAACAGCTTGAGCTTGACGCCGTTCAAATTCGCAAGGGCGTAATCGAGGGAACGTATAACGCCAAATCCGGACATCCCGGCGGCTCTCTTTCAATTGCGGAAATTCTTGCTTATCTTTACAGGGTTGAAATGAACATCGACCCGAAAAACCCGAAAATGGAAAACAGGGACAGGTTTGTGCTTTCAAAGGGGCACGCAGCTCCGGCGCTTTATGCGGCGCTTGCAAACAGGGGATATTTCCCCGTTGAGGACTTGAAAACGCTGAGAAAGTCTAATTCTTACCTCCAGGGACATCCCAACATGAACCATGTTCCCGGCGTGGATATGAGCACCGGCTCTTTGGGACAGGGAGTTTCTGCGGCGGCGGGAATGGCTCTTGCGTCCAAGCTTCAGGGCGGGAGCTTCAGAGTGTATTCAATTCTCGGCGACGGAGAAATCGAAGAAGGTCAGGTCTGGGAGGCGGCGATGTTTGCCGCAGCAAAAAAGCTTGACGACTTGTGCATAGTTGTGGATAATAACGATCTCCAGATTGACGGCACTCTCGAACAGGTAAATTCACCCTACCCGATACCGGAAAAATTTGCCGCCTTCGGTTGGCACGTCATTGAGATTGACGGAAACAACCTTGACGAAATCGAAGCCGCATTTGCCGAAGCGAGAACGGTAAAGGGAAAGCCCACGGCGATTATTGCAAAGACCGTTAAGGGCAAGGGCGTATCGTATATGGAAAATCAGGTTTCATGGCACGGCGCTGCGCCCAACGGCGAGCAGTATGACATTGCCATGAGCGAGCTTAATAAAGCGGAAGCTGCATTGGAGGGCTGAGAAATGGCAGATATTATTAAAACCGCCACAAGAGAAGCGTACGGCAAGGCCCTTGTGGAGCTTGGAAGAAAAAACGAAAAGGTTTACGTTTTTGACGCAGACTTGGCTGCCGCCACAAAGACGGGAATGTTCAAAAAGGAGTTCCCGGACAGATTTATCGATTGCGGAATTGCCGAGGGAAATATGATGGGCGTTGCTGCAGGCATGGCGGCGGCGGGATTTACAGTTTTTGCCTCATCCTTTGCCATGTTTGCGGCAGGCAGAGCCTTTGAGCAGGTAAGAAATACCATAGGCTATCCTCATCTAAACGTAAAAATAGGCGCAACCCATGCGGGAATTTCGGTGGGCGAGGACGGAGCAAGCCACCAGTGCTGCGAGGATATCGCCCTTATGCGGACCATCCCCGGCATGACGATTATCAATCCGGCTGACGATGTTGAAGCGAGAGCCGCCGTGCTTGCTGCGGCTGAAACGGAAGGCCCGGTTTATATGCGTTTCGGAAGACTTGCCGTGCCGAGAATTTTTGATGAAAGCTATAATTTTGAAATAGGAAAAGGCTCATATCTTAAAGAGGGCAAGGACGCTGCGATTATTGCATCCGGTCTGCTTGTGGAGCGTGCGCTTCAGGCGGCGGAGCTGCTGAAATCCGAAGGAATAGATGCGGCTGTAATCAATATGGCGACCATAAAGCCCATTGACAGGGATATTATAATCGATGCCGCAAAGAAAACAGGCGCAATCGTCACCGCTGAGGAGCATAACGTAATCGGCGGCTTGGGCGGCGCTGTTGCCGAGGTCGTCTGCGAAACCGTTCCGGTTCCCGTTCTCAGAGTGGGAGTTGAGGACACATTCGGAAAATCCGGCCCCGCTCTTGAGCTTCTTGAGATTTTCGGTTTGAACGCCGAGAATATTTGCGCAAAGGTTAAGGCTGCAATAGCGTTGAAAAAATAAAGGCTTTTACAGCTTATTTGAATGGGGAAATGCATATGGCGTCCTACTGCCCGAAATGCGGATACAAGCTTTCCATGACAGATATTAAGCCGGAGTGTCCCGTGTGCGGAATTAATCTGGTTTATTACGGAATGGAAGACAAATTAAAAAAAGAGGCGGATGCGGCTGAATTTGAGCATGCTCTTTTTCAGCCCCGTATCGACCGCCTTAAGGCTGCGACAATAGGCTCTCCCCTTGCTGTGGCAAGGCTTATTATCAGCGTTTTTCCCCTTTTGGCGACTCTTTTGCCTATGGGAAAGGTAGCGGTCAGCTTGCCCTTCTTTTCCGAAAACGTCACCGTAAATATAATTACGATTATTCAAAAGGTCTTTTTGAACCTTGATCTTGATTTTCTTTTTGCAATGCTGACCGGCGAAAAAACAAGAACCGCTTACATATGCTACTTCATTGCCGTTATTTGCTTCGTTCTTGCTGTGGTTACGGCTGTTCTGAATATAGCCGCACTTCTCATAGCCTGCGGAAAAAGAGGAATACGGCGTAATATTACAATTGCTTCGATTGGCATTTTCTTTACAGCCGTTGCGCAGACTGCGTTCAGCCTTTGGCTTTCCATAATGTCCGAAACCGTCCCCGAAATTTTCAGCGGATCTGCCTTAATTTGGGGAGTGTTGGGCATTTGTCTTGCCTTTGCGGCGGAAATTGTGATAAATGTAATCTGCAAAAAGAAAAAGTTAAAGGTTAAGTATACCGACGTCTCCCAATATCTGATACCCTACGATGAAAGGGACCACTCAAACGAAGGCGAAGACGAGATTGTCAAAGCCGTTGACTAATGAAAATTACCGGCATTTTAAGCAGTCACCGTTGAAATAATCCGTAAATTGGAAAAAATATTAAATTTTTTCCAAAAAGTACTTGCAAAATCAAAATTCCTGTGCTACACTAAAACAAAATACAAATAAATTTACGAAAAGAGTTGACAAGTGCAATGAATTACGGTACACTCACTGAGCAAGCAAGCAAGCAAGCAAGCAAGCAAGCAAGCAAGCAAGCAAGCAA
>JAJQGK010000026.1 GCA_021200555.1 Clostridiales bacterium | reverse complement strand
CTATAATGTAATTGTAAAGTTGAATGATTATTCAATTGTATATGTATTCAACCGAAAAGGAGGCGTGTGCATTTTGGTATTGCATGAACACAGCGAGATTTGCGACTGCGACGTTATCCATAAGGATGTTGTGGACAGCGTAAGAGAACGGATGGAGGATACGGAAACACTTTATTCCGTTTCCGATTTTTTCAAGGTTATGAGTGACAGCACGAGAATGAGGATTTTGTACGCTCTTGATAAGGCGGAGATGTGCGTGTGCGATTTGTCCGTGTTGCTTAATATGACAAAATCCGCAATTTCCCATCAGCTAAAGGTGCTTAAGGATGCGGAGCTTGTGAAAAACCGCCGTGAGGGCAAAAATGTTTTTTATTCCCTCAAGGACGACCATGTTAAGGCGATTATAGAGACGGGCATTGAGCATATTAAGGAAAAAGAGTAAGCAAAAATTGTAAAGAAAATTTAAATTTCAATATTGAAAGGATATGTTGTTATGGTAAAAAAGGTTAAGCTTCATGATTTGTGCTGCGCCAACTGCGCTGCCAAAATCGAGGATAAGGTGTCAAAGGTGTCCGGAGTAAGCTCCGTGACGGTGAATTTTTTGGCGGAAAAAATGATTATGGATGTGGAAGAGGATAAGCTTTCCGAAATTCAGGCGTCGGTGGAAAAAATCGTACATAAAATCGAACCCGACGTTGTTATCGAATACATTTGATAAAATTATTGCCTGCTTAAATAGGAGTTGTTTTTTATGAAAAAGGATATAGCCTGTATTGCTGCGGGAGCAGTTCTGCTTGTTGCGGCGCTGATAATTCCCGAGGAATACGTCATACCGAGGTTTATCGTGTTCCTCCTTGCCTTTATTGCGGGAGGGCTGAAGGTTGTTGCAAACGCCTTTAAGGGAATAATTCACGGCAATATTTTCAATGAAAACA
Organism: Clostridiales bacterium; assembly: GCA_021200555.1. Classification (GTDB taxonomy): domain Bacteria; phylum Bacillota; class Clostridia; order Oscillospirales; family Acutalibacteraceae; genus UBA1081. The sequence goes on along the minus strand of JAJQGK010000026.1, from coordinate 66,270 downwards.
CGCTTATGGTTATTGCCGCCGTGGGGGCGTTCTGCATTGCCGAATACCCCGAGGCTGTTTTTGTGGTGCTGTTTTACAGAGTGGGCGAGATGTTTGAGGATTACGCCGTTAAGAAGTCAAGAAATTCCGTAAAAGAGGTTATGAACATCTGTCCCGAATACGCCACCCTTATTGAAGACGGTAAAATCCGCAAGGTTGATCCGGATGAGGTTAAAATCGGAGATTTGATTTCCGTTGCCGCCGGCGAGCGTGTTCCCCTTGACGGAATTGTAACGTCGGGCAGCTCCTTTGTGGATACCTCGGCTTTAACGGGTGAGAGCGTGCCGAGAGCCGTTAATGAAAGCGATGAGATTTTAAGCGGCTGTATAAATCAAAACGGACTTCTGACCGTAAGGGTTACAAAAACCTTTGACAATTCCACCGTAAGCCGAATATTGGAGCTTGTGGAAAACGCCTCCGCAAAAAAATCAAAATCCGAAAAATTCATTACGAAATTTGCAAAGTACTACACTCCCATAGTTATCGCCGCAGCGGTTCTTTTGGCGGTTATCCCGCCTCTTGTTATTGACGGGGCTTCATTCAGGGATTATATTTACAGAGCGCTGTCCTTCCTCGTTGTGTCCTGTCCCTGCGCTCTCGTTATTTCCGTGCCCCTGAGCTTTTTCGGCGGTATAGGCTCCTGCGCAAAACAGGGAATACTTATCAAGGGCGGAAATTATATTGAAATGCTGTCAAAGGCGGACGTTGTCGTCTTTGATAAAACGGGAACTCTTACAAAGGGCGTTTTTGCCGTAAAAGAAATAAAACCCGTGGGAATTACAGAGGAGGAGCTGCTTGAAAAGGCTGTTTACGCCGAAAATATTTCATCTCATCCCATAGCGGAGTCCTTGAGGGAAAAATACGGCAGGGATATAGAGCTGTCGAAAATTTCCCATGCAGAGGAAATCCCCGGTCACGGCGTTAAAGCCGTAATCGAGGGTGAAGAGGTGCTTGCGGGCAACGGCAGGCTTATGGAAAGCTGCGGTATTCCCTTTGAAAAAAAGTCCGGCGGAACAATTGTTTACGTAGCTGTTGACAATATTTTCAGGGGAAGTATAATAATATCGGACGAAATAAAGGAAGACGCAAGGGAGCTTGTGCCGGCTTTAAAGCGGCAGGGAATTACGGAGACGGTTATGCTTACGGGAGATGAGAAGTCGTCTGCGGAAAGAGTAGCCGCCGACATCGGAATTGACAAGGTACACAGCGGACTTCTGCCTGACGGCAAGGTTGCGGCTCTTGAGGAGATTATGGACGGCAAGGGAACAAAGGGCTCAACCGCCTATGTGGGAGACGGAATAAACGACGCTCCCGTGCTTGCGAGAGCCGACGTGGGAATAGCGATGGGAGCCTTGGGCTCTGACGCCGCCGTAGAAGCGGCAGACGTGGTAATTATGAACGACAGTCCTCTGAATATTGCCGCCGCCGTGAAAATTTCCAAAAAGACCATGAATATTGCAAGGGAAAATATAATCGGATCCCTTATTGTGAAAATTGTAATTCTTGTGCTTTGCTCCCTGAACATAGTCCAAATGGGCGTTGCAGTTTTCGGTGATGTGGGAGTAATGGTTCTCGCCGTGCTTAATTCGTTCAGAGCGCTTAAAAGCCAAAAAACCAAAAACCAAAAACCAAATGAAGGGAAGAATTAAATGTTATATATAGGCTGTCATTTATCCTCATCCAAGGGCTTTCTTGCCATGGGTAAACAGGCATATGAAATCGGAGCGAATACCTTCCAGTTTTTTACGAGAAATCCGAGAGGAGGAGCTGCGAAGCCCATTGACGAGGCGGACGTAAAAGCGTATTTGGAATTTGCCGAAGAGCATAATTTCGGCAAAATAGTCGCTCACGCCCCGTATACCCTTAACGCCTGCGGCAAAGAGGAACGAGTCAGGGACTTTGCCCTTGCCACGTTTAAGGATGATTTGCAGAGAATGGAATATATTCCGGGCAATTATTATAATTTCCACCCCGGCAGCCACGTGGGACAGGGGGCGGAAAAGGGGATTGATATGATTGCCGAAATTTTAAATCAGGTGCTTTGGGAGGATATGCAAACCACGGTTCTCCTTGAAACCATGGCGGGAAAAGGCAGTGAAATAGGCAGAAGCTTTGAAGAGCTCAGAGCTATTATCGATAAAACGGAGCTTGACTGCAAGCTTGGAGTGTGCCTTGACACCTGTCATATTTCCGACGGCGGGTATGATATTATAAATAACGCCGATGAGGTTATAAAGCAGTTTGACGCCGTTGTGGGGCTTGACAGATTAAAGGCAATTCACCTTAACGACAGTATGAACCCTGTGGGCGCTCATAAGGACAGACACGCCAAAATAGGCGAGGGTCATATCGGCTTTGAAGCACTGATGAGCTTTATCAAACGGCCGGAGTTCGAGGGACTGCCCATAAATCTTGAAACACCTAACGATATTCAGGGCTACGCCAAGGAAATCGAAATGATAAAAGAGGCTTATTGAAATAATTACTCAGTGGTTATCTTAGTTTGTATCGTTGTCTGCTTTTTCGCTTTCGGCTTGAGCCTTCGCCTCCTGCTCCTTTTTGGCAATGTCGTTTGTGTTGATTGAATTTCTGAAAACGATAAAGCGGTCAACCAGAAATTCGGTTGCAAAGTTGATAATCATTGTAATGCCCAAAATTATGTAGTTGACGTAATTGTGTTCGGCTGCGTTAAAGTGCTCCGCCGCCATATTTCCCAAAATGGTTGAAACGGGAGTGAACACGACATAGTAGCACGCCACCTTAAGCATTGCTATGGGCACGTTGTTTGCTGATTTAAAAGTGAATTTCCTGTTGATTGTGAAGTTGTAAACGACGGACGCAATAAGAGCCGGCAGATAGCACGCCCAATAGGACAGGGTTACATCGAACAGCCTGGGCGGAAGCTCATTGAGCAGCGTATCGACTACAATTTGTATTACGCCTGCCGATATTGAGAACATCGTAAATTTCAAAGCCTGGATAACGTTATCCTTTTTTGACAGCTGTACCTTGTTTTCTTCCATAAAATTCAATCCTTTCTTTACAGCGGTTATTCTGCAAATATAATATAATGATAGCACAAAATTTTCCCATTGCAAGTGTGAAAATTTAATTTTACCTTAAAATTTTTAAAGGCGGAAACAATCTCGCTTCCGTCTTTGTTTGTTTTGCTTAAAATACATTGTCAAGCTCACCGAACATTTTGATGTAGATGTCGGCTGTATCCCTCATTTCACGAGGGTTCAATTCGCTTTTGTCGTATACTCCCACCACGTTAAATCCGTCGTCTTTTGCTGTTTTTGCCGAATAAAGGGAGTCCTCGAAAACCCATGTTGAGCTTTTTTCGGTTCCCAGAAATTCCAACGCCTGTCTGAACATTTTAGGGCTTGTTTTTCCTTCGCCCACATTTGCGGTTGTGAAAATCCTGCCGAAATATTTAAGCATATCGTACTTTTCAAGGGCAGCCGCAACAGGCTCTTCGTTTGTGGCGGTGGCAATGCACATTTTCACGCCTTTTTTGCGGAGCCTTTCAAGAAAGGGAATTACATCGTTTTTAGGCGAGCCCTCCCTTAAATAGCGTTCCGTCAAAAGCTCAAAGACGTCGGAAATTATGCTTTCCGTGCTTTTTTCAACTCCGTACATTTCCTTTGCGGTTTGAATTGCTTTGTTAAGGCTTAAATTCAAAAATGCCGGTGCAATTTCCGCCGACGCCTCAATGCCGATACGCTTTAAATATACGCTGCCCATGTCGGCCCATATGTCCATGGAATCGAATACCGTTCCGTCAAAATCAAAAATTGCCCCTGTTATTTTCATTGAACTTCATTCTCCCTTTTCCTTGCAGCCTGCTTATAGTATACTCAATTTTCGATGGAAAAGCAATAAAAACGGAGAATATCCTATGATACTCTCCGCAATATTTTAGCTCAAAGTAACCACTGATTAAATCACGCCTAACGGCTGAGCACGCCGTCTGCTTGATTATTTTCCGCAATACATCGTCACAAATGCTCGAAATACGTCAGTATTCCTTGCGCTTTGTTCCTTGTCTTGCAAAAAATCCTCTAAGCATCCGTCGCACTCGATTTAATCAGTGCTTACTTAATGAATTATTTATTCATCATACCGGCAACTTCGTCCGCAAAGTTTTCGCTCTTCTTTTCAAGGCCTTCGCCCTTGGCGTAACGGATATAGCCCGTTGCCTTAATCTCGCTGCCCAAATCCTTTGCAACCTTTTCGATGTATTTGCCGACGGTTAAATCGCCGTCCTTAACAAAGTCCTGGCATACAAGGCAGTTCTCGTCATAATATTTTGAAATTTTGCCGCTGATGATTTTTTCCTTAACCATTTCGGGCTTAGAAGCCATTTTGGGATCCTCATTCATCTGAGCCAAAAGGATTTCCTTTTCATGGTCGATAACATTAGCGGGTACTGCGTCCTTGTCAAGATAAGCGGGACTCATAGCCGCAACCTGCATTGCTACGTCCTTGCCCATGGCCTTAAATTCATCTGTAGCCGCAATCTCGTCTGTTGTGTCAAAGGTAACGATAACCGCAACGGAGCCGCCGCCGTGGATATATGAAGCCGTATGACCCTTAACAATCTCAAAACGGCGTATTTTTATGTTTTCGCCGATCTGAAGAACCTTGTCCTGAAGATTTTCCTGAACGGTTCTGTCTGTGCCGATAAGCTTGTCGGCAAGGAGAGCGTCAACATCCGCAGGAGAATTTGCTGCGATTGTCTTTGCCACATCAAGAACAAACTGATTGAAAACGTCGTTCTTCGCAACGAAGTCGGATTCGGCGTTTACCTCAAGGGCAACGGAGGTTGCGCCTTCGCTGTAAACGGTAACAACACCCTCTGCGGCTATTCTTGAAGCCTTCTTTTCCGATGCTGCAAGTCCTCTTTCACGGAGAACGTCAATTGCTCTGTCCATATCGCCGTCTGCTTCTGTAAGCGCTTTTTTGCACTCCATCATGCCGACGCCTGTCTTTTCGCGGAGCGCTTTAACGTCCGCTGCTGTAAATGCCATTTTAATTCCTCCAGTTTTTGGTATATTTTAAGTTAGCCGTATGTGGCTGCGGGAGCTTTGCAAACGGATTTGACCGGCTTGGGTTTTCCGTTCACGCTTTGAAATCTCAGCCCGCTTCTTCTTCCTCGGCAGGCTCTTCCGTTGTTTCGGGAGCTGTCTGCTCGCCCTGCTTGCCCTCAAGAACTGCGTCCGCCATTGCGCTTGCTATAAGCTTTACCGCACGGATAGCGTCGTCATTTCCGGGGATTACGTAATCAATCTCATCGGGGTCACAGTTTGTGTCAACTATTGCAACGATGGGTATTCCCAGCTTTTTGGCCTCTGAAACCGCAATGCGTTCCTTCCTTGGGTCAACGATAAACATCGCTGCGGGCATTCTCTTCATTTCCGTAATGCCGCCTAAATACTTCTCAAGCTTTTCTATCTGGAGCTTAAGCTTAACAACCTCTTTTTTGGGGAGCATGTCGAAAGTGCCGTTTTCCTCCATATCCTTAAGCTGAGCAAGTCTCTTAATTCTCAATTTGATTGTGTTGAAGTTTGTAAGCATACCGCCAAGCCATCTTGCGTTGACATAGGGCATACCGCAGCGCTCCGCCTCTTCCTTGATAGAGTCCATAGCCTGCTTTTTAGTGCCTACAAAAAGGATTTCGTCGCCGTTCTCGGCAATCTGACGGACGAACATATAAGCATCCTCAAGCTTTTTAACGGTTTTCTGCAAGTCGATGATGTAGATACCGTTGCGCTCCGTGAAAATATAGGGAGCCATTTTGGGGTTCCATCTTCTTGTCTGGTGGCCGAAATGCACGCCTGCTTCAAGAAGCTGTTTCATTGATACTACTGCCATGTTTTTTCCTCCTTAATTTACCGCCGCAGTCATTTTTCGGCGCACAACACCCTTCGGTGCAGGAGTTTGCCTGAGACTGCGTGAGTTTTTAGCTTATAAAGTATATCATACGGATTTTGATTTTGCAATAGTAAATTTAAAAATATTTACATTTGCCGTCCGATATATGGTATTTTACTTATTATTATCCTTGACGGCGGGGAAAAAATTTTGTATACTGAAATTGAAATTACAATTAAAAAGGAGACGGGCTTATGTCTGTATTAACATATAAAGGCGGGGACTTTTATCTTGACGGGGAGAAATACACCATAATCTCCGGAGCAATGCACTACTTCCGCATACCGAGGGAATATTGGTTCGACAGACTTTTAAAGCTGAAGGAGTGCGGCTTTAATACCGTTGAAACATACACCTGCTGGAACCTTCACGAGCCCACAGAGGGAGCTTTTGACTTTTCGGGAATGCTGGACCTTGAGGCCTACATAGACATTGCCGCCGAGCTGGGACTGAATGTAATTCTCCGTCCGGGTCCGTATATATGTGCGGAGTGGGAGTTCGGCGGACTGCCGGCATGGCTGCTCAATTATAAGGATATGAATATCCGCTGCCTCGACAGGACCTTTATTTCAAAGGTGGAACGGTACTACAGGGAGCTGCTTCGCCGAGTTGTTCCGAGACTTGGCACAAACGGCGGAAATATAATTATGATGCAGATTGAAAACGAGTACGGCAGCTACGGCAACGACCATGAATATATGGAGGAGATTGCCCGAATTTACAAGGATAACGGCGTTGACTGCCTTCTTTACACCTCAGACGGTGCGTCCTATTATATGCTCAGCGGCGGCACTCTTCCCGAATATCCATGCGTTGCGAATTTCGGCTCAAAGCCGGAGGAAAACTTTAAGGTGCTTGATGATTTCAGACCCAATCAGCCGAGAATGTGCGGCGAGTATTGGTGCGGGTGGTTCGACCACTGGTATGAGGAGCATCATGTCAGAGACGCCAAGGAGCTGTCCTCGCTGTTTAAGGATATGCTTGACTCCGGCGCATCTCTTAACTTTTATATGTTCCACGGCGGCACGAATTTCGGCTTTATGAACGGCGCAAATTACTACGAAAAATACGAGCCTACCGTAACAAGCTACGACTATAACGCTCTTTTGTCGGAAGCCGGAGACTTGACTCCCGCATATTTTGAAGTGAGAAAAATGATTGAACGGTGGCAGGGCAAAAAGCTGCCCGAGCTGACTGTTAAAAATTCCGAAAAGGCGGCCTACGGAAGGCTTGAGCTTAACGAAAGGTGCGATATTTTCACAGCGCTCCCGCTGCTGTCCGAGCCCGTTCACACCACCGCTCCGAAATTTGCGGAGGATATAGGGCAATATTACGGCTTTACAATGTACTCCACGGTAATAGAAGGACCGAGAGAGGATTGGGAGCTTAAATTTGACGCCGTTCACGACAGAGCAGTCGTGTTTGTGGACCATAAGTACAGGGGATATTTTGAACGCACCCGTCATGAGGAGTCAATTGCCGTTCCTCTTAAAAAGGGCGAAAAGGCAAGGCTCGATATTCTCTGCGAAAATATGGGCAGAGTAAATTACGGCAGCAAAATCATGGACAGAAAGGGACTTAAGGGCATACGGTTCGGACTTCAGTATCATTTCGGCTGGGATATGTACCCTCTTCCCATGACGGATTTGTCGACACTTAAATTTGAAAGGTTCGGCGGAAAAACGGAAATTGCGTCATTTTTAAGGGGTAATCTTAAAATCGACGGTGAGCCCTGTGATACGTTTATAAGGCTTGACGGCTTCCACAAGGGCGTTGTTTTCGCAAACGGCTTTAATTTGGGCAGATACTATAACGATGCCGGACCGCAGAAAACCCTTTACGTTCCGGCTCCCGTGCTTAAAAAGGGAGACAACGAAATTATCGTGTTTGAAACCGACGGAGCAGACGATAATTTTGTCACATTTACGGACACACCCGATTTGGGCTGAAAAAATTTTAATAATATTTCAATATTTTTATTTTATTATGATATAAATTATAAGATGATATACAGTTGAAAATTATTTGCGGAATGTGTATACTGTAAGGAGAAAGACATTCCATGACGGAATTTTCCCGTATATCCATGTATTTGTTTTTATTTAAAACGGAAGTGAATTTTAATGAATTATAACGGCTATATCTGTCCTTCCTGCGGTCAGGTTTTTAAGGACGGCGACGATGTGGTTGTATGCCCCGTGTGCGGCACGCCTCATCACAGGAGCTGCTGGCTGGAAAACGGCGGCTGCGCCAATCAATCGAAGCATGAGAGCGGCTTCATTTGGCAGGCTCCCGAGCAAAAAGCTCAAACCGAAGAGAAGAAAGAAATCGAGCATATCGATTATAAAATATGCCCTCGGTGCGGCGCAAAAAATTCGCCCTATGAGCCTGTTTGCACAAATTGCGGCGAAAGGCTGACGGCAAACAGAAAATCCGTTGAGGAGCAATTCCCGCCCTTCGGCGGAGATTTCGGCGGCGGCTCCGAAAATTACAATCAGTACCAAAACCCCAATAGCTATTCGCCCTATCAGAATGTATACGCTGCGGATGCAAGAACCGTTTACGGAGCGGATGCCGAGATTGACGGCATCCCCGTTACGGAAATAGCGGAATACGTTCAGAAAAATTCCACCGAATATATAGGCAGGTTTAAAAAAATCGAGGAGAAAAAATCGAAGCTGAGCTGGAATTGGTCTGCGGGGATTTTTTCCGCCATGTGGTGCTTTTACAGGCGTATGGCGGGAGTGGGGCTTGCTCTGGTTGCTCTGTTTTTCTCGGCGTATGTTTTGTCAAATACCATTCCTCCCGTGCTGTATCAGCAGCTTCAGCCTGAGGTTTACGAGGAATATGTTGAAGATGTAAGCGAGCTTAATTATTATATGAACGCCGCTTTGACAAACAACGCCACTCCGGATATGGATGATTTTTACGAAAAAATGACCGAGATTATCCTGTCTCCCATTACAATCACCTCCTATATAATGCTGGCGGCTCTCTGGCTGCTTATAAGCGTTGTTTTCGGCTTTTTGGGAAATTATTTTTACAAGAAAAAAGTGATTAAGGATATAAGAAAATATCGGGAAACATCCTTTGACAATCAGACCTACCATTTGCTTTTAAGGCAAAGAGGCGGAGTTTCACCGGTAAATGTTCTTATTCCCATAATCTGCTATATGCTACTTAATACTTTACTGTCATATATTTAGCTGAGATCATTATTTGCATCGCATAACACATGAATACAGAAACGGGTTGATGAAATGAAGGTCACAAAGGCGATTATCACTGCCGCAGGGCTTGGAACGAGAGTTCTTCCGGCGTCAAAGGCTGTTCCCAAGGAAATGCTTAATATTGTGGACAAGCCCGCTGTCCAATATCTTGTTGAAGAGGCTGCGTCGTCGGGAATAACCGATATTCTCATCATTACGAACCGCAACAAAGAGGCTATAGAAAATCACTTTGACTACGCCTATGAGCTTGAGGACAATCTGCGTAAAAAGCCGGGCGGAGAGAGCCTTTACAATTCGGTACGCCGCTGTGCAGAGCTTGCCAACATTTACTTTTTAAGACAAAAGGAAACCCGCGGTGTAGGTCACGCTGTTTTAACGGCGAAAACCTTTGTAGGCGGCGATCCCTGCGCAATTCTTTTCGGCGATGACATTATAATCAACGATGAATACCCTGTGACAAAGCAGCTTGCGGACGCTTTTGACAAGTACGGCAGGTCCGTTACTGCCGTCAGGAAATTCCCCAAGGAGCAGATTATGAAGTACTGCACTCTTGACGTGGAGCCACTTGAGGGAAACGTTATGAATTGCAGGAAAATCATTGAAAAGCCGGATGAGGAGCATATTCTGTCCCTTTACGCTTCAATAGGCAGAAATGTGGTAACGCCCGATATTTTTGAGATTTTGGAGCGGACGGAGCCTTCGCCGAAAACAGGGGAGATTTATCTGTCGGATGCCTTAAACGAAATCGCTTGCGCGGGAAAGCTGTGCGCATTGGAATTTGTCGGCAAGCGGTATGATATGGGGGACAAATTCGGGATTTTGCAGGCGAACTGCGAGGTCGCTTTGAACCATCCGGAAATAGGAGCTAAATTTAAGGATTACATAAAGGAGCTTGCAAAAACATTTTAGATATGGAAAATTATCCTCTTAAAAAAAATCAGGACATAGAAATTGAAATTACCGGAATTACCGGAGAGGGCAGCGGCGTGGGGCATTATAACGGCGTCGCTGTTTTTACGCCCGATACGGCTGTGGGCGATGTGATTGAATGTCACATTATCAAGACAAAGAAAAGCTACGCAATAGGAAAAGTAAAGAGCGTAATCAAATCCTCAAGGGACAGAATTATCCCGGACTGTCCCGTTTTTTCAAAATGCGGCGGCTGCGTGTTCCGTCATATCGATTACTCTGCGGAGCTTAAATTAAAGCGTCAGAGAGTTATCGACGCTTTCAGCCGAATAGGTCATATGGATTTTGAACCGGATGAAATTCTCACAACCGGAAAAACCGAGCGGTACAGAAATAAGGCGCAGTATCCCGTAAGGCTTGATGAAAAAGGACTTCATATAGGATTTTTTGCCCGAAACAGCCACAGGGTCGCAGATTGCAGAGACTGCCTTTTGCAGCCGAAGGAGTTTAGGACAATCCTTGACTGCTTTGCCCAATGGATAAAGAAATACAATATCACTGTTTACAATGAGGAAACCCACAAGGGCTTAATCCGCCACATCTACATCAGAAAGGCCTTTTCCACCGGAGATATAATGGTATGCGCTGTAATAAACGGACACGGTTTGCCTAAAAAGAACGAGCTTATAAGCGGACTTATAAAAAGCTGCGGAAATATTAAGTCGATTGCGGTAAACGAAAATACCGAAAGCGGCAACGTCATATTGGGCAAAAAATGCAGCGTAATATGGGGAAGCGAGTATATAGAGGATATTCTTTGCGGCATAAGGATAAGAATTTCTCCGCTGTCATTTTATCAGGTAAACAGAGACGGAGCCGAGCTGCTTTATAAAAAAGCGGCGGAATTTGCGGATGTAAAGAAAACCGATACCGTCCTTGACCTGTACTGCGGCGCAGGAACAATCGGTCTGTCAATGGCGGATAAAGCCGGAAGGATTATCGGAGCGGAAATTATCCCTCAAGCGGTGGAGGACGCCAAAGCAAATGCCGAGATGAACAATATAAAAAATGCGGAGTTTATCTGCGGCGATGCGGCGGAGGCGGCGGACGTCCTCAAAGACAGGGGAGTGATGCCGGAGGTTGTTATCGTGGATCCGCCGAGAAAGGGCTGCTCACGGGAGCTGCTTGATACAATCGCCGAAATTGAGCCGAAAAGGCTTGTGTATGTTTCCTGCGACCCGGCGACATTGGCAAGGGACTGCGGGATTATGAGCGAAAAAGGCTACAGCGTGCAGAAAATCACACCGGTGGATATGTTCCCGAGAACAAGCCATGTGGAGACGGTTGTACTTCTTTCCCACAAAAAGCCTGACAGCGTAATCAATGTAAAAGTAGAGTTTGGAGAGGGTGAGGGTAAAATTCCTCTTGAAAATATCGAAAAGAGAGCAGAAAGTTATAAGCCAAAAGAGCGAGTAACCTACAAGATGATTAAGGAGTACATAGAAGCAAAATACGGCTTCAAGGTACATACCGCATATATTGCAGAGGTAAAACGAGATTTAGGTTTGCCAATGTATGATGCTCCTAATGCGGTAGAGGAATTGAAACAGCCGAGGAAACACCCGACACCAGAAAAGGTAGAAGCGATAAAAGATGCCTTGAAACATTTTGAAGTTATCTAATCGTGCAGGCGTATCATTAGAAATAGTGGTACGCCTATTTTTTTGCCTCGATTTGCAGATTTGTTCTTTCTCCCACTTCTGGATATAATGAAGCCAAGAAAGGACGGTGGCAATTATGAGAGATAAAACCTATCACGCATATCTGGATAGCCACGAAAGGCAGATAGTTATACATAGCTTTGTAGAGCTGAAAAACAAGCTCATACAGCAAGGCAGATATACAGACTGCGTTGATGAGCTAATATTCAAAGTCGTCAATGCCCCTGTTAAGAGAATGAAAATTGAATAGGTTTAAGGCACATTACAGGAAGCCGCTTATTCTTATTGATTTTTAAGAGTAAGCGGCTTTTTTGCGTGAACAACGAGCCAAGCGGAAATGCTTGCATTTCCATTTGGCGACTGTCACGGTCAGCGAGATGTTAATCGAGCTGCGTTCTCTGATATGGTTACATAGCCGCCCTGACAAAGCGGCTAAATAAATGCGAAAGGAGGACGCACCTATGTCAAATTGCAAAGTGATTGCTCTGACTAATCAGAAAGGCGGTGTCGGAAAAACAACCACGGCGGTCAATCTGGGGGTGGGTCTGGCAAAGCAGGGCAAAAAAGTCTTGCTCATTGATGCCGATGCACAGGCAAATCTCACATTGGCTCTGGGCTATAAAAAGCCAGATGATATTCCCATAACCATTTCCACCGTGATGCAAAGCATTATGGAGGATAAACCTTTTGATGTTTCAAAAGGTATCCTGCACCACGGCGAGGGCGTTAACCTGCTCCCGTCTAACATTGAGCTGTCAGGTTTAGAGGTCAGGCTTATCAATGCGATAAGCCGTGAGCGTATTCTGAAAACCTATGTGAATGAGGTTAAGAAGAATTACGATTATGTGCTTATCGACTGTATGCCCTCTCTCGGAATGATAACTATCAATGCTCTGGCGGCGGCTGACAGCGTGGTTATCCCGACACAACCCCACTATCTTTCTGCCAAAGGGTTAGAGCTGTTGCTTCGTTCGGTTTCTATGGTCAAGCGGCAAATAAACCCTAAGCTGCGGATAGACGGTATCCTAATGACAATGGTAATGCCACGCACCAACATTTCTAAGGAGATTATCGCAACGGTCAAAAGTGCCTACGGACAGAGGATTAAGGTCTTTGATACCGAAATTCCCCATTCTATCCGTGCGGTGGAAGCTACCGCAGAGGGCAAGAGCATTTTTGCCTATGACAAAAGCGGTAAGGTAGCCGCAGCCTATGAACAGTTTGGAAAGGAGGTGGCGGACATTGGCGAGAAGCAAAAGAACAGAAATCGAGCTGACTGCATACGATGACCTTTTCCAGACAGACGAGAGCCGTGCGGAAGCAAGGTTAAGTAAAATCAGGGACATTCCTATTTCAGAGATTGACGAGTTTCCAGACCATCCGTTTAAGGTATTGATGGACGAGGATATGGAACAGCTTGTCGATAGTATCAGACGAAACGGCGTTATGACCCCTGCTACCGTGCGGCTCAAAGAGGACGGACGGTATGAGCTTATAAGCGGTCACAGGCGTAAAAAGGCGTGTGAGCTTGCAGGGCTTGACACCTTGAAATGTGAGGTTAAAGAGCTGACCCGTGATGAAGCCATTATTGTAATGGTGGAAAGCAACTTGCAGAGGTCAACGATATTGCCGAGCGAGAAAGCCTTTGCTTATAAGATGCGGCTTGAAGCTATGAACAGGCAAGGTCAACGCACCGATTTAACTTCCTGCCCAATGGGCAATAAGTTGACAAGTGCTTCAGAGGTTTCAAAAGAAGTTGGGGATAGTGAAAGACAGATTTTTCGCTTTATCCGTCTGACCGAGCTTGTTCCTGAAATCCTGCAAATGGTGGACGACAGACAGATTGCTTTTCGCCCTGCGGTGGAAATCTCCTATCTGTCCGAGGAACAGCAGTACACTCTGCTTGAAGCGATGCAGTACAACGATGCTACCCCGTCACTTGCACAGGCTATCAAAATGAAGAAGTTTATGCAGGACGGAAAGCTGACGGAGGAGGTTATCCAGAGCATTATGGAAGAAGAAAAGCCCAACCAAAAGGAAAAGCCCGCCTTCCGTGATGAAAGGATAACCAAGCTCATTCCAAAGAATGTCCCCAGAGGGCAGGAAACAGATTTTGTTGTTAAGGCGTTGGAGTTTTATAACCGCCACCTGCAACGAAACAAGGCTCACGAAAGGTAAGCCACACACCGAGGGCGGGGTCTGTCTGTTTGGTGGATAGCCATTTTTTCTGCTTCCCCCTCTCCACACCTCACCCCCTAATTACTACCAAAACTATCCGAGAAAAGAAAAACTATGAGCTGTCCAATACAGGGCAGCTTTTTCGGTTAGTGAGGGAAATTTCAATATCAACATTATCAGGAGGTAAGCGATGAAAATTCGTGGATTATTCAAAAAGGCTGCGGCTACCCTTATGGCTGCGGTCACGGCATTGTCGATTTTGCCTGCAACGACGGCGTTTGCGGCGGGTGACATCGGTACGATTTCCTTTAGCCACACCTACGACAGCAGCGGCAATGCGATGAGATACAATTCAAGTGCCACCTTTGACGGTCATACCGCAGGCGGCACAGGCAACTATAAGTACCGTATGTTTGTGGATGGGGAAAACGCCTTCTGCATTCAGCCGGGCGTACCGCTGAAAACAGGCAACACCCTGACGAAAGCATCTTCGGACACTTGGAACGCCCTTTCTGCCAATCAGAAAAAGGCAGTCGGGCTTGCCTTGCTCTACGGGTATCAGGGCAACAAAGGAAATCTGACAGGCAGCGATGATGAGAAATGGCTTGCGACACAGACCCTTGTATGGGAGTTTGTCACAGGCTGCCGTGAAGCCACAGGCTCATATAGCAAGACCAGCAACAAAGTTTACAGCCTGCATTTCGGGTCAAACTACCCCAACAGTGGGGCAAAGGCAGCGTATGACCAGATCGTCTCCCTGCTGACGGAGCATAACACCATTCCAAGCTTTATGTCGGGAAGCAAGAATGGCGTCACGAAAAAGCTTTCCTATCAGGACGGCAAATACACGCTGACTTTTACGGACAGCAACGGTGTCCTGTCGGATTATTCCTTTACAAGCTCTGACAGCAGCGTAACCGTATCAAAATCTGGGAACAAGTTGACCGTAAGTTCTGCCAAAGCCTTTGACGGTACGGTACGCATTACCGCAACGAGGAACAACGTGCCGACGGTCAGCAGCAGCGCAAAATTGATTGCCTACGGCGACCCGAACCTTCAGGACTTGGTAACAGGCGTTGAAAATGCCGATACGGTAGCCGCCTACCTTAACGTGGAAACTCCTACAGGAACGATTGCACTGAAAAAGGCTTCCGAGGACGGCGTTGTAGAGGGCATCCAGTTTACAATAAAGGGTAATAGCTTCAGTAAGACGGTCACAACAGATAAAAACGGCAATATTACCGTGGCAGGCTTAGTACCTGACACCTACACCATTACGGAACAGGCGATTGATAAATATGAGCCGCAGCAGACCCAGACCATTACCCTTATCGGCGGCAAGACCACAACCGTCACTTTCAGCAATGTCTTAAAGCGTGGAAGCCTTGAAGTGGTTAAGACTTCCGAGGACAACTTGGTGGAGGGAGTGAAATTCCACCTTTACGGCACTTCCCTTAGCGGTCATCCCGTAGACGAATATGCCGTAACCAACGAAAAGGGCGTTGCAAAGTTTGAAAATGTCCTTATCAGCGGAAACACCCCTTACACCTTAGAGGAAGTGGATACCGCAATCCGCTATGTCGTTCCTGCTTCCCAGACCGCCCCGATTGAATGGAACAAGGTCACAAACCGCAGCTTCCACAACATCTTAAAGAAATTCAATGTAACGGTCACAAAGACCGATGCGGAAACAGGCAAGCCGCAGGGCGACGCTTCCCTTGCAGGTGCGGTGTACGGCATTTACAAGGGCGAAGAACTCATTGACACTTATACCACCGATGCAAACGGTCAGTTTACGACCAAGTATTATATTTGTGCCAATGACTGGACTGTCCGAGAAATCAGCCCGTCCGAGGGCTATCTGCTTGACACCACTATTCATAAGGTCGGTGCAGAGCCTTTAGCTTATACCGTGGAGCTGAACAGCACGGAAAACGCCGTGAATGAACAGGTTATTAAGGGTAACATCTCCATTATCAAACACACCGACAACGGAGAAACACAGATTGAAACACCCGAAGAAGGAGCTGTTTTTGAGGTTTACCTGAAAGCCGCAGGCAGCTATGAAGCGGCAAAGGAAACCGAGCGAGATATACTCACCTGCGATGAGAACGGCTTTGCCCAGACAAAGGATATGCCATACGGCATTTATACCGTGAAGCAGACCTCTGGTTGGGAGGGTCGTGAGCTGATGAAGCCTTTTGATATATTTATCAATCAGGACGGTCAGACCTACCGCTACCTTATCAACAACGCAAACTTTGAGAGCTATATCAAGATTGTCAAAAAAGATGCAGAAACGGGCAAGACAATCCCGTATGCAGGGGCAGGCTTCCAGATTTATGACCCAAGCGGCAGCCTTGTATCTATGACTTTCACTTATCCAGAAGTGACGACCATTGATACCTTTTACACCACCGCAGACGGCAACCTCATCACACCGCAGACTTTGGAATACGGCAAGGGCTATTCTCTGGTTGAGGTGCAAGCTCCTTACGGCTATGTGCTGAACTCCGAGCCTGTCTATTTTGATGTAATGCAGGAGAACTCCGAGGAAGAAAGTGGCATTACCGTTATCGAAGTGGTACGCTCCAATCTGGCACAGAAAGGCACAGTTACCGTAACCAAATCTGGCGAGGTGTTCAGCACCGTTGCAGGCGACAAGGGCTTGTATCAGCCTATTTTCTCTGTCGGCAATCTGGAGGGTGCGGTCTATGAGATTACCGCAGCCGAGGATATTTATACTCTGGACGGAACGCTCAGAGCTTCTAAGGGCGAGGTTGTGGACACCGTTACCACAGGCAAAGACGGTACGGCAAAATCCAAAGAGCTGTATCTCGGAAAGTACGAGGTCAAAGAGGTTGCTGCTCCATTCGGTATGGTGCTGAATGAGGAAATCCACGCTGTCGAGCTTGTATATGCAGGTCAGGAAATCGCCGTAACGGAAACTGCCACAGGTTTTGTGAACGAGCGTCAGCGTGTGGAAATTGACCTTGTGAAAACCCTTGAAACAGACAAGGACTACGGCGTGGGCGAAAACGGCGAGCTTGCCGATGTAACCTTTGGCTTGTATGCCGCCGAGGAACTGACTGCCGCAGACGGAAAGACTATCCCTGCTGACGGTCTGATTGAGGTCATCTTCCTTGATGAGAATGGTCACGGCAAGGCAATCAGCGACCTGCCGATTGGCAGCTACTATGTGCAGGAAATCAAGACCAATGCGGCTTATCTGACGAGCGATACCAAATATCCCGTAAACTTTGAGTACGCAGGTCAGGACACCGCCACCGTCCACATCACGGCAAACGAGGGCAACGCCATTGAAAACAAGCTGATTTACGGCTCTGTCAGCGGTCTGAAATCCGATGAGGACGGAAAGGCTCTTAGCGGTGCGGTTATCGGCATCTTTAAGACGGAAACAACCGAGTTTACAAAGGAAACAGCAATTCAGACTACTGTCACAGCAGATGACGGTAGTTTTTCTTTTGCCAAAGTGCCTTACGGAACTTGGGTCATTCGTGAAATCGAAAGCCCGAAAGGTTTTGTACTCTCCGAGGAAGAAATCCCTGTCACTATAGGCAAAGTCGATGAGGTTGTAGAAATCGAGCTTGTAAACTTCTATATCACAGGCAAAATCGAACTGACAAAGGTGGACGAGGATTATCCTGAAAACAAGCTGACAGGTGCGGTCTTTGAGGTTTACACCGATAAAAACGGCGACGGAAAGCTCGACAAGGACGACGAGCTGCTCGGAGAAATGGGCGAAGTGGAAAAAGGCGTTTATCAGATGGGCGACCTCAGATACGGCAAATACCTTGTCCGTGAAAAGACAGCCCCAGAGGGCTTTGTGCTTGACGAGGGCGTGTATGGCGTATCCATTGAGGAAAACGGAAAGACCTATGCCGTAGAGAACAAGGCAGGCGTTGGCTTTATCAACACCGCACAGAAAGGCTCCCTGAAAATCGTCAAGACTTCCTCTAACGGAAAACTGGAGGGCTTCTCTTTCAGGGTAACAGGCACGGACTATGACCAGACCTTTAAGACCGACAAAAACGGTGAAATCTTCATTGAGGGCTTGCGTATTGGCGAATACACCGTTTCCGAGGTCAGCGATAATGCTTCCGCAGGCTATATTCTCCCTGCCGACAAGCAGGCAACGGTCAAGGTCGGAGCAACCACCATTGTCCAGATGCACAATGAGCTTCGTGACACACCGAAAACAGGCGATGACTTCAATCCTGCCTTGTGGGTAAGCCTTGCGGCAATATCCCTTATCGGTGCAGGTGTTCTCGGTGTTGTTGGCTTTAAGAGCAGGAAGAAGAAAAAGGAGGACTAAGGAATGGACGCTAAAACCATTATCGCAATCGTGCTTGTCGTATTCATTGTGGGTGCGGCGGTATGGCTGAATATTCGAAACAGAAAGAATAAGTGACCCATAAGCTGAATATTCGAAACAGAAAGAATAAGTGACCCATAAAATGCAGGAATGGAGCGGCTATGTCTGGGGTCCCCACGGAAGTCATTCGACTTCGTGGGGGGAAAAGAGGAGCAATGGAGCGTGTGAGCTTTTCGCCGCAAGGCGGAAACGAACAGAGCGTAATTTGCGATGACGCAGCCGCCCTCTTTCCATATATGGAGGTATTCAATGCGGAACTTAAAGACCGTTGAAAAGAAAGTCAGGGCTATTCTGGAAAAGAACGAAGATGCCCGAAATGACGATATGGTGCTGTATCTTGCCCTTTGTAATGTGTGCCTGAAAGATGCAGGGGCAATCCCCCTTGCGGAGATAATGACACAGTATAAATATCTCGGTCTGCCGAGCTTTGAAAGTGTCAGCAGGACACGCCGCAAATTGCAGGCGAAGCACCCAGAACTGTCAGGCAACGCCCGTATGCAGCGGCTTCGGGCAACAGGCGAAAAGGCATATTGGAAGTATGCCAAAGAATGAGAGGTGTCTATGGACAAAGAAAAACGCTCCAACGGGGGCTATGAAATCATAGAGAGCTGTACTATCGGTAGTAACGAGCTTGTTATCGGTTATAACCCCAATGCCCCTAACTCTTATGTGTGTTGGTACTGTAAGGGCGGCAACAATTATTTCTGGGGATGTTACTGCAACGATTTGTCGGCGGCGAGGGAAAGCCTGAGCGAACGATATAACAGTGAACGCCAGATGCCGTATAATAATCTCCCTGCCCCGAAGCAGAAAAGCGGTGATGACCGTGAGCGATAACCAGAAGAAATATAACTGCATGACCTGTCCTTATCCCCGATATAAAGACGGGTCAGTTATTTTCTGCGATGTCTGTATCCGCAGGATTTTAGATGAACGGAAAGAGAAAAAGAACGAAAGGAGCAGCTAAATGAAGATACGATCATTACAGCCGAATGAACAGAAATACACCTATTCCCAGAGTATGCAGCTTCAGGGGCAGACAGGCAATATCGGTTATCTGCGTGGCGATTTTGATACCTCTGGCTGTGGCTTTTTTACCACTTGGTTTGATGCCAGACCGCAATGGAAAACGGACGAGTTTAAGGAAGGGCTTGACAAGATTATCAATTCGCTTCGTGAGGACAAAGGACTTTTGCACAACCGCTATGATATGAGTGCGTTTGCAAGGCGTTTCCCCGACAGCTCCTTTAAGGGGAATTATTGTACCGAGTACGGCTTTCGTGTCGATACGGAGAAACACGCATTTCTGTTCCGATGCAATCCCACTAAGGGCGACTACAACTTTTACTGCTTCTGCTATGTAAAGGAATGGCTTGACCGCCACATTTCCAAAGCAGAACAGGGCATCCGATTTATCGACCCGAACTACAAAGAACTGTTCCGTATCCCAGACGGCGGCAAAATCATCATCACATCATCGTGGGGCGAAAAATCGGAATATTCCTGCCGCTTCATTGATGAGTACCATACGGAAGTTGGCAACGACCTTTTCCATATCTGCGAATTTGCCGAACGTATGGAGAAAAACGGAGCAACCTATGAGCCGAAGCCCCAAGAGGTGCAAGCGGCGATTAAAGCTCCTAAACACAAAGATTTAGAACGATAGGAGGGCTGACAAATGGCAGTAAACCAGAAAGCGGTCAAGGTCTTAAACAAGGTCTTGGACGCAGGATTTACCGATGAGAAAACTATTGCCGCCATGACAATGGACGATATTCTTTCTATGCAGGGCATCACGGTTGCGGATATTTCCCTTATCAATGACCTGCAAAAGAGCATCAAGGCTAACAAGGTCATTTCCTTTCTTGGCGGTGAAGCCAACGAATGACCCCAAATAAATCTATAAGGAGGTGGAAACCCAATGGCTGCGAAGTATCAGCTAATCACAGAGCTGTATCGGCGTACAGGTGTTGCCGTGGCGAAAAATCCGCAGGCGTGGCAGAACTTTTTAGCTGCCGCCTGCCGCAACTATAAATGCCGTTTTGACGAACAGCTTCTAATCTATGCCCAACGCCCTGATGCCATTGCCGTGGCACAGCTTGAAACTTGGAACAAACAGTTTCGGCGGTGGGTCAATAAGGACAGCAAAGGCATAGCGGTCTTTGACCCGAAAGGTCGCAGGAACACGCTGAAATATTACTTTGATGTGTCAGACACGCATGAAGGGTATTATGGCAGCCGCCCCGTTCCGATATGGCAGATGAATGAGCGATACGAGCAGGCTGTTATGGAAAGGCTTACCGACAGGTTTGGAGAGGTCGAAGGCTCTGACCTTGCTTCTGTTTTAATGGAAACGGCAAAGAACGCTGTCGAGTATAATTTACAGGACTATCTTTCACAGTTACAGGACTGCACAAAGGACAGCTTCTTGGAAGAACTGGACGACTTCAATGTGGAGGTCATCTATAAGCGGCTGGCAGCAAACAGCGTTGCTTTTATGCTGATCAGCCGCTGCGGTCTGGACACGGGCGAGTTTTTTGACCGTGAGGATTTTCAGGAGATTATCAATTTCAATACCACCGCCACCATTAACGCCCTCGGTATTGCCACAAGTGATATTGCGGAAATGGCGCTCAGGGAAATCTCACAGACTATCCGAGATGTGCAAATTGCAGAGAAAAGCCAAAATCGCAGCTTTGCACCCAATCCGCAAAATCAGTATGATATAGGCAGAAAACAACCCGAAAGGAGCGAAAATAATGAGCGAAATCACTTACACCAAACAGGGCGATTATCTTATTCCCGACCTGACATTAGCGACAGAGCCAGAGCTTCCGCTTGGCAGATACGCTTTGATGCACAGGGATTATCTGGAGCAGCACAAGAGAGTGACCTACCTCAACCTGCTGACAACAGGCAGGCTGAACGAACACCTGCATCAGACAGAGCAGACAGCACTACAACGGTTAGAACTTCTGACGAAGCAGCTACAAGCCGAACAGGGCGTGACCGAGGAACTGAAAGCGAAAGCCCCGATGCAGTGGGTCGGATTGATGAACAACATCCGCAGTCAGGCGGAGGAAGTGATACTGACCGAGCTGATTTACAATTAGACGGGTCACAGCCTGCCGAGGAAAGCATCGCCAATGAAACTGAGGTCAGGGCTAATCTCCCTACCGTAGACGAACAGATTGAAATGATGATGGAAGCAGAGGACAAAAAATCCTCTGCTTTTTCCGTTTCTCAAGAGGATATTGACTCTGTTCTTTTATCGGGAAGCGGTTTCCAGAACGGAAAATACCGCATCTACCGTCAGTTTGCAAAACATGAGGACAGTAAAAGCAACATCGCTTTCCTGAAAAATGAATATGGCATTGGCGGTGGTACGCATATTTTCCCAGACGGAACACAAGGCGGTCATTCCCATGACGGAAAGGGCATCCATATCGAGAAACACGGCTCATACACCAGCCCTGACATTATCCTATCTTGGGGCAAGGTGGAAAAACGGCTGCGTGAGCTGATAAAGAATAACCGCTATCTGAATGAGAAAGAGAAAGACCACTATCCCGAATATCTAAAGAGCGTGGAAGCTCCGCAGTATGAAATCGACACGCAGGAAAAAGTCAACAGGCAGAGATTTATTGATGCCCACCGTGACCTGCCCCTTGCCGATAAGCGGGATACACTCTCTTTGCGGCTGTCCGATTTTATTCGTGACTTGGACGGTTATGAAAAAGGGTTGCTTGAAAATGTCAACAGAAACGACCTTGCCGAAGTGAGTGCCGTGCAAATGGAACAACATCTAGGCGACCCCGCCACCGTTCAGCAGCTCATTGACTTCCTTGCTCTGGTACAGCTAAAGACTTCTGATGTTTACAGCCGCAGCAATGCGTGGCGATTTTCGCAGGAGCTTCTGGAGCTGTATCCGCTTCGCTACCTCTACCACGAGAATGATGTGGTATATATCGGTGCGGATAGATACGAAATCTCTGATCTGAGCGGGGATGCCGTTTACCTGCGTAATGCAGAGTTTCCCCTGTTCAGCAAAGAATTCAGCCGTGCCGACTTTGAGGAAAAGCTGAAGGAAAACCCTGCAAACGACCACCTGAAGGTTGTTGTGACCGAGAAACAGAAATCGGAAACACTTTCTGAACAAAAGCCAGACAGCATCAGCTTTTCTATTGGTTTTTCTGAACATCCTGCCTTTTATGACAGGCAGTTTAATGACCGCTATACCGATATAAGCTTCGCCCTCGGAAATTACCTTCTCGGCGTTCTGGACGAAAAGCAGCACCGTGAGCGTGAGGGCGATGATAATGTCGGTTGGTATCATAAGACAGATTTTACCATCAGGACAGTTATCAGCGGAGAAGAACACACCTATGAAGGACGTTTTGACATTGGCGACGGAGAGGGCGACCTAATTGCCCACATCAAAAACTTTTATGAATATTCCCTCTCCCCGAACTGTCCATTTATCCCAGAATGGAAACGGCAGGGCGAGGATTATTACCGTGAAAAGATGGAAAGCCTGCGGTGGGGACGGGATGTGTTTATCCCCTATCTGGAGCAGCACAAAGACCTGACCCCAGAGGACAGACAACTCTTTGACGAGATAATGTCCTTTGAAAAGGAATGGTTTGCTCCTGTCGAGGAAAAATCGTCTGCGGTAGACGAAATGATTGCTTATGTGGAAAAGGCAGCCGCAGAAAGCGAAAACGAGCCGCCAGAAGAACGCTTTGAGGTCGTTATGACTTCCGATGCGTTCCCAGACCCCGAAGATGCCTTTGCTATCTGGGATAATATCCGAGAGGAATACTACGCTGACAGCTACGACAAGGTACTGACCTATCCTACAGAGGAAGAAGCCGAAACAGGACTTGCGGTGGTCAAAAAAGAGGTTGCCGATAAAGAGGCTGCGGAATGGCTTTATGTGGAACGGGCAAAGCAAGGTTTAGAGCCTGCTGAACAGGACACTTCTGACCTTATCGGCAAGGAAATCGTCGTAGACAACCGCCGCTATCTCATTGAAAGCGTTGGGAAAGTCAGCGGCGATGTGTCGATGCGTGACATTACTTTTAAGGATGGCGTAGGTTTCCCTATCAACCGTGTGGAGAAAATCGGCTATATTCGAAGCCTTCTGGAGCAGGGGAAAAACCAGCCCGCAGCAGGCGTACAGGCATCTACGGAAACGGTGGAGCAATACTCCGCCGAGGAAAACGGACTTCCCTATGATATTGTTGTCGAGAAAATACGCTTTGACGAGCCAGAATTACTACCAGAAGAAAAGGATAAAACGCCTGCCGTTCCCTCTGCTTTACGACACAACTACCGCATTTCTGAGGATACTTTAGGTATAGGCGGCGCAAAAGAAAAATTCAGGGGCAACATGGAGGCAATCAACCTTTTGCACGAACTGGAGATTGAAAACCGCCTTGCCACACCTGAAGAACAGGAAACCCTTTCCAAGTATGTTGGTTGGGGCGGTCTGTCAATGGCGTTTGATGAGAATAACGCAGCGTGGGCAAACGAGTTTCAGGAGCTATACGCAAGCCTGTCGCCAGAGGAATACCGTGCGGCGATGGAATCCACCCTGACGGCGTTCTATACGCCGCCTGTTGTGATTAAGGGAATGTATGAAGCCCTTGATCGTCTGGGATTTTCCGAGGGCAGCTTCTTGGAGCCGTCCTGCGGCATAGGAAATTTTTTCGGTCTGCTTCCCGACAGTATGGCAGGCAGCAAGCTCCACGGCGTGGAAATCGACGAACTCACAGGCAGGATTGCAAGGCAGCTCTACCAGAAAGCAAATATTGCCATAGAGGGCTTTGAGAAAACACAGCTCCCTGACGACCATTTTGATGTGGTTATCGGCAATGTGCCGTTTGGAGATTTTAAGGTCAATGACATCCGCTACAATGCCCAGAAATTCCTCATCCACGACTATTTCTTTGCAAAGGCTCTGGATAAAGTACGCAAAGGCGGCGTGGTGGCATTCATTACCTCTAAGGGTACAATGGACAAAGCAAGCCCAGAGGTGCGGAAGTATATCGCCCAGAGAGCTGAGCTGCTTGGAGCAATTCGACTGCCCGACAACACATTCAGGGCAAATGCAGGCACGGAGGTCACAAGTGATATTCTTTTTTTGCAGAAGCGTGACCGCATTAGCGATATAGAGCCTGACTGGGTACACCTTGATACTGATGAGAACGGGATCAGGATGAACAGCTATTTTGTGCAGCACCCTGAAATGATTTTGGGCGAGATGAAAATGGAAAGCACACGGTTTGGCTTTGACTCTGCCTGTAAAGCATATCAGGATACGCCCCTGTCGGAGCTGTTGCACAATGCTGTCCAGAATATTCAGGGCGAAATCCCTGAGTACGACAACGAGATTGATGAAATCTCCGATGAGCAGGACAATTCTATTCCTACCGACCCGAATGTACGAAATTTCTCGTATGCGTTGGTGGACGGTAAGGTTTACTTCCGAGAAAATGACCGTATGACCCCTGCGGCGGCATCTATGACCGCAGAAAACCGCATTAAGGGACTAATCCAAATCCGTGACTGCGTGAGAAAGCTCATTGAGTATCAGACCGAGGACTACCCAGAGGAAATGATACAGACCGAGCAGGAAAACTTAAACCGCCTGTATGATGCTTTTGCCCAGAAATACGGGCTTATCAACAGCCGAGGAAATTACCTTGCCTTTGCATCGGACGAGAGCTACTTCCTTTTGTGTTCTCTGGAGGTGCTTGACGATGAGGGCAACTTCAAGCGAAAAGCGGATATGTTTACAAAACGGACGATAAAGCCCCACCGTGAAATCACTTCCGTGGAAACTGCAAGCGAAGCCCTTGCACTCTCTATCGGAGAGAAAGCCCGTGTTGACTTATCCTATATGGAACAGCTCACAGGCAAAACACAGGAAGAAATCATTAAGGACTTACAGGACGTTATCTTCCGTATCCCTGCAAGTGAGCCTGCTCGGTATGTGACCGCCGATGAGTATTTGTCGGGCAATGTGAGAACAAAGCTGTTGACTGCCGAAGCCGCAGCGAAAGAAAACCCAGAATTTACGGTCAATGTGGAAGCCTTAAAGCAGGTCATACCGCAAGACCTGTCTGCGGCTGAAATCTCTGTCCGTCTGGGTACGACTTGGATACCGCAGGAGGATATTCAGCGGTTTGTGGTGGAGCTATTAACCCCGTCAAGCTATGCAATGGGCAGGCTAAAGGTACGCTACACCCCGATGAACGGCGACTGGTTTATTGAGAATAAGAGTTCAGATTACGGAAATGTCAAGGCGGACAGCACCTACGGTACAAAGAGGGCTTCCGCTTATCGTATTATTGAGGACACCTTAAATCTGCGTGACACCCGTATTTTTGACTATGTGTACGATGAAAACGGCAATAAAAAAGCTGTGTTCAACGCAAAGGAAACCACGGCGGCACAGGCAAAGCAGGAAACTATCAAACAGGCATTTCAGGATTGGATATGGAAAGACCCAGAACGGCGAAACCGCCTTGTCAGGTACTACAATGATACTTTTAATTCAGTACGCCCCCGTGAGTATGACGGAAGCCATATCTCTTTTGGCGGTATCAGCCCAGAGATTACTCTAAGACCCCATCAGGTCAACGCTATTGCCCATATCCTTTACGGCGGGAATACGCTCCTTGCCCACAAGGTCGGGGCAGGTAAAACCTTTGAAATGGTCGCCGCCGCACAGGAAAGCAAGCGGCTCGGACTATGCAATAAAGCAATGTTCGTTGTGCCAAATCATCTTGTCGGTCAGTGGGCTTCCGAGTACCTGCGGCTTTATCCGAGTGCCAATATTCTTGTGACAAGGAAGCAGGATTTTGAAACGGGCAATCGCAAGAAGTTCTGCTCCCGTATCGCTACGGGCGATTATGATGCGGTCATTATCGGGCATAGCCAATTTGAAAAAATCCCGATGAGCATGGAACGCCAGAGGGAGCAGCTACAACGGCAGCTTGACGATATAGAGATGGGCATTGACGAGATACAGAAATCCCACGGTGAACAGTTCACGGTTAAGCAGCTTATGA
The DNA here is from genome assembly GCA_021200555.1 of Clostridiales bacterium. Classification (GTDB taxonomy): domain Bacteria; phylum Bacillota; class Clostridia; order Oscillospirales; family Acutalibacteraceae; genus UBA1081. Next base: position 39,782 of record JAJQGK010000026.1, on the reverse strand, counting down.
AAACCCGAAAAGGGATAAAGGCGAAGCTCGACAAGCTCAATAATACCAAACGCAAGGACTCGGTCATCGACTTTGAACAGCTCGGCGTAGACCGACTTTTTATTGACGAGAGCCATTTTTACAAGAATTTGTACCTCTATACCAAGATGCGGAATGTGGGCGGCATTGCCCAGACCGAAGCCCAGAAGTCAAGCGACCTCTTTATGAAGTGCCGCTATCTGGATGAAATCACGGGCAACCGTGGCACGATATTCGCAACGGGTACGCCTGTCAGTAACTCAATGGTGGAGCTATACTCTGTCCAGAGGTACTTGCAGTACGACACTCTGATGCAGAACGGCTTGCAGCATTTTGACAGTTGGGCTTCCACTTTTGGCGAAACGGTCACAGCTCTGGAGCTTGCACCAGAAGGCACGAATTACAGAGCGAAGACCCGTTTTGCCAAGTTTTTCAATCTTCCAGAGCTGATGATGATGTTCCGTGAGGTGGCGGATATACAGACCGCCGATATGCTAAAGCTCCCCGTGCCAAAGGTCAATTACCACAATGTAAAGACTAAGCCGAGCGAGATACAGACCGAAATGGTGGCTTCCCTTGCCAAGCGAGCCGAGAAAGTCAGGGCAAGGCTTGTAGAGCCGAACATTGACAATATGCTTAAAATCACGAATGACGGGCGGAAACTTGCCCTCGACCAGAGAATGATTGACCCGATGCTGCCCGATGACCCAGACAGCAAGGTCAACGCCTGTATCGACAATGTGTACCGTATCTGGGAGGAACACGCCGACACAAAGGCAACGCAGCTTATTTTCTGCGACCTGTCTACCCCGAAAAATGACGGCACATTCAATGTCTATGACGATTTTCGGGAGAAGCTAATCGCCCGTGGCGTTCCTGCCGAACAGATAAGATTTATTCACGAAGCCACTACCGATGCACAGAAAAAGGAGCTGTTTGGCAAGGTTAGAAGCGGCGAAGTGCGTGTGCTGTTAGGCTCCACCCAGAAGATGGGTGCAGGCACGAATGTCCAAGACAGGCTTATCGCCATTCACAATCTCGACTGTCCGTGGCGACCCTCTGACCTTGAACAGCGGCAAGGGCGTATTGAACGGCAGGGAAATATGTTCCCAGAGGTTGAGGTTTACCGCTATGTGACCGAGCAGACTTTTGATGCCTACCTCTATCAGTTGGTGGAGAGTAAGCAGAAATTTATCAGCCAGATAATGACGAGCAAAAGCCCTGTCCGTTCTGCCGAAGATGTGGACGAGGTTGCTTTGTCCTTTGCGGAGGTCAAAATGCTTGCCACAGGCGATGAGCGTTTTAAGGAGAAAATGGATTTGGATATTCAGGTTTCCAAGCTCAAAGTGCTGAAACAAAGCTACCTTTCCGAGCATTACGACCTTGAGGACAGGATACTCAAATACTTTCCACAGACCATTAAGGAGTATGAACAGCGTATCGTCTGCTATGAAGCGGATACCGTTCTTGCCGAGCAGAACAAGCCGCAGGGCGAGGAAAAGTTCTGTCCGATGACCTTGCGAGGGATTAAGTACACCGAAAAGGCAGCCGCAGGCGAAATGCTCCTTGCTATCTGTAAGGAATATCCGCTGTCCGCACCTACCGAAATCGGCAGCTACCGTGGCTTCAAAATGGAGGTTTTCTATGATACGGTCAACGCCCATTACTGTCTTAACCTTTGCGGAAAGGCAAAGTATAAGGTGGATTTAGGCTCTGACCCTCTGGGAAACCTGACCCGAATTGAGAACGAGCTTGCCAAGCTCCCTGCCAGACTGGAAGCTGCCAAGACCAAAAGAACGGAAACTATCGCACAGTTTGAAACCGCAAAGGTGGAGGTACAAAAGTCCTTTGCCTTTGAAAATGAGCTGAAAGAGAAATCGGAACGGCTGAACGCTCTGAATATTGAATTGAATTTAGACCAGAAAGACCCTGCCGTACTTGATGCCGAGCCAGAGCAAAGCGACGAGCCGCCCGAAAGAAAATGTGAAAATCGGGAGCGATAAAGTCATTTGCAGATTTGTATTGCCCCACTCTGGGCAGTATAATAAGGACAGATAGTTACAAGTCGGAGGTGTAAACGATGTCTGGAGCGTTCAGATTTGAAACCTTTGTAGATACCCACAGCAATATATTCAACGAATATCTAAGCTCTGTTGCTGCCAATCTTTCCAAAGAGAATGAAGAATACAAAGCCATTCAGGACGAGATTGAGAGCCTGTATCAGCAGTACCCGAAAGTGTTAGGGGTGTTTGATACGGAACGGACGGCGGAGCTTACAAAGGAAGAATGTGCCGCTGTTATCAAAGTAACGGAGTTAAAGAACAAGCTGACCGATATGGAAATGCAGTCGGTTTACTTCCGTGGCTGCTACGACAGCGTTGGGTATCTGAAAAAGGCAGGAATTTTATAACCGAGCAAAGGCGGCATAAGCGTAAAGCTGATGCCGTCTTTTACATAGCCGAGAGGTTTTCACTTAATCGAAAGCCCCTCGGTTTTTTCTATTTCTGGAGGTGATGATGATTGAATGAGAAGTAACCGACCCTATGTGCAGCTTGAACCTGCCGTGATTGAGCAGGCACGGCAGATGGACTTGCTATCTTACTTGCAAAGGTATGAGCCAAGCAACTTAAAGCGTGTGGCAGGCAATGTTTACTGTACCAGAGAACACGACAGCTTGAAGATTTCCAACGGCAAGTGGTACTGGTGGTCGAGAGGTTTCGGCGGCGTTTCTGCCCTTGATTATCTCATTAAGGTCAGGGAGTACGGCTTTGTAGAAGCCGTAGAAATGCTTACAGGTGTTACGGCAGACTGGAAGCCGCCGCCCGTTTCCGTACCCAAAGACGAGCCAAAGGTGCTGCTTTTGCCACCGAAAAATCGTGATTGTAACCGAGTGACCGACTACCTTTTCGGGCGTGGGATTGACCTTTCTATCATACAGGATTGTATTGCAGACGGTACGATTTTTGAAAGTACCAAGTACCACAATGCTGTTTTTGTCGGCAAGGACGAAAGCGGAACGCCCAAGTATGCCGCTTACCGCAGCACGATAGGCAGCTCCTTTAAGGGCGACGCATCGGGCAGCGACAAGCGGTATTCGTTCCGACTTCTGGCAGATAAGCCCATACCCTCGGTGCATTTATTTGAAGCTGCCATTGATTTATTGTCCTACGCCACCTATCTAAAGTGTGAGGGGAAGGACTATAAATCAGAAAACCTGCTTTCTCTTTCGGGTGTGTATCAGCCAAAGAAAGAGATAAAAGACAGCAAAATCCCCATAGCACTCACCATATTTTTAAACGCAAATCCCCATATAAAGACTATCGTTCTGCATCTGGATAACGACAAGACAGGCAGGCTTTGCACCGCCGCCCTCATAGAACTGTTGCAGAAAGACTACCAAATCGTTAATGATCCTCCGCCTGCCGGCAAGGACTTCAACGATTTTTTGTTGTCCTATCTGGGGATTGCAAGACCGATTTCAAACCGTGAAAGGAGTGATGCCCGTTGATTGTCTGCTGATATTGCCCCAAGAAAACAAACCAACCACAACAGATTTTAAGAATGAAAGCGAGGATTTAACCATTGAAAAAGTATGATGTAACCCTGACAGGACACTATAAAAAGACCATTGCCGTGTATGCCAAAAGCCCAGAACAGGCGGCGGAAAAGGTAAGGATTATTCTTTGTAATACCGACCTTATCGACTTTTCTGATGAGGATTTCGATTACGGAGAAGCGGATATTCAGGAAGCCGATGAGGACAGAACGGCAGAAAACAGAGCCGATGATGAATGCGAGAACGAAAATATAGAGGACGATTGCTGTTGGGAATGTCCGTACTTCTGCCCCGTGCGTGGAGAGTGCCGTCTGGAGGACGAGGACTAAGTAATGTCTTACCAAGCACTGAATTTGATTATCCAAAAGTCTTTGGATACCAAATTCGCTTGTTAGGGTCACAGCCCCTAATACCTCGATATGAGAAAGGAGTTTTTAAGAATGAGTGAGTTTCTGTTTTTTACCATCGGCACAATGCTCGGCGGTCTTATCGGTGTTGTGCTAATGTGCAGCTTGCAGATTAACAGGCTCTCCGAAAGAGAGGAAGTGGACTATGCGAAAACGAAGCGTACAGATACTTTTCCGTCTTAATGAGGAAGAAGCCGAACAGCTCTATGAGCTTGTCAGAAAATCAGGTCGCTCTAAAGAAGCATTCCTGAGAGAAATGGTAAAGGGCTACCGCCTTTGTGAAAAGCCCGACCCTGAGTTTTACGGCATAATGCGTGAGCTGTCGGCTATCGGCAACCGCATCAATCAGCTTGCCGCCAAAGCTAACGCTCTTGACTTTGTTGACGCCCCGATGCTCCGTGAGGAAGCGAAGAAGTGGCACGACTTTCAGATTGATGTCCGTAAAAAATATCTGCTTCCACGAAAGGTATCGTAATGGCTGTCTGTGAAATCTGGGATGTGCGTGGCAGGCTCGACCACCCGATTGACTATGCTGAAAACCCAGACAAGACCGCCAACCCCAAATACACCGAAGCAGATTTACAGGCTCTTGGAGATGTGATGAAATATGCCACTAACGACAGCAAGACGGAACGGCAGTATTTTGTTACAGGGGTAAACTGTGACCCTGCTACCGCCAGAGATGAAATGATGATTGCCAAAGCGGAGTGGGGAGATGAAAGTGAGATTGTCTGTTATCACGGCTTCCAGAGTTTCAAGCACGGCGAGGTCATTCCCGAACAGGCACACGAAGTCGGCGTAAAACTTGCCGAGAAGATGTGGGGTGACAGGTTTCAGGTCATCGTTGCCACCCACTTAAATACCGAGTGCCTGCATAACCACTTTGTCGTAAACTCCGTTTCCTTTATGGACGGTAAGCACTACCACGATAACAAAGCAAATCTGCGGCTGCTCCGTAAACGCTCTGATGAACTTTGCCGTGAATATGCTCTGTCCGTCATTGAACACCCAAGCGGAAAAAAGAAACCCTATGCTTTGTATCAGGCGGAAAAGAACGGGATGCCCACAAGGGATAATGTAGCACGGCAGGCGGTGGACGAAGCTATCAGCAAATCGTTTACGCTGAAAGACTTTGACCGCATTATGGCAGAGATGGGCTACCGTGTGAGCTTTGACCCCAACCGCAAATACTGGACGATTATCGGTAGAGGTTGGAAACGCCCAAAGCGGCTCTATAAGCTTGGCGAGGATTATAGCAACGAGAGGATTACGGAGCGTATCAGGGAAAATTCCTATGCCGTGAAATTTTCCAGATTTGCCGAGCCGCACAAGACCGTACAGGTTTTCCGTGTCAAAGGCTCGCTCAAAAATGCGAAGAAAATCGGCGGCTTGCGTGGTCTGTATCTTCATTACTGTTATAGGCTCGGTATCCTGCCAGAAGGCAGACAACAGAATTATGCAAGGCTTCACTATCTTTTAAAAGACGACCTGATGAAGATGGAAGCCATATCACAGGAAACAAGGTTGCTCTGCCGCAATCACATTGATACGGTGGAACAGCTCTTGTCATATAAAGGATCTCTGGAAACGGAAATGGCGGAGCTTACTAAGCAGCGAAAGGAACTGTATTCCCAATCCCGTAAATCAGGCGGCGAAGAAAAGGAAGCGGTTAAGGCTCGGCTTACGGAAATCACAGAGAGAATGAAATTCTTACGGAAGGAGGTCAGATTATGCGGGGGCATCGAAGCCCGTAACGATACCCTCAAAGAAAAGCTAACAACCATACGGGCAGATGAACAGCAAGGAAAGGAGCTGATGACGAATGAACACAGGCGGCGAAGCGGCAGAACAAATCGTCCGAATGAGCTTGGAGGGATTTGAGGTCGCTGCCAAAATCACAGGTGCAGGTGCAAAGAATATCGCTATCCTGTTGTATTCCATTCTTAAAGAAGAAAAGAAAACAAAGGGTAAGGCTCGGCTTACTAATATGCTGCGTTCTGGCAAGGAGCTGAAAGTTTTTACCGTAAAGAACAGCGACCTGAAAAAATTTACGCAGGAAGCCAAAAAGTACGGCGTTCTTTATTGTGTCCTTGCAGACCGCAAGAACAAAGACCCCAATGCGGAGGTTGATGTGATAGCCCGTGCAGAGGACGCATCGAAAATAAGCCGTATTGCGGAACGCTTTAAGTTGGCATCGGAAGCTACCGCTTCTATCGTGACCGAAGCCGAAAAAGAAAAAGCGGAAAAGACAGGTCAGCCAGAGCCAGACATCGACGTACAGGACAAGGCAGAAAAAGACAAACTGCTTGATGCTCTTATGGGTAAGCCAATCCAAAAGGAGGAAAATGCCCCAAACCCCTCGGTGGCAAAGACCGAAAAATCCCCTCAGTCCGAGCCTACCTCAGAGCAGCCAAAGAAGTCCGCAGAGGGGGCTACTATGACTAAGGAAAAACCCTCGGTCAGAGAGGAACTGCGGAAAATCAAGGAGAGCCGAAAGGAACAGGAAGCGGATACTTCTTCTGCCTTGGACAAAAGCTCTGCTTCCGACAGGGCGAAGAAGCCGCCCGCAGGCACGACGGAGCATAAACAGCCCCAGAAGCGAAAAAGAAAACCAAAATCCAAAGAAACGAGGTAAACAGTATGAGCATTTATGATGTATTTAACGGTGGCAGCAAGCCCTTTAATAAAGCGGAGTGGGCTGCCCAGAAGCAGGCACAAAGGCAGGAAGCCTATGAGATGATTGACCACACCTGCTCCGAGATGATGGCAGACGGCAAGAGCTTCCGCCAGTATCTTGATGTGCAGGGGCGTTTTGACCGCTACTCGGTTGCAAATGCTATTCTGGTATCGTCTCAGATGCCCGAAGCGACACAACTCAAAGATTACAACGCTTGGAAGCAGAGCCGTGTCTATGTGAACAAGGATGCACAGAAAATCGTTATCCTTGAGCCGAGCAAGGAGTATAAGCGTGATGACGGGACTAAGGCGGTAGGCTATAACGCAAAGGTGGTCTATGACATCTCCGAAACATCGGCAAAGGACAGACAGCAGGCACAGGAGCCGAAAACAATGCGTGAGCTTGTATCGGCTATGATTGATGCAAGTCCCGTTCCCTTTGTACCCGTTGCCGACCTTGAAATTCCTGCCTACTATGACAGCAAGCAGCAGACGATTTTCATTAAGACAGGGCTTACGGAGGAACAGCTCTTTGTCAGTATGGCAAAGGAAGTGTCGGCGGCGGTCTTTGACTTCAAGCACGGGCAGAGCCGTGATGCTTCCGACTTCAAATCCTTCTGCGTTGCTTATATGGTCAGCACCCGTTACGGCGTTGACACCAGAGGTTTCAGTTTTGACAGGATTCCGAGAGAGTTTTTGGAAATGGACACGCAGGTATTCAAAGGCGAGCTTGGCTCGATGCGTGATGTTCTGGGAGAAATCCAGAGCGATATGTTTAAGAGCCTTGAAAAGAACAAGCCGCCGAAGAACAAAGAGCAGGAACGCTAATCGGAGGTGCAGCCTATGAAAGAAGAACGATACCACATCGCACTTGACAAGTACGACAAGAATATCGTTATCAATGCTTTGAACACCTTGCGTACACGGCAGTTGCAGGAGGAACGCCCCACCGACCCTGTTGACGAGCTGATTGATAAGGTGGCGAACGCCCCGACCAAAAAGGTCAGGGTCATTCCGTGCAGGTGCAATGAGGAACGATAACGACCAAAAGACGGGATTAATCCTTTCTGTTTGCGGCATCGTTCCTGTTGTGTGGCTTGCCCTGCTGACAGCTCCCTATGTCAGCGACGGCATTGTAGAGATAGTCAGCGGCTTATCCGTGGCAATCAATAACCCGTTTTCCATAACGGTGTGTGAGGACAGCGTAAAGACTGTCCTTATTTTTTTGCTTGCCTACGCTATGGGCATCGGCATTTATTTCTCCACACGCAGGAACTACCGCAGGCGGGAGGAACACGGCTCGGCAAAATGGGGCAACACAGGTACTCTCAATAAAAAGTACCGAGATAAAGACCCGTCAAAGAACAAGCTGCTCACCCAGAATGTTCGTATCGGCTTGGACGGGAAGAAGCATCGCCGAAACTTAAATATTCTGGTCTGCGGCGGCTCTGGTGCGGGCAAGACGAGGTTTTTCTGCAAGCCCAACGCCATGCAGTGCAACACCTCGATGGTAGTGCTTGACCCGAAGGGCGAAATCGTCCGTGACATCGGCGGTCTGCTTGAAAAGAAAGGCTATGAGGTGCGTGTGCTTGACCTTATCAATATGTACCGCAGCCATTGTTACAATCCCTTTGTGTATCTTCGGAACGACAACGATGTGCAAAGGCTCGTGACAAATCTCTTTAAAGCGACAACGCCCAAAGGAAGCCAGTCGCAAGACCCGTTCTGGGATACGGCGGCGAGTATGCTGCTACTGGCATTGGTATTCTATCTCAAATATGAAGCGCCGCCAGAGGAACAAAACTTCCCGATGGTGATGGAGCTTTTACGGGCAGGAGAAGTGCGTGAGGACGATGACAGCTATGTAAGCCCCCTTGACGAACTCTTTGACCGTCTGGAACTGGTAAACCCAGAGCATATCGCCCTGAAATACTACCGTGATTATCATAGCGGAAGTGCCAAGACCTTAAAGAGTATCCAGATAACTCTTGCCGCAAGGCTTGAAAAATTTAATCTGGAGAGCCTTGCAGGACTTACCGCCACCGATGAGCTTGACCTGCCAAGTCTGGGAGAAAAGAAAGTCGCCCTGTTCGCCTTGATACCTGACAACGATACGAGCTTTAACTTTCTGGTGTCGATTTTATACACGCAACTCTTTCAGCAGCTTTTCTATCTGGCAGACCACAAGTACGGCGGAAGCCTGCCAGTGCATTGCCACTTCATTATGGACGAGTTTGCGAATGTTTCCCTGCCAGATGATTTTGACAAGATACTGTCGGTAATGCGTTCCCGTGGCGTGTCGGTAAGTATCATTCTGCAAAATTTGGCACAGCTTAAAGCCCTGTTTGAAAAACAATGGGAAAGCATCGTGGGCAACTGCGATGAATTTTTATATCTGGGCGGCAATGAGCAGAGTACCCACAAGTATGTGTCGGAGCTGTTGGGTAAGGAAACCATTGACACCAACACTTACGGGAAAAGCTCAGGGCGGAGCGGGAACTACTCCACCAACTACCAGATTTCAGGGCGTGAGCTGATGACGCCAGACGAAGTGCGTATGCTTGATAACCGCTATGCGCTTCTTTTTGTGCGTGGCGAACGACCCGTAATGGATTTTAAGTACGACATCTTAAAGCATCCCAATGTAAAGCTGACTGCCGACGGAGGTCAGCCGCCGTATATCCACGGCGAGCCGACGCAGGCGGTTGCAACCCTCGTGTTTGACAGTGAAATTCCAGATAACGCCATAAGCGTTATACCTGTCAGCACTTCCTATGAACTTCTGTCCGATGAGGACTTGGAAGAAATATTTAATATCTAAAGGAGGATTTATCTATGAAGCTTTTTAACATGAAGGACACCCAGAAGAAAGGAACCACCAAGCTGCCGATGACGGGCAGGGTCAAAAAGGGCTTCCGCTATTACTGTCTTGCGGTTATGGCTGTGACCCTTGTACTTGGCACTTCCGTTACTGCCTTTGCTGCTGATGACCCGCTGACGGTTATCAACAACCTCTCGGATTTTATTTTCGGTCTGATCCGTGCCGTCGGCATGATTATGCTCGGCTTCGGCATCGTACAGGTGGGATTGTCCCTCAAATCACATGACCCGTCCCAGAGGGCGAACGGTTTCCTGACCCTTGCGGGCGGCGTTGTTATTACTTTCGCAAAAGAAATCTTAACCCTCATCACGGGCTGATTTTGATACCCAGAGGACAAAAGACAGGGCTTATCGGGCAGGTCACATTGTGGACTGCCCGACAACCCGTTTTAACAAGGAGGTGGTCGAATGTCTGATAACTGGGTCGTACAGAACTTGGAAAATGCCCTGAACACTTGGAATGAGAAGTTAGCAGAAATATGGCAGCTCGTTACCCAATCCCCAGAGCAGTTCAAGGGCGGTGCGATATGGAATGTTATCGTTGATATTCACGGTGCGTTGCAGGCAATCGGGCTTGCCCTGCTCGTGCTGTTTTTTGTCGTGGGTGTGATGCGTACCTGCGGCAACTTTGCAGAAGTCAAGAAGCCCGAACACGCATTGAAGCTCTTTATCCGATTTGCCCTTGCCAAAGGTGCGGTAACTTATGGTCTGGAGCTGATGATGGCTCTCTTTAAGATTGTGCAGGGCATTATTTCCACTATTATGAACGCCGCAGGCTTCGGGACAGCAACGCAGACTGTCTTGCCGTCGGAAATCGTGACCGCCGTGGAGGACTGTGGCTTTTTTGAGAGCATCCCGCTATGGGCGGTTACGCTTATCGGCGGTCTGTTCATTACGGTACTCAGTTTCATTATGATCATGTCGGTATACGGCAGGTTTTTCAAGCTCTATCTTTATACAGCCATCGCCCCTGTTCCCCTCTCAACTTTTGCGGGAGAGCCGAGCCAGAATGTAGGCAAGAGCTTTATTAAGTCATACGCTGCCGTGTGTCTGGAGGGAGCGATTATTGTGCTTGCCTGTATCATTTTTTCGGTCTTTGCGGCAACGCCGCCTGCGGTCAACCCTGATGCGGCGGCAGTCACAATGGTCTGGAGCTATATCGGGGAGCTTGTGTTCAATATGCTCGTCTTGGTCGGTGCGGTCAAAATGGCAGACCGAGTTGTCCGCGAAATGATGGGCTTGTAAGGAGGTGACATTTTGGAAGTCAAGATAAATAAGGAAATACGCAATTATACGGAAAGTATGTTTTTCGGGCTGTCACTCAGGCAGTTTATTTTTTCAGTTCTTGCCTGCGGCGTGGCGGCGGGGCTATACTTTCTGCTTCGCCCTCACTTTGGAACGGAAACCCTAAGCTGGGTGTGTATCTTAGGTGCATTCCCCTTTGCGGCTATGGGCTTTATCAAGTACAACGGTATGACCGCCGAGCAGTTTGTCTGGGCGTGGATAAAGTCGGAGTTTCTGATGCCGAAACGGATTGTGTTTTTGCCTGACAATCTCTATTACGAAGCGTTGAAGCCGACCCTTGCAGCCCACGAAAAGGGCTTGCCTGCTGTGCCAAAGAAGCAAAGGGTAAAAGCCCAGAAGAAACCAAAGAAAGCAAAAAAGCGTAAGGAGGTAGACGATGTTAAAAACGCTTAGAAATCTGTTCAAGCAGGACAAGGAAAAGTTTGTTGTGCCGAAATCGGTGCAGAGCGTTATCCCGATAAAGACTATCTGGGCAGACGGCATTTTCCTTGTCGGCAGCAACAAATACGCAAAGACATTTAAGTTTGAGGATATAAACTATGCCGTGGCAAGCCGTGAGGACAAGGAAGCGATGTTCCTTGAATACTCGGAGCTTCTGAACGCTCTCGACAGCGGTGCGACCACGAAAATCACTATCAACAATCGCCGTTTGAATAAGGCTGACTTTGAGCAGACCATTCTTATTCCTATGGCAGAGGACGGTCTGGATAAATACCGCACGGAATACAACAAGATGCTGCTTGATAAGGCAACGGGGGCTAATTCCATTGTGCAGGACAAATATGTGACGGTATCGGTGTGCAAAAAGAACATTGAGGAAGCACGGAACTACTTTGCCCGTGTGGGTGCTGACCTTATCGCCCATTTCTCCAGACTCGGCTCTCGGTGCGTGGAGCTTGAAGCGGAAGAAAAGCTCCGTATCTTTCACGACTTCTACCGCACAGGCGAGGAAACGGCGTTCCGTTTTGATATGTCACAGACGATGCGGAAAGGTCACGACTTTAAGGACTTTATCTGCCCTGATACCTTTGAGTTTGAAAAAGACTATTTCCGTATGGGCAACAGGTACGGGCGTGTGATTTTTCTCAGGGAATACGCCGCCTATATCAAAGACAGTATGGTGGCGGAGCTTTGCGAGCTTAACCGTAATATGATGCTGTCGGTTGATGTTGTACCCGTTCCCACGGACGAAGCCGTGCGTGAGGTGGAAAACCGACTGCTCGGCGTGGAAACCAATATCACGAACTGGCAGAGAAAGCAAAACCAGAACAATAACTTTTCGGCGGTCATTCCCTATGACCTTGAACAGCAGCGAAAGGAAAGCAAGGAGTTTCTGGACGATTTGACGACCCGTGACCAAAGAATGATGTTCGCCGTGCTGACAATGGTGCATACCGCCGCCACCAAAGAGCAGCTTGATAACGACACCGAAGCTCTTCTCACAACGGCAAGGAAACACCTCTGTCAGTTTGCGGTGCTAAAATATCAGCAGATGGACGGGCTGAACACGGCTCTGCCTTTTGGGGTACGAAAGATTGATGCCCTGCGTACCCTAACAACGGAGAGCCTTGCGGTATTTATTCCGTTCCGTGTGCAGGAAATCTACCACAAGGACGGCGTGTATTACGGGCAGAATGTCATCAGCAAAAATATGATTATCGCCAACCGCCGCCACCTCTTGAACGGCAATTCATTTATTCTCGGCGTGTCAGGCGCAGGAAAATCCTTTACGGCAAAGGAAGAAATGACGAATATCATCCTGACTGACCCCAATGCCGATGTTATCATCATTGACCCAGAGCGTGAGTATTCGCCGCTTGTAAAGGCAATGCAGGGCGAGGTTGTCCATATCTCGGCAACAAGCGAAAACCACATCAACGCAATGGACATGAACTCCGATTACGGTGACGGTGCAAACCCTGTCATCTTGAAATCGGAGTTTATTTTGTCCCTTTGCGAACAGCTCATCGGCGGTGCAAGTCTGGGGGCAAAACAAAAGTCTATCATTGACCGATGCACGGCAGGCGTGTACCGCTACTATCAGCAGGGCAATTATCAGGGAATGCCGCCAACCTTACAGGACTTCCGTGAGGAACTGTTAAAGCAGGACGAGCCAGAAGCAAAGGAAATAGCCCTTGCCATTGAGCTGTTTACCAACGGTTCTCTGAATACCTTTGCAAAGCATACCAACGTGGACACGCACAGCCGTCTTATCTGTTATGACATTCTGGATCTGGGTAAACAGCTACAGCCTATCGGTATGCTTGTCGTTCTTGACAGCATCTTAAACCGCATTACCCAGAACAGGGCAAAAGGCAGGAACACTTTCATATTTATTGATGAGATTTATCTGCTCTTTCAGCATGAATACTCCGCAAACTTCCTTTTTACCCTCTGGAAGCGTGTGCGTAAGTATGGTGCATACTGTACGGGTATTACCCAGAACGTGGACGACCTCTTGCAGAGCCACACGGCGAGGACGATGCTTGCAAACAGTGAGTTTATCATTATGCTCAATCAGGCATCGACAGACCGTATCGAGCTTGCCAAGCTCCTGAATATCTCCGACCTTCAGATGAGCTATATTACCAATGTGGGTGCAGGTCAGGGGCTTCTAAAGGTCGGAAGCTCCCTTGTGCCGTTTGTCAATAAGTTCCCACGAAACACCGAACTTTACAGACTGATGACGACCAAGTTTGGTGAGGTGTAAAGGTTTGGCAGATATTAAATTCAAAAGTACAGCCCACCGTGATTTCTTTCTGGAGAATATGATGAAAAGCAGGGTCAATGACTGCTATCACAGGGCATTTTTCTATGTAATGGGGATTGCATCGGAAACGAGGGCAAACATTAACCAGATGTTTGACTTTAAGACCGACTGCATTGTGCCAGAGGGTATGCACGGCGGCTGGCAGACGAGCGGAACGGTCAAGGTCTGCCACCTTGCCTTTAATCTCTGGAACGGCTATGCGGAAGAAGGGCGGGAACGGCTTTTCACGCCAGAGGAATTGTTCTGCTGCGAGCTTGCCCCATACTTTATGGAGGGGATTAAGGTCAGGTATCCCGAATATTGCAGGGAGCTTCCCACACCCAAGCAGCAGACGGACAATGTTCGATAAGGAAAGGAGCAATCAATGAAAAAATATAAGATGCAGATTTGTGTAGTTGCCGCCGTACTGCTTTTCGCAGCGGCGGTTTTTTGCGGCTTTCAGGTATATCATCACTATGCACAGGTGGACGAGCAGACCGAAGCCTTTGAGCAGATAGCCGAGCTTGTGGAGCAGACCCCAGATACCGAGGGCGTACCAGATGATATCCCTGTCAGCGAGGGCGAAGATGTACTTGCCAAGTATAAGGAACTGTATTTGCAAAACGAGGATATGGTCGGTTGGATTTCCATTGACGGCACGACAGTCAATTATCCCGTAATGCAGACGCCCAATGACCCGAACTTTTATCTGAAGCACAATTTTGAAAAGGCGTACAGCGATTTAGGTACGCCCTATATGCAGGAGAACTGCGACCTTGCAGAAAGCGACAACCTTGTGATTTACGGTCATCACATTAAGGGCGGCAAGATGTTCGGAGCATTGGAGAGCTACAAGGACAAGGGTTTTTATGAGGAACACAAGACCATTCAGTTTGATACCCTGATCGAGCAGGCAGAATATGAAATCGTAGCTGTGTTCAAGACCGTAGCATACAGCTCCGCAGGCTTCCGTTATTATGACTTTGTAGATGCCGAGGACGAGAAAGCCTTTGATGAGTATGTGAACAAGTGCAAGGAGCTTGCCCTGTATGATACGGGTGTGACCGCCGAATACGGCGACAGGCTCATTACCCTCTCCACCTGCGAATACTCCGTACAGAACGGCAGGTTTGTTGTGGTAGCAAAAAAGATTGCCTGACTGCTCCAGAGCCTGTAAGAAAGGAGGGCTTCTATGGCGAATATTAAAACCAGAGATGCGGTCAAAGGCACAATCAAGACCATAGACAAAGCCGCCGTTGCTTCCGAGCGAATGAAAGCCGCTTATGCCAAGACAAAGGATAAAGCGGAACAAGGGTATTATGCAGATGAAAACTCTGCCACCGAGTACGCTGCCGACAGAGTTTCCTATGCTTCCGAGCGTGTGACGGAGGAAGGCGTACACCAATTCAATAAACAGGGGCAGAAAAGTGTTAAGACCACACAGGAGAATATCGGAAAGGCAAAGGACAAGATTGCCGGTTTCAAGCAAAAGCGGGCTGCCAAAGCCGCCGAGCAGAGAATGGAACGGAATATGTCAGAACAACACGGCTTGCAGATCCGTCACGGAACTGCAAGCCGTTCTGCTGCTCCCGATATGTCCCAGAGTGGGAAAAGCCAGCTCATAAAGACCCGTCAGCAAAGCAGGAAAACCATTAAGACCACCGCCCGAAATACAGAAAAGGCGGTAAAGTCTGCTGCAAAAGGCTCGGTCAAAACCGCCGAAAGAGGGGTAAAAACCGCACAGGCTACCTCTAAGGCAACGATTAAAACCGCCGAGCAGACGGCAAAGGCAACGAAAGAAGCGGCAAAGGCTTCTGCGAAAGCCGCACAGAAAGCGGCACAGGCAGCAAAAGCTACCGCAAAGGCGACTGCGGAAGCAACCAAAACAGCAGTCAGAGCCACCATTGCGTCGGTCAAGGCGATTATCGCAGGAACAAAGGCTCTTATCTCTGCTTTGATAGCAGGCGGTTGGGTTTCTGTTGTGATAATCCTGATTGTTGTCCTGTTAGGTTGTGCCGTTTCACTGTTCGGCGGCGGTGGCGGCAGCAATGCCTACACACCTGTCGGTGCAGAGGTGGAAGCCTATGAGCCGTTGATACAGAAATATGCCAAGCAATATGGTATCCCTGAGTATGTGGAGCTTATCAAAGCCGTGATGATGCAGGAAAGCGGCGGTCGTGGGCTTGACCCGATGCAGGCGGCGGAAGGGAGCTTTAATACCCGTTATCCCCACGAGCCGAACGGTATCCAAGACCCTGAATATTCCATTGAGTGTGGCGTACAGGAATTAAAGGCAGCCCTTATCTCTGCGGAAGTGGAAAATCCGATTGATATGGAACATATCAAACTTGCCTTGCAGGGCTACAACTTCGGAAACGGCTATATCTCGTGGGCGAAAACTAACTACGGCGGCTATTCCTATGCAAATGCGGTGGAGTTTTCCACGATGCAGGCATCAAGGTTAGGTTGGGAAAGCTACGGCGACACACAGTATGTCGCCCATGTGCTGCGGTACTATCCATACGGACGGGCGTTTACAAGCGGCGGCAATCAGGCGATTGTAGAGGTTGCCCTGACACAGCTTGGCAATGAGGGCGGTCAGCCTTATTGGTCGTGGTACGGCTTTGACGGGCGTGTGGAATGGTGTGCCTGCTTCGTCAGTTGGTGTGCCGACCAATGCGGCTATCTGGAAAGCGGGCTTATCCCGAAATTCTCCCTCTGTTCGGACGGTGCAGACTGGTTTAAGGGCAACGGTCAATGGCAAGACCGAAACTATGAGCCGACAGCAGGTAATATCATCTTCTTTGATTGGGATAGCGACGGGATAATCGACCATGTGGGCATTGTGGAACGATGCGAAAACGGCATTGTTTACACCGTTGAGGGCAACTCTGGCGATGCTTGCAGGCAAAACCAATACGGAGTTGGAAGCAGCTCAATTTATGGGTATGGCATCCCTGCCTATTAAGAAAAGGGCAAAAGAAAAACCAGAGGTTTAATCCTCTGGCTCTTTTGCCTTACATAGACCGTTTACAGTTGCTTCGATAACCGATAGCTCTCTATCATCCAAAATGTCAAGCCGTGCGTCTAAGCGTCTGCGGACAGAACTCTTTTTGACTTCTTTATTTGGGAATATGTACTCGTCAACCGATATATCAAACATCGTAATAAGCTGAATAAACAGCTCAATGCTCGGATATTTACCCTCATTTTCGATTGCTTGAATGTGTCTGGGGTTGCGGTCAACAATACCTGCAAGCTGTTCTCTGGTTATTCCTCTGGCTTCACGGGCTTTCTTAATCGCTTGTCCTATCGGCATAAAATCGAAGTCAAGGTCAGTATTTTTCTCGTCCATAAGCTCACCACCTATTCTCTGAAACTGCTACTTTTATATTGTACAGAGATGTGACTTCTTATGAAACGCTTTGAAAATTCCTATAACAAGCTGTTTCACTTCTTGTTGTAGGCAGAATTACTGCTTAAATATAAAGAACCGATGACTTATGAATGTATCATAAATCATCGGTTTCTCATTAGTTATATCATAGGTAGTGTTAATTTGACTGCAAAACCGCCATAAATGCTATGCTCTACAATGGTATCTCCACCGTGAGAAGAAAGGATTTGTTTTACTATAAGTAATCCTAACCCGTGTCGCTGTTCCGTGGTGTTTTCATCACAAACCATATAATGAGGGGTGCTATTGAGTTTTTCTATTTGCTCGTCTGTTGCACCAACACCGTCATCGGAAACCGTAATTATACAATTCTCACCAGTAGCCGTGACACAAACATATATTTTACAGCCCTGTTCATTATAATTAATACAGTTTTGGAGAAGATTACTGACGGCTCGTTTGATTAAATCTTTGTCGGCATTTACATGGCAGACAGTTAAAGTTTCATCTGTTTCCCATTCAATCGGGTATTTATCTTCAATATCCATATTGATAAAATCTACAACAACTTGCCGTACAATAGCAATTAAATTCTGTTTTTCAAGATTTATCGGTTGCATATCATATTCCAATTTTGATGCCAAATTAAGGTCGTTGATTAAGTTTCGCATACGTTCACTTTGCTTTACAATGACCGCAGCTTTTTGCCGTTCTTCTTCCGATAAGAGTGTATCATCTTTTAGCTGACCTGCATATCCCATAACCATTGATAGAGGTGTTCTGATGTCGTGGGATACTCCTGCAATCCAATTTGCTCTGGCGGTTTCCTTTTTTCGTAGTTGGTATTTCTGACTTTGGAGAATGTCAGAGGTACGGTTGATATTTGCGGAAATCTCCGAAAGCAAACCGCTTTCTTTAATCTGTACTGGCTCTCCAATAGATAAGTCCTGTATTCCTTTTGTAATAGGTTTTACTGATTTTAAGAGTTTTGTATTTGCTATCACATAAATGAGGAATATAACAGTAACATTGATTATCATTGCCGTGAGAACCGTCTTAGGTAAGTTAGCAATTAACTGATAATCCCAACTCGACCACATATGTTTCCAAAAACTTTTTGGGGGATAACCAAGCACCACAAGTCCGTTTTCTGCTTCGCCCGTAAAGGTAGGATAATCGCTTATATAACCACGGGTTAGACTTGCAATATCTGAAAGTGTGTATGTTGTAGGTACGGTATCTGGTAAATTATCCGTTTTCCAGACTACCTGTTTTGTGTCATTGTCAATGAAAATACCCCAGACATCAGCTTCATTTAATTCAAGAGCCATTTCGTCTGTCAGTACATAATTTCCGTCTGCCGTCTGATGTAGGGCATTAACGACTTCTTCAGCAGTTTGCCACGGTTGGGCATTGGGTAGCTGCTTCATTGTAAATATAACCAACAGGGCAATATTTAAGATGACTAAAAGAATGGAGCTGAGAAGCAAAATACCCACAAAACGGCGTATTAGTTTCGGTACACTTTTCATATTAGTTTCCTCCTGCAATCAATTTATATCCTAATCCCTTGACCGTGATTAAGGATACAGGGTGTGAGGGATTTAACTCTATTTTTTCTCTGATGCGTCTTATATGTGCCATCAGAGAATTTTCATATCCGAAAGGATTTTCGCCCCAAGCTGCTTCACATAAGGCATCTATGGTTACAATACGACCTGCGTTACGGTAAAGTACAGCCAAAATATCGTGTTCTTTTGCGGTAAGTGCGATATGTTCTCCGTTTTTGATTACTTCTGCACGGTCAAAATCAATTTCACTATTTTGTAATTTGACAAGCGGATTTTCGCCTTTATAGCTTCTGCGTAGAATTGCCATTATACGGAATATCAGCTCTTTGGGTAAAAAGGGTTTGACTATATAATCATCTGCCCCAAGTCCAAAGCCCTTAAATTTATCCTCGTCCTCTCCACGAGCAGTTAAGAACAGTATGGGGTATTCGCCCTTTTCCTTTAACTGTTCCATTAAAGAAAAACCGTTCCCGTCTGGGAGCATAACATCAAGAATAGCAAGCTCTGGTTGGAAGTTGTCTGCTAATGTGAGTGCTTCTTTTTCGGTTTTTGCGGTTGCTATTTGATTAAATCCGTCCTCTTTTAGAATAGAAACAACCATATCTAAAAGTTCCTGCTCATCATCTACGAGTAACAGGCGTTTATTCTTCAAATATTGAAAATCCATACGGACACCTTCTTTCTAAATAGCATTATACCACAGAATTATGAAGTTTTCTAATGTGCGAATAAATGTAAGGTAGATGTAAGGTAGCGAGAATGTTGCCACAAGGTTGGAAGTGTAGAATGAAGCCATAACGAGAAAGGAGCAAACAGATATGAACATTATTGAAACAAAAAACTTAACAAAATCGTATGCTGATTTTACGGCTGTATCTGGTATAAATCTTCATATTCCAAGAGGACAGGTGTATGGCTTCCTCGGTCCAAACGGGGCAGGCAAATCTACAACGATGAAAATGTTTCTCGGATTGACGAAGCCCACAAATGGCTCTTTTATGATTGACGGAAAAAAATACCCAGAAAATCGAGTAGAGATTTTGAAAGAGGTCGGGTCATTCATTGAAGCACCTGCTTTTTATGGGAATTTAAGCGGTAAAGAAAATCTGGAAATCATCAGCACAATTTTGGGGCTTCCTAAGACTGCTGTTTCCGATGCATTGGAGCTTGTCGGGCTGACACAGTATAAAGACAGGCTTGCGAAAAAGTATTCGCTTGGTATGAAGCAAAGATTAGGGCTTGCAAGTGCTTTGATTGGCAGACCGCCAATTCTTATTTTAGACGAGCCGACAAATGGGCTTGACCCTGTTGGTATCCACGAAATCAGAACGCTTATCCGTTCTTTGCCGCAGAAATTTGATTGCACCGTTTTGGTGTCCTCACATCTGCTTTCTGAAATTGAACTTATGGCAGACAATGTCGGTATCCTAAATCACGGGCGGCTGTTGTTCGAGGGAACACTTGGCGAACTGAAACAGGAAGCTACATTGAAAGGTTATCCTACGGATAATCTGGAAGATACTTTCCTTGCCATTATTGATGCCGACAACAGGCAGAGAGGTGGTGCAAGATGAGCTTTGGCTTAGAATGTAAAAAGGTAAAGCGAACAGGCTTTTTCCCTGCTTTGATAGTCGGAGGGCTGTTCTCTGCCATTGTTCCTGTTTTGAATATGGCAGTACGCTCGGATAACTATATCAGGCTTGAAAACTCTCCTATTCAAATACTGATGAATGCAAACTGGCAGATGATGGCTATGCTGAATGTTTTGCTTTTTGTAGTGGGGGCGTGTCTTATGTATCATACCGAGTATGCAGATAATGGTATTCAGAAGATGTGTACCCTGCCGACAAAAGAGAAAAACCTGTTCTTCGGAAAATTCGTTTTGCTTTTAGTTATGGGGATTGTTGTGCTGACTTTGGAAGCATCGGCGATTGCATTTAGCACGGCATATTGGTTTGATACATTTTCAAATTGGGGCTTGGAACTATTGAAATGTTTTGGGTATGCCTTTCTTTTGATGCTTCCTGCGGTGTTATCATCTCTACTAATCGCTTCGCTTTGCAAAAATATGTGGGTATCGTTAGGCATTGGTGTCATTTGCGTGTTTACAGCAACGATGCTGCCTATGAATAACTTTGTAGTATCCCTGTTTCCGTTTGCATTGCCATTTCAAATGTTTGTGGGAGCAGCAGAAAATACAGTCCGCAATATGATAATTGCGAGCATAGCAGAGATAATCATTATCGCCTTTGTGGAAGTATTACTCTTAAAAGTTAGGAGGTCGATGGAATGAGTTTTGTGTCATTGCTTGGCGTTGAATGGAAGAAAATACGCCGTTCTAAAATAATGCTGATTTTCTCAGTAGCGGTAATCGCCCTATGGCTGCCTTCCATTTTCAATGCAGATATGAATTTTCAAATGCAGGTAGAGGGTATCTTACCTGAATATAACTTCTTGATACAGGGCTTTTTGGCAATGTCGTGGTTTATTTTTCCTGCAAGTATGGTTGTGTGTACCGTTTTGCTTAGTCAGACCGAAAGAAGCAATAAAGGAATTTTGAAAATGCTTTCCATACCAATCAGCACACCAAAGCTATGTATGGCAAAATTTGTAGTATTGCTTATCTTGGCAGCAGTGCAAGTGCTTATGTCGGTCGGTATGTACTATGTGGGTGCGGCTATTGTCACAAAAATGCAAGGTTACAATTTTATATTGCTGCCCTCACTGGTATTTAAGGAAGCAGGACTGCTCCTGCTATCCTCTTTGCCAATGCTCGCCTTTTTCTGGCTTTTGTCAGTCTGTATTCAGACCCCGATTTTCTCGGTTGGAATTGGATTGGCTTCGATTGTACCGTCTGTATTGTTGATTAACACAAAAGTATGGTTTGCCTATCCGATGGCATATCCGTTCTTTGTGATAACGGCTGAATACGGAAAGTTGGCTACAAATTTGAATACCGCACAGGTCGATTTAGTTCCGTGGCTGCCCGTTGCTGCTTTTATTACAGTGGCTTGTTTGTTGATAGCCTGTTCCTGCTTTGGAAAGGCTGAAAGGAGATAATCAGTATGAAAAACAAAATTTTAACATCTATCAGTACCATTATGTTATTTGTTCCGTGGACAATTCTAATTC
The DNA here is from genome assembly GCA_021200555.1 of Clostridiales bacterium. GTDB lineage: Bacteria > Bacillota > Clostridia > Oscillospirales > Acutalibacteraceae > UBA1081. The sequence goes on along the minus strand of JAJQGK010000026.1, from coordinate 18,091 downwards.
TTAGAATGTTCGACTGGGCTTTACAGTCACCGACGGCGGAAATTATGATTTCCTGTTATGCTGCCTTTATGATTTTCAGCGGTATATTCACAATCTTTTCCTATGCTAAAGGAAAAGTGAGAAGCAGTCTTATGAGAATTTGTCTGGTGGTAAATAGTTTGTATGCTGCCTTTGGCGTGTTCGCTTTGGCTCTTATGTATTTACCAAATCTTTTTTAAGGGGTACACACAATGAAAAGAACGAAACTGCTTTTGATAACACTTATGCTTGCTTGTCTTGTTTTTAGTTTGACCGCTTGTGGGGGAAATCTTAAAGACAACTTATTGGACGGTTATGATAATTTGTTGCAGTCAGTCAGCAAGCACGCATTAACGAAAGAGAAAGATTTGCAAGGCGAAAAGAACGCGGGTAATGACGCATATACGGGTACTTATGCCGCTACCTATGATGGATTTAACGGAAAAGAATTTATTTTCGGCGGTACTGCTTTGGAACGGGAAAACGGTAATCAACTGAAAGTGACTTATACACTGAGCATAGACAAAGGTACGGCAGAGCTGTATTGGATTGCAGGCAATGATGAATATACGATTGCAAATGACAATTCGGAAGATACAAAGGAGTACACTATTTCGTCTGGAGATAACTATATCGTCCTCAAAGGTAAAGATTTCAGCGGTACATTAACGATAGTAGTTGAATGATGCGGTTGACAATCCGAAAGTGTCTTTCCTGTTCTGTAATAGGTATCAGCGTATTTTTAATTGGAATACTGCTGATACCTATCGGAATATTGTTTGTTCTTATTTATGCTTTATGGGCTGCAACAGATAAAATTTTGCGACTATTGGAGGTGAAAAATTGAATTATGAAAAATGGGCATTTCACGATATTTCTCCAATCTCTCAACAGCTTATTCAGAAGTTGAAATATGCTATTTTGAGCAATGAGCTTTCGTGCGGAGAGGGTATCCCATCTGTTCGTGAAATGGCTGAATGGTTACATATCAATCCCAATACCGTTTTGAAATCCTATAAGGTCTTAAAGCAGGAACAGCTTATTATCTGTTCTACAGGAAGAAAATATTTCGTTACGCAAGACAGGGCTTATGTACAGCAGATAAAACAAGACACTATCAATGAACTTTGCTGTTCGTATTTAAGTCAGATGTTTGCATTGGGATTTAATAAACAGGAAGCTATAGAAAAGCTACAAATTTATTGCGATAAACTGAATTGTCATAAATGATGAAGCAATAAAAAGAAGAAGCCTACCAAATAAAAAAAACGGTGTTTTGGTGGGCTGTCTTGTCACGCCCGAATGAAATGATAACAACCCTCTAAACCCGTTTTTGAGTTTGGAGGGATTTTTTATGTGTTGGTCTGCCACGACCACTCCGCTGCTTATCAGAAGCAGCAGCTATCTACATAGTATCACGGATAAGTGAGGATAACCTGTTAAAAAAATCTTTGCTTGTGCGTGGTACTCTTATAGCTCAAAAGTAGTAGTCAAATTTCTACATAATAGCAATGAATATTCTTATAGCCGCATTGGTTTGACAACCTTTGCGGTTTTTCTTTTGTCGATTTTTGAGGAAATATGCGATAAACACTTTTCAGGCGTAGGCTGCCGTTCTCCGCCTGCCAATCTGGATTTTCAAAAATTCAGATTGGAGGTACAACGGTATGGCTTACAACAAAGCCAAAGAAGAAAAGAAATGGCGGCTCTGGAAAGAAGCCGAAGAAACACAGATGCGGAAGCTCGGTGTGGATGAAAGCACTATTGAAACGCTCCGCACACACGATTGGGCGATTTTCAATTCCGATAGGCGGTACTATCAGCGCATGCAGGAAACAGGTACATATCTGGAGGAAGTTGCCGAGGATACGACACAACCCGAAATAAAGACGGTTGAGGACTTTCTGGACAGCATCGAAAATCAAAGGCTCTATCAGATTTTGATTAAGGTGGACAAGCTTACTTTACAAATCGCCTTAATGAAGATACAAGGCTATTCTACCCGTGAAACAGCTCACTACCTCGGTATTACCGAGAAAGCTGTTTACAGGCGAATGGACAGGCTCAAAGAAAAATTAAAAAAGTTTTTTGAGTAGAGGGGAAAATCGTAGTTTTCCACGGGCTACAGGGTGAGAGGACAAAATCTCTTGCCCTGTTTTCATTTGTGTGGCGAAAACGGGATAGCTCCTTGACAACCGAATACTCATTCGCCAAATACTTCCTCTTTGTGATTGTGATGAGCATAAAGCGTGTTGAGAGGTACGCCATGACCTGCCAAAAGGTAGAGAGCGATAAATGCCGACTCAAAATATCGGGCAGCTACCGATTTCGCCGCAACCCACAAAGAGCATAATGGTACTCCCGTCCAGTCACAGTCCGAGCGTGATAAAACCGTCGCAGGCAATGAGGGCGGCTCTGTCAGAACGACAGTTGGGGTGGAACTCCCGTGGTGTCAGTTAGCTGCTGACCGTTTGGCGACTTCCCATTGCATTTCGGGGTGTCGAGGACAAATTGAAATGCTCCTATCATAAAGCCAAACGCAAGGCGGTCTACGGAAACAGAGATTTGTTTTATGCTCTCCCGACCTTAAATACTTCCTTGTGTTTGGCTGCCTACATAGGCAGAAATCTCCTGCCTAAATTCAGATAGGAGGACAAACAAAATGGAGAAAACGATTAAGCGTGGAGATATTTACTATGCAGAGCTTAACCCAGTTATCGGATCAGAGCAAGGAGGTACACGACCTGTACTTATCATATCCAATGATATAGGAAACAGGCACAGCCCTACGGTCATCGTCGCTGCTATCACAAGCCGAGTACACACAAAGGCAAAGCTGCCCACACATACTGCTATTAAGGATTTTGAGGGTCTTAACAAAGACTCCATTATTTTGCTTGAACAGATACGCACCATTGATAAGAAGCGTTTACAGGAATATATAGGTATGCTTTCCGCAAATGAGATGGCAAGAGTTGATAAGGCTCTTGCCATTAGTGTTTCGCTGAACATACTAAAAGGTGCAAGTTGATGATTTTATAGAAATTCGCACATTGGTCATTTAGTGGCTGTACTTCTATAATTGAGGTACAGCCGTTTTAATTTAGCGGAGGTAAGCAAATGGAAGATGTAAAAGTATCTAATGGTGCAGATTGCCAACTTGAACAAAAGCATAGCGAGGAAGAACGATTTGACAAATTTATGAATGTGATGGTGCAAATCGTAGAGAAATATGGACAGTCGATTTTGCAGGAATTAGATTGTGTTGCGTAGTAATACGCAACCTTACATAAAAACATTTTCTTATACTTATTATGGAGGTGCAATATGAACAGAGAAGGAAAAAAGTGTGTTCTGTATCCAAGGGTTAGTACAGAAATGCAGGTTGATGGATATAGCCTTGAGGGTCAGAAAAATGGATTAAAAAGATTTGCAGACCGAGAAGAAATGGAGATTGTCGGTATTTATGAGGATGCAGGAAAGTCGGGAAAATCTATTGAGGGTCGTCCTTCATTTAAGAAAATGCTTTCTGATATTGGGAATGGATTAGAAATAGATTATATTCTGGTATATAAACTTTCCCGATTTGGCAGAAATGCAGCAGACATATTAAATTCATTAGAATATGTGCAATCCTACGGCGTAAACCTGATTTGCATTGAAGAAGGGATTGACTCATCACAGACAAGTGGCAAACTGTTAATATCTGTCCTTTCTGCTGTTGCTGAAATCGAAAGAGAGAATATTATCGAGCAGACGATGAATGGTCGCAGAGAAAAAGCAAGACAAGGCGGTTGGAATGGCGGATTTGCCCCGTATGGATATTATTTGAAAGACAATCAGCTTTTAATAGAAGAAAGTGAAGCGGCGGCTATCCGCATTATATTTGAGAAATTTGCAGGCTCAGATATAGGGTACGGTGGTATCGCTAAATATCTTAATTTGCAAGGAATAAAGAAAACACCCCGACAGAATGGCACTTTGAAAAATTGGAGTGGTCATCTGGTAAGGCAGATATTAGACAATCCTGTTTATTGTGGCAAAATTGCTTATGGTAGAAGAACAAGGGAAAAAGTTAAAGGTACGAAAAATGAATATAAGCAGGTACACGCTGAAGATTATATATTAGAGGACGGGCAGCACGAAGGTATTGTCAGCGAGGAATTATGGCAAAAAGTTCACGCTAAGCGTGTAGCTACGGGAATAAAGCAACCGTCCAAAACAGGTAAGGATAGGTCACACCTCTTAACTGGTGTGTTGAAATGTCCTCTTTGTGGAAGCTCGATGTATACCAATAAGCACGCTTGGACAAATAAGGATGGCACATATAAAGAAGTGTACTATTATATTTGCGGTAGAAATAAGCAGGAGCGTGGTCATTATTGCGAGTATAAAGCATCGCTAAGAAAAACAGATATAGAGCCGCTTGTTATCGAAGCAATTAGAGAGTTAGTAAGTGATAAGAGCTTTGCAAAGGAAATTAAAAAACGATTTGGTGTCCAGACCAATACGAGCAAAATAGATAAAGAGCTTGCAAATTATGAAAGTAAGTTGAAAGAGGTTGATTTGAACAAAGCCCGTTTGGAACGGGAAATTGACAATCTTCCTGCTGATGCAAAATATCGGGAACGAAAAATCCACGATATGACAATAAGACTTGATGGGCTGTATGACACAATAGTGGAGTTGGAAGAACGAATTGAAGATGCAAAATTGCGAAGAAGCTCTATTGAGATGGAAGCAATTACGCTTGAGAATGTTTACAGAATTATGGAGAACTTCAGCAAACTTTATGCTATAATAAGTGACGAGGAAAAGAAAAGCCTTGTTTCCTATCTGATTAAAGAAATCCAGATATACCCTAACGGCACATCAGACAGGATTTTGAAGTCGATAGAGTTTAATTTTCCGATTTATCGTGACGGACGGGAGATAAGGAAACTTTTGTGGGAAAACGGTAATACCGTTGAGACGGTGGCGCTTCTTGTGCGGCAGCAATCTCCGAATGTATAACGGCTGAAAAATGAAAGGCGGTGATTTTACGGACAGACAAGGGCTTTTTGATTATGTGATGAAGGAATACGGCGACGAACCGGAATATCCTTGGGCGAAGGATTTTACCTCGGCGGTTCTGCGTCATGAGACAAACAAAAAATGGTACGGGCTTGTGATGAATATCCCCAAAAGCCGACTGGGATTGCCGTCGGAGGAAGCGGCGGATATTCTCAATGTGAAATGCGATCCGCTGCTGATTGATATTTTGAAGCAGTCAGACGGATTTTTCCCCGCTTATCATATGAATAAAACCCATTGGCTTACCGTTTTGCTGGACGGAACGGTGCCGGATGAGCAGGTGTGCGGGCTGCTGGACGACAGCTTTAAAATGACATTGTGAGTGACAGCCTCACCGTTGACGGGGTTATGAGAAGAATAAAAATTTTCGGCTAAAAATTGCGAGCCGGTGTATCTCAAAAACCGCAGCACGGAAAATTGAAAAGAGACTGCGGTATGTCCAATCCGTGGAATTTTTATCAGGTTCAGCTTTTGACGCTGTACTGAATTTGTTGAATTGCGTACAACGCCCGTGCAGACCTTCCATCCTTCAGAGCCAAATATCTTCGGCGGGCATTGCCTTTGGAAATGACATCTTGTGAATATCTCTGCATCTATTGACTTCCGTACCGATTGCGGTATAATAAGAGTATAATCAGCACAGAATTTTCGGAGGTGTATAACTATGATGCAGCTGTTACCAAAAGTAATACCGATTAACGAACTCAAAAACACAGCGCAGATTACCCGAACCTGCAAAGAGAGCGATGTACCTATCATCGTTACGAAAAACGGATATGGAGAAATGGTCCTCATGAGCATTCCGCTTTATGAAAAAACGATGGCGGAAGCACAGGCAGCAACGCTCGTCAACGAAGCTCTGGATGAAATCGATGCAGGCGCGCAGCCGGTGGAAGGGCATTCTTTCCTTGCTTCCATGAAGGAGCGGTATGGAAAATAATAAATATGCTCTGAACATCTATCCACGGGCAGCCACCGCAGGATAGTTGTACTCATCGTTGCGGCTTTTCATGAACATATGCCGCGCTGATTTTTCTTTATATTTATTCGAGTAAATCCTTTGCAATCACCTTCAAATGGGCATAAAAAAGAGCGGCCGGTTAAAGTCGCTCTTTCAAAATGTTTCAATTTTTGCAGCAATATTGGCATACACCAAAGATTTTATTTCAACGCCAGACCATCCTCAAATGCGTTTCCGATCCGCTCTGTTACCTTATAGTAGCCGTGTGTGTACGGGTCAAATGCAATTGCAGATACCTTCGTAATATCCACCTTGTCGCCATCCATAACCGATTCATCTGCCGTAGTGTTGACTACTTTGCCAATAACACCGCAGCCATATTCTCCATCCTGATATTCGATGAATTCACATTCCATGCAGAGCGGGAATTCTGTAATGATTGGCGCATCAACATTTTCGGATTTCTTCGCTGTCAATCCGCTTTTAGCGAACTTGTCAGGAGTGTTATTGCCGGATACCACTCCGAAATAATCTGCCTCGACCATGTGCGCCGCATCAGCAATGCTGACAGTGAAAGCCTTCCTTGCCTTGATGTTTTTTACTGTCTTGTGAGTCTCAGTCAAGTTAAGAATCACATGGTCTCGTTCCAGCATGGTTCCCCAAGCGGCGTTCATAACATCAACGCTGCCATCTTCGTTATACGTTGCAACCATCAATACCGGCATCGGGAAAATCGCCTCGGTTGTTTTGATGTTTTTTCTCATAAAAATAAGCCTCCTGTTATTATTGTCTTTCGACTGAATATATGCTATCATAGAACCGGATAAAAAACAAGTACCTACATTTATGTAAGGTACTTTCTCGGAGGTAAGCTATGAGTGAAAAAACGATAGATAACGCAAATTTTGAGGACACCGGTTACAGTTATACGCTGTCTCTCATTTCAGGTAAATACAAACCGATTATTCTCTATTGTTTGATGGAATACGAGCCTGTTCGGTTCAACGAAATGCAGCGGTATTTAAAAAAGGTCGCCGACAAAACACTGAGCCAAAACCTGAAGGAGTTAGAAGCGGACGATTTGATTATCCGTCGTGTATATCCGCAAATCCCACCAAAAGTAGAATATTCCCTTACCGACAGAGGTCATTCTCTTGTAAAAGTTTTAGACCGGCTTTGTGAGTGGGGGAATGATAATCGGAAGTAACGCCTATGATTTTATACCATCCTGCATTTGTTGAACAGTGTACAGCGCCCGTGCGATTTGTGTCCGCCGACGTTATATTTTTTTGAAAAATCATTGTAATAACATATAAAGGGCATAAAAAAGAGCGGCCGGTTAAAGTCGCTCTTAGATATAAAATGTGCTAAATTCAGATCGACAAACCGGAATATAATAATTCATCCGGCTGCTGACCATCATGCGCTTCCCACATGCACTCTGTCAATTTCAATTCCGAAAAGACTGCTTTAAAAGAAGAATCCTCCGGTGAACAGGCATAGATTCCAAACTGAATTTTGCCGCCGCCCTGATACATATGGCAAATTCTCATCTGTTTAAACCGTACGCCATCTTCAGAGCATTCAATACAGTAATCATCTTCCCGTCGGCTAAACCGGTACCATATGGATTTTACATTTGCAGGAATTTCTGTCGTAGCCCAGTCAGAATATCCCTGGTTCGTAACAACGCTTCCAAGATGCTGAAACTCGTCATTTTCATATTCAACAGAGCCTTTTAACCAGTTTTCACTGTCAAGATACATAACTATCCCACATTGGTCAAAACGATGATGGCTTTCCTCAAAATCCGTCTTCACTGTGAAACTGAAATACTTCTCATCCGTTTCCATCTGAAGAACCGGTGCGTTATCATTTTGAAAATGATAGTAGGTTCTCTGCCACAAATCTGTATGCGGCTTTGTTATAATCTCAATCTTATTCTCAGAAATATTATATTTTTGCGGTTTCCTTGTCCATTGAAATCCTTTTAAATCCATTGCCTTCCCCTCGCAAATTCCGATTTGTAGTCAAATACAGCAATCAGTATATCATACCAAAATAGTAAAAGCAAGACAGCAGCATACCCAATCCGTGAAATTTTTATCAGGTTTAGCTTTTGACGCCGTGCTGCATCTGTCGGATGGCATACAGCGCCCGTGCCGATTTTTTTGTTGCCATATTTCCTTTGAAGAAATTCATCATAATAACCTGCCAAAGAATAAGAAAAAGAGCGGCCGGTTAAAGTCGCTCTTATTATTGTGTTAAGTTCAGGACGATAAACAGGAAGTTGAATTACTCCCACACATCCAGCTTTCTGTTCTTATAATAAAATTCCTTGTCTTTATCTCCAATCTCACGAATCACTTTACACGGGACACCATAAGCTACCACATTCGCAGGAATATCGCTTGTAACTACACTACCGGCTCCGATTACAGAATTATCGCCTATTGTAATTCCAGGCATAATTTGAACCCCGGAACCAACCCACACATTTTTTCCAACATGAATAGGCAGATTATAAACATAGTGATGCTCCCTTAAAATGGGAAGTATTGGGTGTCCTGATGTGCTGAATACGACATTCGGAGCAATCAGGCAGTTGTCCCCAATAAAAATATGCTCATCGTCAACGAACGTTACATTAGAATTAAGATAGACACCCCTTCCGAGATGAACATGTTTACATCCCCAGTTTGCATTCAATGGCGTCTCAACCGTACAACCATCACCTATCTCTGCAAAAACTTCTTTTAAAAGATTCTGTCGTTTCTCTGTTTCTGTTGGTAAAGTTAGATTATACTCACACATTTTATTTTGATAAATATGCTGATCTCCTAACAAAGCCGGATCATCATAACAATAAGGAAGTCCTTGTTTTTTTCGTTCTACATTATCCATAATCATGCTCCTATTTCAACTTTCGATTTGTACTCGCATACAACAAATAGTATACCATATCTAAACAAGAAAAGAAAGACAGTGATGTGTCCAATCCGTGAAATTTTTATCAGGTTCAGCTTTTTACGCTGTACTGTATTTGTTGAACAGTGTACAGCGCCCGTGCGATTTGTGTCCGCCGGCGTTATATTTTTTTGAAAAGTCATTGTAATAACACATAAAGGGCATGAAAAAAGAGCGGCCGGTTAAAGTCGCTCTTATTATTGTGTTGAGTTCGGTTTTTAAGGGTATTTATTTCAGGCGGTAATAATAAGTGGCTTTGCCTTTGCCCTCACGCTTCAGTTCATCGAGGTCAACCAGTTTTCTTAAAGAGCCCTCAACAGAACTGATGCTAAGCGTTGGACACAGATCTCTTATATCCTGCTTTGTAAACCTTCCGATTTTCATAAGCGTTGCCTTTCGCACCGTTTCAACAGCAGACAGTTTTTCTTCCATAATGGAATATCTGTCCTCAAAATCCTTACATGCTGCCAAAATTACGGACAGCAGATATTTTATAAACGGGGTCTTGTCTTCGTTTCCCTCGTGCCAGCCGTCTTGTGACTTACTCAATGCATTGCAATAAAGGTCTTTGTGACCGGCAATTTTCGCTTCAAGGGAGATGTACTTTCCCACATAAAAACCGCTGCGATACAAAAGCAGCGTTGTAAGAAGCCTGCTCATTCTGCCGTTACCGTCATTGAATGGATGGATACACAGAAAGTCGTGAATAAAGGCGGGGATTGCAATAAGCGGTTCAACCTCAAAATTTCCGATGACACGGTTATATTCCTCACAAATTCTGTCTAATGCTTCCGGTGTTTCAAACGGTGCAAGAGGAGTAAACAGCGTCTGTGTATGTCCGTCAGGATATGTGGCGCTGATGTAATTCTGCACATTTTTGGTTTGACCCGCCATAGGGTTGTTCATATGGCTGTACATAATTTTATGCAGCTGCAAAATATAGTTTTGTGTGATTGGAATGGCGTCAAAGCTCTCGTGAATAATATTTAACGCATCTCTGTAGCCTGCAATCTCTTGCTCGTCACGGTTTCTCGGCGCAGTTTTTTCCTCGACTAACTGCTTAATGCGGGTATTGGAAGTAACAATGCCTTCGATAGCGTTAGAGGCTTCGGTGCTTTGAATTTTCGCAATTTCGACTAACTTTTCCAATTCAGCCGGCCGCTGCTTCAAATACAACTCCTGTTTTCCGACTTCCTTATAGATTGCTGCAATAAGTCCCAATATCTCGCAGTCCCATTTTTGATTTTTGATTTCAGAATAGTTGAAGGTTCTCATTTCCTTAGCATCCCCACTTTCCCTTAAATTATAGCATAAATTAAGGGTAAAGACAATAGCTTACGGGAATATAATCTTAAATTTGCTGTAAAATTAAGGGAAATATGCCTTTGGAAATATCATGCCCCTTGAGTCGTAAATTGCCGAAGCATTATTATTTTCATGCGGATTTTCCTTATCTTTTTTTTGATGCTGCTTGTCGGGTCGGCGGCGTATTTTTTTGGTATAAATAAATTGCTCCCCTTTTGTCGGACAATGAGGTACAACAAAAATATACCTAACAAAAGAGGAGTTTTTTATTTCGATTTTAATCTACTTAAGCTTTGCCGTCGCAGCCGAGAACGTCCTTAATCTTATGGGCAACCATTGCCTTGATAGCGTCTCTTGCGGGAGACAGGTACTGTCTGGGATCGAAGTGATCCGGATGCTCGGTGAAGTGCTGACGGATTGACGCCGTCATTGCAAGACGGAGATCTGAGTCGATGTTTATCTTGCAGACAGCCTTTTCCGCCGCCTTGCGGAGCTCGGACTCCGGAATACCGATAGCATTGGGCATATTTCCGCCGTATTGATTGATAAGCTTTACAAACTCCTGAGGTACGGAGGAGGCTCCGTGGAGAACTATGGGGAAGCCGGGAAGTCTCTTTTCAACCTCTTCAAGGATGTCGATGCGGATTTTCGGGTCCTGACCGGGCTTGAATTTATAAGCGCCGTGGCTTGTTCCTATTGCGATTGCAAGGGAGTCAACGCCTGTTTTTGTGACAAATTCCTCAACCTCGGCAGGATTTGTATATGCGGAATCCTCAGCCGAAACATTGACGTCGTCCTCGATTCCCGCTAATTTCCCAAGCTCGCCCTCAACCACAACTCCGTTGGCGTGGGCATATTCCACAACCTTTTTGGTAAGCTCGATATTGTCGTAAAAATCATACTTTGAGCCGTCAATCATAACAGAGGTAAATCCTCCGTCGATACAGCTTTTGCAGATGTCGAAATCTGCGCCGTGATCGAGATGAAGGGCAATGGGAAGACCCGTTTCAATAACGGCAGCCTCCACAAGCTTTGTCAGGTATGTGTGATTGGCATATTTTCTGGCTCCCGCCGAAACCTGAAGGATAAGGGGAGCGTTAAGTTCCTGAGCTGCCTCAGTGATACCCTGGATAATTTCCATGTTGTTTACGTTAAAGGCGCCGATGGCGTATCCGCCCTCATAAGCCTTTTTAAACATTTCCGTTGTTGTTACAAGCGGCATTTTTTTCACTCCTATTTACGGATAAATCCGAATTTTTTACTTTTCTATTATATATTCAATGTATAAAAATGTCAAGCCCCGAAGAAGCTCATTGAAGAAGATTCAACTCCTCCGCCAGCTCTCTTATCTGCTTGCGGACATCATTTACCTCTTCTTCAAATTCCGCAGCAGATACTCTCAGAACGCCGTGATTTACCGCCGTAAGCTGAATTAAGCCGTCGGAGGTTACAACTCTTACATTGTAGTTTTTGCCGATTTGAGAAATCAGCTTTTCGATGTATACGTCTCCCAGCTCTCTTTCTTTTGTAAAGGCGATGTGGATATTGTGGTAATTTATTGTTTCGCCCTGATTGCCCTTAACCTTGTATCCGTCAAAAACAAGTATTATTTCCGTTTTTACGAATGCTCCGTAATTGCACAAAATATCCGCCAGCCGATGTCTTGCCGCTTCTAAATTGTCCTCGGCAATTTGCTTAAGCTCATCCCAGGCGAAAATGCAATTGTAGCCGTCAACGATAAGGTACTTCTGTCTCGGCTCGTTTTCCGGGTCGTTTTTAGCGGGTTTTTCCTCCGTTTTCGGTACACTGCGGTAAAGAATTTGAGTTTCTCTTTCGGGTCCGAATTCACGCTCCATAATTGCCCGCAGCTCTTTGTCGTCAATATGAAAATTCCGTCTGTTTAATGTAATTTCCTCGTTTTTCTTCTTTTTAAGACAGCTTTCAATGTGCATATACTCCGGCACGTCGTTCCACTTTACAGGGAAGCCGCTGCCGTGAGCGCAGAAAACGGAGTCGGGAGAATTTTCCAAATCGCTTTCGGGACGGTAATCCGACTCTTCAATAACCTTATCGGAGTTATGGCAAACATCATATCCGCATACCGTAAGTCTCAGCTTGCCTCTGCCGGAGGTATACGCCGCAACCTCGGAGGCGTAGCCGTTCATTGACGCAACGGGCGCTTTTCCGGTGAGAACCGCTCTGCCTTCGGACTGAACAGGCGGATCAAGCTCGCCGCTTTTCGCTTTAATGTCGCTGATGGCTCTGCCTATATGCTCCGACGGAACGTCAAGATAAAAGCTGTAATAGGGCTCAAGCAAAATGCTTTCGGCCTGCATAAGCCCCTGTCTTACGGCTCTGTACGCCGCCTGACGGAAATCACCGCCTTCGGTGTGCTTTATGTGGGCTCTGCCCGCCGCAAGGGTGATTTTCATATCCGTAACGGGCGCTCCGATAAGCACGCCCAAATGCTGCTTTTCCTGCAAATGGGTAAGTATAAGCCTTTGCCAGCTGCCCCCAAGCAAATCCTCGCTGCATTTTGTTTCAAACAAAAGTCCCTTTCCTCTTTCCAAGGGCGATAAAATCAAATGTACCTCGGCATAATGACGAAGCGGCTCATAATGTCCCACTCCCTCAACCGTATTTCCGATTGTCTCCTTGTAAAGCACTCTGCCTTGATCAATGCGAACCGAAATTCCAAACCGCCGGAATATAAGGCTTTTCAGGATTTCCGCCTGCACTTCACCCATAAGACTTACGCCTATTTCCTCCAAACGGCTGTTCCATGAGATTTTCAGCATCGGATCCTCTTCCTCCAAAAGCTTAAGCTTCGGCATTACAACCTTTGGATCCTCGCCCTCCGGCAAAATAATTCTGTATCTCATAACAGGCTCAAGAAAGGCCTGCAAGTTGTCTTTTTCAATTCCGAGCCCTTGCCCGCTTTGAACGTCCGACAGCCCTGTTACGGCGCATACATCTCCCGCCGACGCCTCATTTACGGAGTCGAATTTCTCTCCGGAGTAAATTCTCAGAGCGGCAACCTTTTCGTCCTTTTCCCCTGTGTTTACGGTGTCACGAACCTTTAGTGTACCTCCCGTAATTTTCAGGTGGACAATTCGTCCGTCCTTTTGGCTGCGTGTGATTTTAAAAACCCTTGCGCCGAACTCCTTCGGATATGTCTTTTTAAGCAGAATGTCGTTTAAGCCTTTTATAAGCTCGTCAACGCCTGTCATTTTCAGACCCGAACCGAAAAAGCAGGGAAAAGCAAGCCTTGCTCCCGTAAGCTCTCGAATGATGTCTCGGCTGACTTTTCCCTTCGACAGGTACTCCTCCATTGCGTCCTCTCGGCACATGGCAAGCTCCTCGTCCCGCAGACAAACGTCGTCGGAAAAGCTTATACAGCCGCCGTCAAGCTCCTTTTTCAGCTCTTCGATAATATCCTTTCGGCTCCTGTCCGTCAAGTCCATTTTTGTCACGAATATAATCACGGGTATGCCGTAGCTTTTCAGCAAATTCCACAGCGTAAGCGTATGGGACTGAACGCCGTCCGTTCCGCTTATAACAAGAATTGCATAGTCAAGGATTTGCAATATTCTTTCCGTTTCGGCAGAAAAATCCACATGCCCGGGAGTGTCGAGGAGTGATATTTTCCAATCGTACATATCAAAAACAGCCTGAGACGCAAAAATCGTTATGCCCCTTTGCCTTTCCAGCTCGTGGCTGTCAAGGAGAGTGTCGCCGTTATCCACACGCCCAAGGCTGCGGATTTTCCCGCATTTGTAAAGCAGCGCCTCGGCAAGAGTCGTCTTGCCTGCGTCAACATGGGCTAAAATTCCGATTACAGATTTTTTCATACGGCACCCTCTTTTTGTAATGTGCAATGAATTAATTCTCCGCAAACCTCAATAGAAATTCTCGTTCCTGCACACCCGTTGAAAAATTAATAATTAATAATTAATAATTAATAATTTCGGAAGCCCTTCGGGCTTGTTCCGCTCGCTAACGCTCACTCTAATAAAAAATTTAATTTGCAATTCAATTTACCAATGCGTACAAACTTTTAATTCTATTATATATAATGGGGTGTGGGGTTTACCCCACCATTCATTGCTCATTGCTAATTGCTAATTAGATACAAGGGGGTATAGGGTGAAGCCCCATCATCAATTATTAATTAATAATTATTAATTATCAATTAAATAAAGTCTGCAAACAAAGCGAATGCAGACTTCAATATTTTGGTCCGAGTGGCGAGACTTGAACTCACGGCCTCTTGACCCCCAGTCAAGCGCGCTCCCAACTGCGCCACACCCGGATATTCACAACGGTAGCTATGATACCATATAAATATACTTTTTGCAAGAGTTTTTTTGAAAAAATTTTTATTTTTTGCGGCTGTCAAGTAAGGAGTAATTCCCAAAGCAAATGCAACAGTAACAAAGGAGTAGCATTTAGTGCGAGAAATGTGCTGTTTTTATTTAAAAACGGTAAAAAAGAATAGACTTGAAGAATAATCTTTGGTATAATGGAGATGCAAAAACAAATACGGCGATGGGCGCCGGAAAGGAGAGCGCAATGGAAGAAGAGGAATATTTAGGCGAATTGCTCGTTGCGGTTGCCGAAGAAAATCAAACCCGTAAGGTTCTCGCAATTATCAATGAATGCAAAGACCTTGAAGAGGCAAAAGCAAAAGTAAAAGCTCTGCTTAATGAATAAGCAGTGCAGCCCAAATAAAACACAGGGCGGTATTTGTCACCCTGTATTTACTTAAGTGTGGGTAAATTCTCAAGGCAAATGCAGCGGCGGCAATGAGCGGAATTTTGCGTGAGAAATGTGCTGTTTTTATTTAAAAACGGTAAAAAAGAATAGACTTGAAGAATAATCTTTGGTATAATGGAGATACAAAAACAAATACGGCGATGGGCGCCGGAAAGGAGAGCACAATGGACGAAAATATGTCAAGAATTGAATTGTTGACGGTTATGTTATCGCTCAAAGCTTTGCTTGAAAGTGATAATACTGAAAAGGCAAAAGAACTCATAGACGAATTAATCGTTGAGGCAAAAAGAAAAAATTCTGACTAAACATCAACGGTACCGCTGAATAGACGGTACCGCTGAATAGTCAGAAAACCACAAAGGTACAGGGCAGTATTTGCCACCCTGTATTTAATTTTTAACACATATACCTTAAATCAACATTAAGTTTTGACTGTAATGCCCGAATATTATAGCCTTCATTACAGGATTAGAACTCCGTGTACATATCCAAATCAAAATATTCATCGGGGACATCCGTTGAAACCGAATTAAATGTAATCATGGTTATAACGTCCGTATCCGCAACATAGTCAATTCTTACTGCCATGCCGGAAGTATCGGTGTAAAGCATATACTGAGCGCCGTCAACAAAGTAGGAATAGCAAATATAGGCTGTGCCGTTTTCCGTGACCTTTGAGGGTGTTCCCAAATCATCGGCAATCATCAGTTCAAATATATTTGCCATCTGAGAAAGCTCATCATCGGAAATGTCAAAATCGCCTAAAATCGAAGCTCCGCCGCTTGCAACCAGCATTTTGATGTAAGAGGTGTTGCCCGATTCCGCCATAGTCATGGCAAGCAAGGCGTAAATGCTGTCACCGTCAATAAGAATACCGCAGTTTACGTTTGAAAAGGAGTCGCCGGCAAATGCGCCGTTAAAATCATCGCCGGATACGTAAATCTTGTTGCCGGATTTTGCGAGGATAACGTTTACACCTTCAAGCTCCATTGAAACATAGTAATTGTTGCTTTTGAGAACGCTTACGCAATTGGAGTTTCCCTCTCCGTCAAAGCCGTAAACGAAGGAGTCAATGCTTGCTGCGACTCTCAAAATAAGTCTGGCGTCCGATGTGCTGATTTTTCCGTTGTTGTCGGCATCTATGCGTGCAAGTTCAACATCGTCCGAGCTGTCAAGCTTTGCGGCAATACGCAGAGCCGACCTTGCATCGGCGGCGGTTATTTTGCCGTCCTCGTTCATATCGCCCATTTTAATGAGAGTTTCCTCCGGGAGCGAAACATCTTCGGCAAAGGCAGTCATAGGCATAACAAAAATCAAGCATGAAAGAATAACTGAAATTATTTTTTTCTTCATTTTAATCCCTCCTGCAATCATTATATACCAATAGGGAAAAATATACAAGTGAAAAAGTAAATTTAGACATAAAAAAACACCTGCCGTAAAACAGGTGCTTTTTGGTGCGAGAGACGGGACTTGAACCCGTACGGGATTACCACACGCCCCTCAAACGTGCGCGTCTGCCGATTCCGCCACTCTCGCATGTCGCTTGAACGGTTTAAATTATATCAAAGCATTTTCCGTTTGTCAATACCTTTTTCTAAATTTTTTTCATTTCTCCGCCAAGCTTTTCTTCAAAAGACAACCAACATTAAAATCAAGTAATCGCTGATTAAGTTGCGTGTGTCGAATGTATTAAGCGTATTTTCAATCCGAAAACTTTTTGCAAAGAACCGATGTATTGCGGAAAATGATCAAGCAGGCAGCACGCTCAGTCAGGCTGATTTAATCAGTGGTTACTTAATTGTTAGCAAGAAGTTTTTCCACTTGGTCTTTTCTCTCAAACAAAACGCATCCACCTGCATGGTCTTCTATTAACAAATTCTCTGCCTGAATTGCTTGGAATAACGGAGAATTAACTGCGTTTTTTACTCCGATTTTCTTGACATTTACATCAGAATACGGAGAGAACGGGCAGGGTTCTGCACCGCCGTGAGAATTGATATGGAAAAATCCTCTTCCGGCAGCAAGACAACCGCCGGATGTCTTTTCATCACCGGGAAATGAAATCAATACCATATCTTCGTGTTTGAGTCTTAAATCATAAAGAGTTGATTTAATAAATTTTCTCTCATCATCCTGCGGTGCAAGAAACTTTGCCTCTTCGGTTACAGGAACGAATTCAACATAAATAATAGCTTTTGCGCCTTTGTCATAGAGCTTACGAACAAAATCATCCGATAACACTTCATGCATATTTTCGGTTGTTACAGTGACTGATGCACCGAAAAGAATACCGGCATCTTTCATTCGTTTCATAGAGTCGTCAAGCTTTTTATATACACCATTTCCCCTGCGTTCGTCGGTTGTTTTTTCTCCGCCCTCAATGCTTAAAATCGGAAGTAAGTTACGGTTTTTATCAAATAATTTTAAATATTCGTCGTCAACCATAGTTCCGTTTGTAAAAATAGGAAACAGAATATCGGGAGTTTTTGCCGCAATGGAAATAACATCCCTGCGCATAAAAGGCTCGCCACCTGCTAAAAGTATAAATCCAATACCGAGTTCGCAAGCTTCATCAAATATTTTTTGCCACTCTTCAGCCGTAAGCTGATTAACAGGTTCACAGTCCTTGCAGGCGTGATTCGCCCTCGAATAGCAACCGGCGCAATGAAGATTGCAATTACTTGTAATACTCGCAATTAAAAATGGCGGAATATGCTCTCCGTTTTGTTCGGCAACACGCCTTTTTTCGGTTGCCTTTTTGCTTGCCATTGCATACTTCGCCATAAAAATTGATTCTCTTGGATTTGATAATGATGCTTTTAAAGCACTTTTTACTATTCTCTCAACTCCGTGAGACATATATCTTTCTATGTCAAATTCCTTTTCAGCCATTCCGTCTTACTTCCTTTCCGTTATTTCTGCTGCAAATTTCCTTGCAGCTTTCAGGTCATCCTGATTCGGGCGGCCTTTGTGAAGTGCTGTAAACTC